>CAZJNX010000085.1:0-18971 GCA_964547415.1 uncultured Hyphomicrobiales bacterium
AGAAGAGCGAGTGGAACATGGCCTCGGCCGCCTCGATCGTCGGCGGCTCGCCCGGGCGCATGACCCGGTAGATGTCGAACAGGGCATCCTCGCGGGATACGTTCTTGTCCACCGCAAGCGTGTTGCGGATGTAGGCGCCACGGGTCACGTGGTCGATGTCGAGGACACGCAGGGTCTCGAAGCCCTGGGCGACCAGCTCGTTGAGGAGCTTCTCGTCGATCTCGTCGCCCGCTTCGGCATGGATGAGACCGGTGGAGGTGTCGACGATGTCCTCCGCGAGGTAGCGGCCGTAAAGGTCCTCGTCCCGCATGCGCAGGTATTCGACGCCCTTGTCGCTCAGCTGGCGCACCGTGCGGGCGGTGATCTTGCGGCCTTCCTCGACCAGCACCTCGCCCGTGGCCGCGTCGACGAGATCGGCCGTCGCCTTGGCGCCACGGAACCGTGCCGGGTCGAAGGGAACACGCCAGCCGTCGAAGTCGCGCTCGTAGATCACCTGGCCGTAGAAGGTGTTGAGGATGTTTTCCTGGTCGAGGCCGAGGGCTAGCAGCAGGCTCGTGACCGGGATCTTCCGGCGCCGGTCGATCCGAGCATGGACGATGTCCTTCGCGTCAAACTCGATGTCGAGCCACGACCCGCGATAGGGGATGATCCGGCCGGCGAACAGAAGCTTTCCGGAGGAATGGGTCTTGCCCTTGTCGTGGTCGAAGAAGACGCCCGGAGAACGGTGCATCTGCGAGACGATGACGCGCTCGGTGCCGTTCACGATGAAGGTACCGTTGTCCGTCATGAGCGGCATGTCGCCCATGTAGACATCCTGCTCCTTGATGTCCTTGACGGACTTGGCACCCGAGTCCTCGTCGACGTCGAACACGATCAGCCGCAGCTTGACCTTCAGCGGTGCAGCGTACGTCATGTCGCGTTGGCGACATTCGTCGACGTCATACTTTGGAAATTCGAACTCATAGTCGACGAACTCGAGAGAAGCAGTCCCTGCGAAATCCTGGATCGGGAAAACCGAGCGGAAGACACCTTCCAGACCGGCGTTCGGCCGCCCGCCCTCGGGGCGATCGATCATCAGGAACTGGTCGTAGGACGCCTTCTGCACCTCGATGAGGTTCGGCATCTCCGTGACTTCACGAAGCTTACCGAAAAACTTGCGAAGCTGCTTGCGACCCGTGAACGCCTGCGTCATGCTCGGTCCTCGTGTTGGTGCGGTCGCCGGCTTCGAGACCGGCTCCACAAACCCCGGCGGCCCGCCCCGGCCGCCCTGGGGCACCCGGCGG
The DNA here is from genome assembly GCA_964547415.1 of uncultured Hyphomicrobiales bacterium. GTDB lineage: Bacteria > Pseudomonadota > Alphaproteobacteria > Rhizobiales > Amorphaceae > CAZJNX01. Next base: position 1,284 of record CAZJNX010000085.1, read on the forward strand.
GCACCCCCTCTTCGTTCCGGCGCGGTCGCCCGTCGCCGGCTTGCCTGCCGGTCGGCCCCCCTGCCGCCGGGCCTTACCGCTCGACCGCTCCCAGCGAGCGGCAGAGACCCCTTGCGCCGGCGCAGTTGCCGTCGTACCAGCGCCGCCACGCGGACCCGCACGGAACCGCGGTCGATCGGCGACGCGCCGCCCGGCCGGGCCGGCGCTCGGTCCATCCGCGCCGGTTTCCATCGGCGACAGCGCGGCGCGTCCGGTGTCGCGATCCGGACGCCGATATCGCCGCGACGCCCCTCCCTCGGACAGGCGATCGCGACGCCGACATGCCGCGCAACGGACGCCGGCGTATCGGGCGGCTCCGGGCCAGCTGCCCGAAGCCGCCGTTCGTCGGCCGAAGGCCCGCATCCGAAGGCGGGATGCGGGAGCGACGCGGGCGCTACTTCAGCTCCACCTTCGCGCCGACCTCCTCCAGCTTCTTCTTCATCTCTTCGGCCTCTTCCTTGGAGGCGCCCTCCTTCACCGGCTTCGGCGCCCCCTCGACGAGGTCCTTCGCCTCCTTGAGGCCGAGCCCCGTGATGGCCCGGACTTCCTTGATCACGTTGATCTTCTTGTCGCCGGCGCTCGCGAGGATCACGTCGAATTCGGTCTTCTCCTCCTCGGCCGGTGCGGCCTCGGCGGCGCCGCCCATTCCCGGCATCGGCATGGCCATTGCCGGCGCGGCGGCCGCGGCGGACACGCCCCAGCCGTCCTCGAGGCGCTTCACGAGGTCGGCGACCTCGAGAACGGTGAGCTTGGACAGTTCGTCGTACAGCTTGTCGATGGTCTCGGACATTGTTCGGATACCCTTGCTTGTTGCAGTCGGAAAGCGTCCGGGCCGGTGGCCGCGGCCTCAGGCCGCCTCCAGCTTCGCCTTGTACGCGGAGAGGACGCCGACGAGGTTCTGCTGCGGTGCGTTGAGCTGGCGGACGAGCTTGCTCGCCGGCGCGTTCAGCACCGTCGCCAGCTGCGAGCCGGGCTGCAGGAGGACGCCCAGAAGCTTCGAACGAAGCTCTTCGATCGAGGGCATCGTGGCGAGCGCCTTGACCCCCTCATCGTCGACCACCGAACTGCCGATCAGGCCGCCGATGATCACCAGCTTCTGGTTCTTCTTGGCGTACTCCGTCAGGACCTTCGGCGCGGAGACCGGATCATGGCCGTAGGCGATACCCACGGGACCGTTGAACATCTCCGCCGCAGCACTCCTTTCGACGTTCTCGAGCGCGATCTTGGCCAGCCGGTTCTTGATGACCTTGAACGCAGCGCCGCCATCTCGCATCTGGCGACGCAGGTCCGTCATCTCGGCGACGGTGAGCCCGACATAGCGGGTCACGACCACAGAACCGGAGCTCGCGAAGACTTCGCCGAGGAAGTCCACCATTTTCCGTTTCTGGGCTCTATCCACCGTTTGCTCTCCAAGATTGGGACGATCGCCCGCCACGGACGTCGCCCCGGCTCCAGTGTCGCCCGCCAAAGACGCGGCGGGCGCGCGAACCTGCCCCGAAGGTCGCACCGGCAGCCCGCACGGGTATCCGCCGATCTCTTCCCCCGTCTATTGCAGGACGATTAAGCCCGCCGGAGCGGACACCTGCAGTCTCGGACAGGCCGGTGGGCGGCACCTGGGCGCCGCCCACCCCTTCATCCCGGCGCGCAGCCGGGAACCGTGAGACCGCCCCTGCGCGGAGCGGTCGATCCGCTCAGCGGGCCTCTGAAAGGGTGGACACGTCCACCTTGATGCCGGGCCCCATGGTCGAGGACAGCGCCGCGCGCTTCAGGTAGGTGCCCTTCGCGCCTGCGGGCTTGGCCTTCACCACCGCGTCCGTGAAGGCGCGGATGTTCTCCGCGATCTGCTCGGGCGCGAACGACACCTTGCCGACGCCGCCGTGGACGATGCCCGCCTTCTCCACGCGGAACTCGACGGCGCCGCCCTTCGCGTCGCGCACGGCGCCCGCCACGTCCGGGGTGACGGTCCCGACCTTCGGGTTCGGCATCATGCCGCGGGGACCCAGGATCTTCCCGAGGCGGCCGACCAGCGGCATCATGTCGGGCGTCGCGATGCAACGCTCGAAGTCGATGTTGCCCGCCTGGATGTCGGCGACCAGATCCTCCGCGCCGACCACGTCGGCGCCGGCGGCCTTCGCCTCCTCCGCCTTGTCGCCGCGGGCGAACACGGCGACCCGCACGGTCCTGCCGGTCCCGTTCGGCAGGACGCACATGCCGCGCACCATCTGGTCCGCGTGGCGGGGGTCGACGCCGAGGTTGAGGGCGATCTCCACCGTCTCGTCGAACTTGACGGTGGAACGCTCCTTCACGAGACCGATCGCCTCCTCGAGCGAATACGTCTTCGCCGGGTCCAGCCCCTCGCGGGCCGCCCGGATCCGCTTGCCGACGCGCGCCATGGCCTACTCCACCACCTCGAGGCCCATGGAGCGGGCCGACCCCTCGATCATCTTCACCGCCGCCTCGACCGAGTTGGCGTTGAGATCCTTCACCTTCGCCTCGGCGATCTCGCGCACCTGGGCGGCCGTCACCGTCCCGATGCTGCCCCCCTTGCCCGGCGTCTTCGAGCCGGAGGAGATGCTGGCCGCCTTCTTCAGGAAGTGGGTCACCGGCGGCGTCTTGATCTCGAACGAAAACGACTTGTCGGTGTAGTAGGTGATCACCGTCGGGCAGGGAGCGCCCTTCTCCAGCTCCTGAGTCCGGGCGTTGAACTCCTTGCAGAACATCATGATGTTGAGACCGCGCTGACCCAGCGCGGGACCGATCGGCGGCGACGGGGTCGCGCTCGCCGCCGGTACCTGAAGCTTGATGTAGCCCTGTACCTTCTTCGCCATCTCACCTCTCTCCGCCCCGCGAGGGGGCGTCGTGGTCCGGCCGCACGGCCTTGCGGGCCGCTGGCCTCCCACCCAAGCGGCGCCGCACAGGCGCCGGTCTCACCGCACCCGCGTGCGGCCAAACCCCACGACGAACCGCCGCGGTCCGCGTCGAACGGCCCGCGGTCGCCGTCAGATCTTCTCCACCTGCCCGTACTCGAGCTCGACCGGAGTCGGCCGGCCGAAGATCGACACCGCCACCTTCACCCGTGCCCGCTCGTCGTCGACCTCCTCGACGAGGCCGTTGAAGGACGCGAACGGCCCGTCCGCGACCCGAACCTGCTCCCCCACCTCGAAGGTGACCGACGGCTTCGGCCGCTCGACCCCCTCCGAGACCTGCTGCAGGATCCGCTCGGCCTCAGCGTCCGAAATCGGCGTCGGCTTCTTGTCGGCCCCGAGGAACCCGGTCACCTTCGGTGTGTTCTTGATCAGGTGGAAGACGTCGTCGCTGAGCTCGCACTTCACGAGCACGTAGCCAGGAAAGAATTTCCGCTCGGCGTCCACCTTCCGTCCACGCCTCACCTCGACCACCTTCTCGGTGGGCACGAGCACCTCGTCGAACTTCTCCTCGAGGCTCAGGTCACGCACCTTCTCGAGGATGGTATCCGCGACCTTCTTCTCGAAGTTCGTGTAAGCGTGAACGATGTACCAACGCTTCGCCATTCGCCTGTCGCCCGCACTTCAGTGATGCACCCAGCGGCCGCGAACCCGCCGAACGGGAGACCGTCGCCGCACCGCGAAGCGTCGGCGATCGACGCCGTCCGCGGCGCCGGGCAAGGCACGCGCGACGCGCGTCAGCCTCCGATCCCGATGATGAACCCGATGCCCCAGCTCAGGATCTGGTCGACGATCAGGAAGAAGATGGCCGCCAGGAAGACCATGATGAAGACCATCACGGTGGTCACCAGGGTTTCGCGCCGCGAGGGCCACGTCACCTTGCGGACCTCCGAGCGGACCTCCTGAACGAACTGGAACGGGTTGGTCTTGGCCACGGGAGGGCAACTCGCCACGCTGACAGATCACGGAGAACACAAAGGCGCGCAAGCTGCCCTGCGCGCCACCATCACAGATACATAGCGGCAATCGACCCGTGTGGCAAGAGCCAAACCACGTCGCCGACGCCGGATCGGTCGCTGGCAGGGGCGGAGGGACTCGAACCCCCGGCCTGCGGTTTTGGAGACCGCCGCTCTACCAGCTGAGCTACACCCCTGCACGCCCCGCTTCCATAAGCGCCGCGCCGCGGAAGTGCAAGGGTTTGCCGCGACCGCCGGCGAGGCGGCCCCGTCCGTCCGCCCGATCCCGGCGCCGGGCGAATGGCGTGCGCGACCCCATCGCCAGCGCCCGGTCCCGCTCGCTCAGGAAACCTCCCAGAACGCATTCGGGATGTGCCGCGGGAGCCGGCCCGGCGCGATGGCGACGATGTCGAACCGCAGCACATGGTCCGCATAGTCGGGATTGCGGGACAGCCAGTCGGCGCCCGCGCGGACGATCCGGCGCTGCAGGGCCGGCCCCACCGCCTCGATCGCCCGCTCCACCGTGTCGCGCGCCTTCACCTCGACGAAGGCGACCGTCCCGTGGCGGGCGGCGACGAGGTCGATCTCGACCGGGGACAGACGGACCCGCCGGCCGAGGATCCGGTATCCCTTGGACGACAGCAGCAAGGACGCCTGGGCCTCCGCCCCCACGCCCAGCCGATAGGCCTTTCGCTTGCGCGGGGCGCTGGCCGTTCTGCGGCCGGGAAACGGCCCATCGGCAGGAAGGGAAAGGGGCAGGGACATGGGTGGCAACCAAAAGTACAATCCGAAGATGCAAAAAGCTACCACAAGCTGCAACCGGCCACAAGCCCCTGTCGGCCCGGCGATGCCCGATCGGGCGGACGGCTCCCTCCGGGCTGGCCGACGGCGCCGCGATGATCTACTGCGGCCCGGCCGCGACGGCGCCGTGGCGCCGGAACGAGGGGAAGCGCACGTGTTCGACCGCGCCGCACGCAGGCGGCTCACCATGGGCCTCGCCACCGTCCTCGGCGTCCGGCAGGCCGGCTTCTTCGTTCCGCACCGGCACGCGGGCGCGGCGCGGCGGGCCGCGCACCGGCCGAACGCCGCGCTCCGCCCGCTCTTCGAGACGAAAGGGCCCCGCTTCGTCGAGCTCCTCGAGGCGATGGACGCCTTCGCCGCCGACCTCGCCCGCATCGGCGGCGAGCCGCCGCCCGCCCCGCGCTTCGACCAGGTCTGGTTCCCGGGGCTCGACGCGGCGGCCGTCTACACCCTCGTCCGCACCCGCCGGCCGCGCACCGTCGTCGAGGTGGGCTCGGGCCATTCGACGCGCTTCCTCGCCCGCGCGGCGGCCGACGGCGCCCTCTACGTGCGCATCGTCGCGATCGACCCGGCGCCGCGGGCGGACCTCGGGGCCCTGCCCGTGGCGCAGGTGAGGCGGCCGCTCCAGGACGCCGGCACCGCTCCCTTCGAGGCGCTCGCGGACGGCGACCTCCTCCTCGTGGATTCCAGCCACGTCCTGATGCCGGGAACGGACGTCGACATCCTCGTCGGCCACGTTCTCCCGGCGATGCCGCGCGGGCTCCTCGTCGCCTTCCACGACATCTTCCTGCCCGACCCCTATCCGGACGCCTGGCCCTTCACCGCCTACAACGAGCAGTGCGCCGTGGCCGCCTTGCTCCAGGGCGGATACGAGCTCGTCTTCGCCAGCGCCTACGTGCGCCGCCACATGGCCGAGGCGCTCGACCGCACGGTGATGGCGCGGATCGCCCTCGTCCCCGGCGCGCGGGAAAGCCTCCTCGTCCTGCGCAAGCTGTGAGGCGGCGGGGGCCGCGGCGGGGCTTGCGCGCGCTCGCGGTCCGGCGGACAGTTCGTCCGGGCGGCCCGGGGGGCCGGCACGCGGAAGGGGCGGAGCGGTGGCGATCCTGCGGGACGATGCGGTCTACCTCGGCACGGCTGACGGCGGCGCCGGCCCGCCCCAGTACCTGCGCCTCGACCGCGCGAACCGGCACGGCCTCGTCACCGGCGCGACGGGCACCGGCAAGACCGTGACGCTCCAGGTCCTCGCCGAAGGCTTCTCGGCCGCCGGCGTTCCCGTCTTCTGCGCCGACGTGAAGGGCGACCTGTCGGGCCTGTCCATGCCCGGCGAGCCGAAGGAATTCCTGCAAAGGCGCGCCGAGACCATCGGCCTCGCCGGGGAGTACGCCGTCTCGGCGACGCCCGCCATCTTCTGGGACCTGTTCGGCGAGAAGGGCCACCCGGTCCGCACGACCGTCTCGGAGATGGGGCCCCTTCTCCTGTCGCGCCTCCTCGGTCTTTCCGACGTTCAGGAGGGCGTCCTCAACATCGTCTTCCGCGTCGCGGACGAGGAGGGCCTCCTCCTCCTCGACCTGAAGGACCTGCGCGCCCTCCTCGCCCACGTGGCGAAGGAGGCGCCGCGGCTCGGAACGCTCTACGGCAACGTGTCAGGCGCCTCCGTCGGCGCGATCCAGCGCCAGCTGCTCGTGCTCGAGAACGAGGGGGCGAACGTCTTCTTCGGCGAGCCAGCGCTCGCCATCGGCGACCTGATGCGCACGACCACGGACGGACGCGGCGTCGTCTCGGTCCTCGCGGCCGACCGGCTGATGGGCAGCCCGCGCCTTTACGCGACCTTCCTCCTTTGGCTCCTGTCCGAACTGTTCGAGGAGCTTCCAGAGGTCGGCGACCCGGACATACCCCGCCTCGCCTTCTTCTTCGACGAGGCGCACCTCCTGTTCGACGAGGCGCCGAAGGCCCTCCAGGACAAGGTGGAGCAGGTGGTCCGCCTGATCCGCTCCAAGGGCGTCGGGGTCTACTTCGTGACGCAGAACCCGCTCGACGTGCCGGACGACGTCCTCGGCCAGCTCGGCAACCGCATCCAGCATGCCCTGCGCGCCTACACGCCGCGCGACCAGCGGGCGGTGAAGGCGGCGGCCGACACCTTCCGCCCCAACCCCGCCCTCGACACGGCGGCCGTGATCACCGAACTCGGTACCGGCGAGGCGCTCGTCTCCACCCTCGACGCCAGCGGCGCGCCCACCGTCGTGGAGCGCACCCTCGTGCGCCCGCCGGCCGGCCGCATCGGCCCCGTCGACGAGACGGAGCGGCGGGCGATCCTGGCCGCCTCCCCCGTCGGCCCGCTCTACGACCGGGCGATCGACCGGGAGAGCGCGCACGAGATGCTCGCGCGGCGGGCCGAGGCGACGGCCGCGACCACCGACGCGGCGGGGCCGCCCGGGCCTGGCCCCGCCTCCCCGCGGCAGGGGGGCGGCGGCCTCGGCGGCTTCTTCGGGGCGATCTTCGGCACCGGCGCCCACGCCTCCGGCCGCCTCACGCCGGCGCAGCGGATGGCGCGCGACGTCGCCCGCTCCGTCACCGGCCAGGTCGCCGGCGCGCTCGGCCGGCGCGTCGGCGGCCGCGGCGGCGCCACGACGGCCCGGGCGCTCGCCCGCGGCGTCCTCGGCGGCCTGCTGCGGCGCTGAAGCCGCCTGCGGCATTGCGGCCACCGTCCCGCGATCTTTCCGGCAAGTCGGTGCCCTTCCGGCGGAAACGCGGCCCCGGCGGAGGGGACGGCGGAGCCGGCAGCGGGCGCAAGATCGCTCGAGACGCCCGCCCCGGAGGCACGGGGGCGGCGCGTTGTCCGGCTCCGCGGGAGAGGGGGCGGTTCGGCCCGTGCGCCGGTCTCGCCGGACGGTACGAAGCCGCAGGAAGCGATCGGCCGGTGATTCCGAGCGTCGTCCGCGGGGAGCGATCGGCCGGCGGAACGGGACAGCCTGCGCGTTCGCGGCGCGGGCGAGGGCCTCGAAGGCGCGCAGGGCGCCGGTGTCGGCGTCGAAGCCGGCGGATCGCCCGCCGAGCCACACGCCGACGCTCGCGAAGTCGAAGCGCCGTCGTGCCCGTGACCGCGTCGTCGCCGTCGCCGAACAGGCGCGCCTCGACGTTCGCCGCGATCGCGCCGCCGCGGGCCGCGCGGGCGCCGGGGCGGGCCTCGCCCGTCGCCACGTCCCCGGTGGCGCCGTCGTCGAAGCCGGAGAGGTCGTCGGTGTCGACGTCGCCGCCGCCGTCGAGGCTGTCGAGCCCGGCGCCGCCCTCGATGGTGTCGTCCCCGTCGAAGCCGCGGATGGTGTCGGGGCCGCCCGCGCCCGTGAGCGTGTCGGCGAACCCGTTGCCGAGGACGATGTTCGCCTTCTGGTTGCCGCCCGCGCGCACCGCCTCCGCGCGCCCGGCCAGGAGCGTCACGTTCTCCACCTCGAACGGGACCAGCGCCCGGTCCACCAGCGAAACGATCGTGTCCTCGCCGCCGTCCGCGTCCTCCACGATCGTCTCGCTGCCGTCGGAGACGTGGAGGTCGTCCCCGCTCCCGCCGACGAGCGTGTCGTTCCCGCCGAAGCCCGCGAGGGAGTCGGCGCCGCCGCGGCCCTCGATCCGGTCGGCCTCGCTCGTCCCGGCGATGGCGTCTCCGCCCGTGCCGACGATCGTGATCGTGTCGTCGTTCGACCAGCCGTCGAAGACGAGCGCCGGGCGCGCCACGCCCCCGCTGCCCTCCGTCATCGACGCGGAGGGCGACCGGCCCGGCGCTGCGCTCCAGCACCGTGCGGTCGGCGGGGAGGCCGGGGCCGATCTGCTCGGACGTGAGGCGCGCCTCGGCGGGCTCGCGATGCCCGAGGCGAAGCGTCTCGATCCCCGCGAGCGTCACCGCCCGGAGGTGGAAGCGGGCGGCTCTTCGCGCTCGCGAGGCCGGCGTGTCGTGCCCGCCGCGGGCGAACACGATGGCCCGGGCCTCGGTGCCGACGGTCCGGTTGTCGCGCTCGTTGCCGAAGATGACGGTGGTGTCGCCGTCGCGCTCGTCGAACAGCCGACGGTTCAGGTCGCTGTCGTCGAAGCGGCGGCCGTCGAGGCGGATGTCGAGCCGGTCGACGGCGCCGCTCCTGCCCTGAAAGGTGAGGTCCGAGGCCAAGTCGGTGCCGAACGGGCCGCTCGCGATGGGCACGACGACCGGTGCGTCGTGGCGCACCGGGGCGATCGCCATGCCGCCGTCGGACAGGGCGACCGCATCGACATCCGCGAGAACGCCGAGGCTGTCGTCCGGGACGACGATCGGCTCCTGCCAGGGGCTTCCGGCCGGAGCACCCGGCGAGGAGCGACGCACAGCCGCCGGACAGGCTCGCGCCGTGACCCCGATGCCCGGAAGCCGTCCCTCGGGCGTGCGGCGGGGACGACGCACCAGGCGGCCCTCTTGATGCCTTCGTTAATTCATTCGCCGTTCATTGCACCGATACAGAATGTTTTCGCCCTTTCGAGGGCAGACGTTGCAGCGACGTGGCGACCCCGTTAAGGTGATCGTGGTGCGCCTGCCGGCGACAGGTCGAGCTCGTGTAGGATGATCCGCGTTTCGCGGACCTTTCTTGGCGGAGGGGATGGCCGGAATGACCAAGGGAACGTTCGAGGATTTCCTCGACGCCTTGCTTGCTTTCGAATCCGGATGGGATCGGGAGCGATACGATGCCGGAATCATTCTGGACTGGCAACTCGATCAATGGGCCGGTGGACCGGTCGAGTCGTTCTTCCCCCGATACGACAGCTGGAGCGAGCTGACCGCGTCCGAATGGGAGACGATGGCCTACCGCTCGATGAACACGCTCGGCTTCGTCGGCTACCAGTTCGGAGAAGCGCTGCTCATCGACCTCGGCTACTATGACGACACGACGTTCTATGGCAATGGCGCGGCCACGAATACGTGGGACGGGACGTGGACCGGCAAGAACGGCGCGACGTCACTGGAAGCCTTCATGACGAAGGAGGTCCAGGACCAGGCCATCCGGGACGCGTTTGGTTACAACTTGCAGGTCATCGAAAACGGGCTCGCCGCCCAGGGCCAGAGCCTCGACGACATCGTCGGCACGACCGGCAGCTACGTTGAAGACGGCGAGACGGTCACCGTGACGCTCACCCTGACCGGGATCATGGCGGCGGCCCACCTGCGGGGTGCATGGGGCACCCTTGCCCTGTTGCAGGGAGGGGCCGTCTCCACCGACGAGTTCGGGACGTCGATCCTGAAGTACGTGGAGGCGTTCGGCGGCTACGACGCGCCGACCGCGACGGAGATGATCGCGGCCTGGGAGGCCGGTCGCACCGGCGATGAGGGTCTCGGCGGTCCGGCCGGCGACGGACAGGACGGCGATCCGGAAGAGGACACGCAGGGCGGACCTCCCCTCCCGCCGGCCGCGCCCGGCGACGGCGGGCTGGGCACGGCCGGCGTCACGGCCGCGACGGCCGACGTGGTGATCGACTGGGCCTGGGGCACGGCGGCCGTCGTGTCCGACTTCGACCCGGCGACCTCGACCATCTTCGTCGCTTGGATCGGCGCCGACCACATCGAGATCGCCGAGACGGCCGCCGGGGTCGTGATCGCCGTGCCGTCCAACAACCAGTCGACGACACTCGCCGGTCTCACGCTCGACGCGCTGTCGCCGGCCAACTTCACCTTCCTCGACCGGTCGGCCGCAACGGAGATCCTCTCGCTGGTGGGGAGCGGCCCGGACGACGGCGGTGACCCGGGCGACGGCGGCGATCCGGGCGTTGGCGGTGACCCGGGGGACGGCGACGACGGCGGCCCCGCGGGTCACGGCGAGGCGCAGATGGTGATGATCGGCCTCACCTCCCGATCGCGCACCGTCGACGACTTCGATCCGGCGGTCGACATGGTTCACCTCGGGGCCGGGGTGACGGCCGCGCGGCTGGAGATCTTCGAGGAAAGCGGCGACGCGCTCGGCCTCACCACCCGCATCGTCGTGTCGGATGCGGCGGGTGCCCCCGTGTCCACCACCGTGCTCACCGGCGTCGCCCTCGCCGACCTCACCCTCGCCAACTTCTCGGTCGCCGAGCAGTCGGCCCTCAACGAGGTGGCCTCGACGATCGGCGCCGCAGTCCTCGAGCCTGGGAGCGGTGACGGCTTCACCGTCACCTACGACACCGACGGGTCCGCGCCCCCGGTCGTGACCGGCGCGACGCCCGCGGGCGGCGTCAGCTACCGCGTCGACGCCAACGCCGACGACATCGTCGGCTTCGACCCGGCCCGCGATACCCTCGATTTCGGCAGCATCTCCGTTCACGGGCTGATCGCGACCCGGACGCCGGCCGGCGAGATCGCCCTCGACAGCCCCTGGAGCGATGCGGTGCAGGTGGTCCGGGGCGTCACGTACCAGGACATCTCGGTCGAGACCTTCGGCGTCGTCGGCAACGAGCACCTGCGCCAGGATCTCGGCGGGGTTCTGTCGTGGGAACTCGGGGTCGGTCCGCGGGATGAGGGCACCGTCTACATCCGCTCGCACGAGTACGGCGCCTCGCAGGTGATCGACGACTTCGACGTTTCCACGGACAGGATCAGCTTCCTTTACTTCGGCACCCGGGAGCGGCTCGCCGTGGAGGACACCCCGGACGGTCTCGTCATCTCGAGCTTGCCGACCGGCCAGAGCTTCACCTTCACCGACGTGGCGAGGGCCGACCTGTCGCCCGGCCAGGTCGAGTTCCATTTCGACCAGGTGATGGAGGACAACCTCGAGGTTCCCTTCGGTTTCGACCAGGACGAGGTGACCCTCGTCGATCGCACGGCGCTCCTCACCCCGGCCGCGCCCGCCGGACAATCCACCGACGGCTTCCAGACCCGCACCGGGGTCGGCGCGCCCGACGACACGACCGACCCGACCCCGCCACCCGCTCCCGTCGATCCCGTCGACCCGCCCGACCCGCCGGACGCGGGCGAAGGCGAGGGCGAGGACGTGTCCGGCGCGCCCCGGATCGTCGAGATCGGCTGGGCATGGGGCCGACGGGACATCGTCACCGGTTTCGATCCCGCGGTCGACGTCATCGATTTCGGGAACGTCGGCGCGGGCCAGTTCGCGATCCGTGAGGCCGATGACGGCGATCTCCTGATCGAGGTCCTCGACAACGGGGGGCGAAGCTACCGGTTCGACGGGGTGTCGGCCTCGGATGTCGGCCCGCAGACGCTGTCGGCCGCGGACTGGAACACGGGCGCGATCGCCTCCGCCCTCGAGGATCTGGCGGCGCTCGGCTGAGAGCCAGGCCGCGCGCGGCGGCGGTTCATCCGGGGGGACCGACACCCACCGTCCCGGCCCTCGCCCGTCCGCCGACGGGCGCGGCTCGCGCGTGCTGACGCCGCCGATCTCGCCCGGCAACCCGCCCGGGCCGGGACAGCGGGAAGCCGGCGGGCGAGCGGCCCGGGGTGTCGCCACCCGACCGGCACGGAAGGGCCACCGCTTCCGGGAGGCGGGGGACCATGCGGGCCCTCGCCGGGCAGCCGGCCGCCCGTGCCTGCCCGGCCGCTCTTTTGGCGAAAGGGGGCGATCGCGTCGGCGCGGTGCCGCCGTCCCGAGCCCGTCCGCCTCGTCCGCCCCCCTCCGTTCGGAGGCGGTGGCCGGACCCGGGTGAGGCGGCCGTGGCGGCGTCCATCGGCACGGGCGGTGTCCGCGAGGCCATCGGTGCATGCGGCGCCGGCGCTCGCCGCGCCCCGGCGGGAGATGGGGCGCTGCCGTTCGCGACCCAGGCCGCGGGCGCCGGGCACCGCCGGGCAGGGCCTCGTCCCTTGCCCGCGAGGCCGTGGCGAGCGATCCTGCAACCAAAGGGGGCGGTGAGAAGGCGCCCGGCCGTGCCGGCGGCCCGCTCCCCGCTCGTGTGAGGCGCGCGGCCGGAACGGTCCCGCCGCGGGCGGCCGCATCCATCAAGGAGGCCGCGATGGCATTCGTGATCGGGACCTTCTCGAACGACACGCTGGACGGCGGCGACGGAGCGGACACGCTGCTGGGCCTGTTCGGGGCGGACGTCCTCGTCGGCGGCGGAGGGGACGACCTGCTCCTCGGCGGCTTCGGCGCGGACACGCTGCGCGGCGGCGCCGGGAACGACGTCCTCCTCGGCGGCAGGGGGGCGGACACGGCCGTCTTCCAGGGGTCGATCTTCGACTACCAGCTCGTCTTGACGCCCGCCTTGCCGGGCTTCGCCCTCGTGCGGGACCGCAACGCGGACGACGGGGACGACGGGATCGACCTTCTGTTCGGCGTCGAGGCCATGGCGTTCGGCGACGCCACCGTCTTCCTCGACGGCCGCAACAACGGCCCCCTCGTTCGCGGCGAGACGTTCACCCTCGAGGCGGGCGACACGCTCGCCCTCGACGGCGCGGCGCTCCTCGCCAACGACCTCGACGTCGACGGCGACGCGCTCACCCTCCTCGGCGTCCGCGCCGGTACGGGCGGCACGCCGGTCCTCTCGGGCGGGTCGGTGACGTTCGCGCCGGACCCCGGGTTCGTCGGCGAGGCGTCCTTCGCCTACGTCGTCGGCGACGGCCGGGGCGGCACCGCGCTCGCCGCCGCCACCGTGATCGTGGAGGACACCACCGCGCCGCTCGTCGACGCGGACCTCGTCTTCTCCACCGGGGAGAACCGGGCGGTGGGCGCGCTCGTCGGCACGGCGACGGCGAGCGATGCCGTGGGCGTGGTCTCGTGGGCGATAACCGGGGGCGATCCGGACGGGTTCTTCGCCATCGACGCGGCGAGCGGCGCGATCACGCTCACCGCCGCCGGCGCGGCCGCGGCCGCCAACGATTTCGAGACCGGGCCGAACGACTTCATCCTCAGCGTCGCCGCGACCGACGCGGCCGGAAACACCGGGACGGGCACGGTCTCCGTCGCCGTGACGAACGTGAACGAGGCGCCCGTGGTCGACGCGGCGGCCTCCCTCCTCGACGGGTCGGTGACGGAGCTGCCCGCCGGCGCGCCCGGCGAGGGCAGCGCGACCCTGGCGGCGAGCGGCGTCATCGCCTTCGCGGACGTGGACGTCGCCGACACCCACGTCGCGACGGCGGTCCCCGAGGGCAGCGGGTACCGCGGGACCTTCGTCCTCGCCCAACCCGCGCAGACGGGCAGCACGACCGACCGCGCGGTCGGCTGGACCTTCGCGGTGGAGGACGCCGCCCTCGCCGACCTCGCGGCGGGCGAGACGCTGGTCGAGGCCTACGCGGTCACCGTCGCTGATCAAGGCGGCGCCCTCGACACCGCGACCGTAACGGTGACGATCACCGGCGCGAACGACGTGCCCACCATCCTCGCGAGCGCGCCCGCGCCGTTCGTCGAGGCGGCGGAGGCCTCCGCCCAGCCCCTCGCCGCGGCCGGGACGCTGACGGTCGGGGACGCCGACCGGGGCGACACGCTCGACGTCGCCTTCCGCTTCAACGACGATCTGTCGTGGTCCGGCGGGACGCTCGACCCCGCGCTCGCGGACGCGCTCGTCGCCGGCTTCGAGACCGGCGCCACCGCGACCGCGCCCGGCACGGTGGGCTGGACCTTCGCGACGGACCCGCTCGCCCTCGACGGTCTCGGCGCGGGCGAGAGCGTGACCTGGTCGTACACGGTGAGCGCGACCGACCGGGCCGGCGCGACCGCGAGCGAGACCGTGCGCTTCACCCTGACGGGCACGAACGACGCCCCCGCCGGGGCGGACGACGCCTTCGCCCTCGGCAACACGGGCCCCGCCCCCGCCACCCGCGTCACCGGCGACCTCCTCGCCAACGATGGCGACCCCGACGCCACGGACGTCCTCTCGGTGACGGCGATCACGCTCGGGGACGGCACGACGGTTCCCGTCACCGCCACCGCCCCCGCCGATGTCGACCTCGCCTTCGGCCGCCTCACCGTCGCCGCGGACGGCTCCTTCGCCTACGCCTTCGACGGCACGGCGGCCGGCCCCGCTCCGGGCGTCCTCGAGGCGGCGGAGGCCTTCTCCTACACGCTCGGCGACGGCACCCTCGAGGCGACGGCGAGCGTCACCGTCGACCTCGCGTTCGTCCCCGAGACGGCGGGCCTCACGGTGACCACCGAGGCCGACCGCGTCGATCCCTTCGACGGCGAGGTCTCCCTGCGCGAGGCCATCGCCTACGCCGCGCAGCTCGGCGCGCCGGGCGATCCCGACGTGATCGCCTTCGCACCGGACGTCGAGACGATCCTCCTCGGCGACGAGGACGGCGACGGCACCGTCGACCCGGCCGCCGGCGAGGCCGCGCGTGCACTCCTCGTCGACGCCCTCGCCGCCCCGCTCGTGATCGACGGGCGGGTGGACGGGGACGGCAAGCCCCTCGTCGCGGTGGACGGCAACGGCGCGGCGCGCGTCCTCGACGTGCGCGACACCGACGTCCAGCTCTCCGGCCTCGCGCTGGCGAACGGCTCCGCGCTGGCGAGCGGCGATCCCGCGGACGCGGACGGCGGCGTCCTGCGTGTGGCCGGCGGGGACGCGACGCTCGAGACCGTCTCGCTGGCGAACGGCGAGGCGGCACGCGGCGGCGCCCTGTGGCTCGGGGACGGCGACCATGTCCTTCGGAACGTGCACGTCGCCTCCAGCAGCGCGAGCGAGGCCGGCGGCGGCATCTGGGCGGGCGAGGGCGCCTCCCTCGACCTCGTCGACGCGACCGTGACGGACAACGCCGCCGGCTCGGCGAGCGCCGCGGCGGCCATGGGCGGCGGGGTCGCGGTCTTCCTGACGGACGGCGACACGCTCGCGGTGACGGGCGGGCGCATCGCCGGCAACACGGCGACGTCCGCCGGTGAGACGGCGGGAGGCGGGCTCGCCGTCTCGGCGCCCCGCAGCGTGATCCCGCTCTCCGCCGCGACCATGGACGGCGCCATCGTGGAGGACAACGTCGCCGAAGGCGCCGAGGCCAAGGGTGGCGGCGTGGCGGCTCTCGGCAGTCCGGGCTTCTCGGCAGCCGACTCGCTGTTCGCGCGCAACGCCGTCGTCGCCGACGGGGCCGGCGCGGGCGGCGGCCTCTTCACCGAGACCGGCGGCGGGCTCGCGCGGACCGAGTTCACGGGCAACACCGTCGACGCCGGGGCCAGCGGTCACGGGGGCGGCCTGAAGGTGGCGCCAGCGCCCCTGTCGGGAGAGGACAACGGCCTCGGCTTCAGCGTGACCGACCTGACCTTCACGTCGAACGCGGTGCGCGCGGCCGACGCTTTCGGCGGCGGCTTCGCCTACGACGGCATCGTCCTCACGCTGCCGGTCGGCATCGTCGCGTCGGGCAACAGCGCGGTGGGTGACGACGGTGCGGGCGGCGGAACGGCGGCGGGCGGCGGCGCCTACATCGCCGGTGGCGGCGATTTCTCCGACCAGCGTCTCGGAACCACGATCGTCTTCGAGGACAACCGCGCGGAGGGCGGCGCGACGGCACGCGGCGGCGGCGTTTTCTTCTCCGACTACGCCGCCAGCCTCGATGGAGTCACGGCCTCCGGCAACAGCGCGATCGCCGGGCTCGTCGCCGAGGGCGGCGGGATGTATCTGGAGGACGGCCCGGTCGCTGCGTTCGTCGACGCCTCCTTCACGGACAACACGGTCGCGGCGCAGACCGTGCGCGGCGGTGGCCTTTTCGCGGAGGCCGACGTCCCCTTCTTCCTGACGACATCGACCGTCTCGGGGAACGTCGCCGACGGCGAGGCCGGGGCCGCGGGTGCCGGCGCCTTCGCCGTCGACCCTGTCTTCGAGCGAGTCACGATCGATCGGAACACGGCCGACGGCGGATCGGCTTCCGTCGACGGCGCGGGAGCCTTCCTGTCCGAGGCGAGCCTTAAGAACGGAACGATCGTGGGCAACGTGACGCAGAGCGGGGGCGTCGCGGGTCTCCTCCTCGATCGTGGCGTGGTGTCGCTGACGACCGTGACCGACAACCGCGGCGGGGTGGGGATCGACGGTCTCGGGTCGATGAGGATGTCGATCGTCGCGGGCAACACGCGTGAGACGGGTTCGGACCTCGGACGCACCAACAGCGTCATCGGCGTCGGCGTCGATCCCGACCCGAACGACTTGATCCGCGTGGCCCCCTCGCTCGACGTGCTCTTCGTGCTGGAGGACGGGCGGCCGCTGCTTGCGGACAACGGCGGACCGGTGGAGACCGTCGCGCTCGCGCCGACGCCCGACAATCCAGCCATCGACAGACTGGACACCCCCCAAGAGACGGACGCCCGCGGCTTTCCGACGAGGGCTCTCGTGAACCCAAAGCGCACCAAGGACGCCGGCTCGTACGAATTGCAGAGCCTCTCGCCCGACCCGTCCGCCCTGACGCGCCCGCCCGACGAGCCATTCGTCTGACGTTTCGCGTGCGCGGCCGCCGCTGGCCGGCGAAGCGCGCAGGAAGCCGCCGGCGGCCGGCCCCGTGTCGACCACCGGCCCGCGCGCCATGGCAGGGAAGATGGGCGGGTCGGGCGGATGACGCAGCCGCTCGGCGAACCGCCCCGTCGGCGGCGGGGCGGCTTCGGTGGCCCCGACGACGCCTGGAGCGCGGCCGCGTCCCGCCGGGCTCCCTCCCCTTGCCGTCGTCCGCTCCCCGACCGCGAGGCCACCGCGCATAGGTCCGGTCCGGTCCAGCGTTCCGACGGGCGCACCGGGCGGCACGGCACGCCGATGTCGCGGCCGCCTCCGGCCAGCGCCGCTGCGGCCCGCCGTCCCGACGGTTGGTCGTCGGCGCCATGACCGGCCTTTCGGGAGCACGACGCGGCTCGTGCCCGAGCATGGCGACGCGCACGGGGCGATCGGGCGGGGATCGGCCACGTCGGCCGGCAAATCGGCTGCAGCGTCGGGACGCCGAGGAACCGGGTGCGCCAGCCGGACGCCTCGGTTTCCGGGTCGCCAGGACTCGATCCGGACGGAGCTGTGGTGCCGGTGGAGGGACTCGAACCCCCGACCCCATCATTACGAATGACGTGCTCTACCAGCTGAGC
>CAZJNX010000086.1:0-18622 GCA_964547415.1 uncultured Hyphomicrobiales bacterium
GCCCTGTCGGCCGGGCCGATCAAGACGCTGGCCGCCTCCGGCATCGGCGACTTCCGCTACATCCTGAAGTGGAACGAGCTGAACGCGCCGCTCCGCCGCACCGTCGACATCGACGAGGTCGGGGACGCGGCGGTCTACCTGCTGTCGCCCCTGTCGCGGGCCGTGACGGGCGAACTCCACCACGTCGATTCGGGCTATCACGTGGTCGGCATGAAGGCGGTGGACGCGCCCGACATCTCCACCGTCTGACGGGCGCGGGCGGACGGGCCGGTGCTCGCAGGCGGCGTCAGCCTCTACCACGTGCGCCACGGGGAGACCGCGTGGAACGCGGAGGGCCGCCTCCAGGGCCGCTCCGACACGCCGATGAACGCCCGCGGCCTCGAGCAGGCGCGGCGCAACGGCGAGGCGCTGGCGCGGCATTTCGCGGACGAGGGCGTCGACGCGGCGGCCCTCGACTGGGTCGCCTCGCCCCTGTCGCGGGCGCGGCGGACCATGGAGATCGTGCGCGAGGCGATGGGACTGCCGTCCGACGGCTACCGGGTCGACGAGCGGCTCCTCGAGGTGGACTTCGGCGGCTGGTCGGGCTTCACCCTCGCGGAAATCGAGGCGGCGGGCCACGGGGCCGGCGTCAAGGCGCGCAAGCGCGACAAGTGGGGCTTCCGGCCGCCGGGCGGGGAGAGCTACGCCGACATGGCGCTCAGGGTCGGCGCCGTCCTCGAGGCGATCCGGGCCGACACCGTCGCCGTCAGCCACGGCGGCGTCTACCGGACGATCCACGGCCTCGTCGTCGGCACCCCGCGGGAGGAGGTGCCCGTTCTCCACGCCCGGCAGGACCGGGTGGCCCGCTTCCGGGACGGGCGCCACATCTGGATCTGACGGGGACGGGTCGCATTTGCGGTGAGCGGGGGGCTCGCCTATCGGTGGGCCACGCCCCCGCTCGTCAGGAACGCCCATGTCGCACAACACCTTCGGTCATCTCTTCCGCGTCACCACCTGGGGCGAGAGCCACGGCCCGGCGATCGGCTGCGTCGTCGACGGGTGCCCGCCGGGCCGGCGGATCGCCCTCGCGGACGTGCAGGCCGCCCTCGACCGGCGGCGGCCGGGGCAGAGCCGCCACACCACCCAGCGGCGCGAGCCCGACGCGGTTCAAATCGTCTCCGGCGTCCTGGAGACCGAGGAGGCGGGCGTCTTCCTCACCACCGGCACGCCGATCGCGCTCAGGATCGAGAACGTGGACCAGCGCTCGAAGGACTATTCGAAGATCGCCGACCGCTACCGGCCCGGCCACGCCGACTTCGCCTACGACGCCAAGTACGGCCTGCGCGACCCGCGGGGCGGCGGGCGCTCCTCGGCGCGGGAGACGGCGATGCGGGTGGCCGCCGGGGCGATCGCCCGGGCGATCCTGCCGGGCGTGTCGATCCGCGCGGCGATGGTGGCGATGGGGGACGATACCGTGGATCGGGCGAACTGGTCGTGGGAGGAGGTGGGCCGCAACGACTTCTTCTGCCCGGACGCGGCGGCGGCCGGGCGGTGGGCGGACAGGCTCGACGGGGTGAGGAAGCGCGGCTCGTCCGTGGGCGCGGTGATCGAGGTGGTCGCCGAGGGGGTGCCGGCGGGCCTCGGGGCGCCGATCTACGGCAAGCTCGACCAGGACCTCGCCTCGGCGATGATGTCGATCAACGCGGTGAAGGGGGTGGAGATCGGCGCGGGGTTTGCAGCGGCGGCGCTTTCCGGCGAGGAGAACGCCGACGAGATGTGGTTCGAGGAGGACGGGCGGCTGGCGTTCGGCTCCAACAACGCGGGCGGCGTCCTCGGCGGCATCTCCACGGGGCAGCCGCTGGTGGTGCGCTTCGCGGTGAAGCCGACCTCGTCGATCCGCATCCCGCGCCGCTCCGTCACGGCGTCGGGCGAGGAGACGGAGGTGGCGACCACCGGGCGGCACGATCCGTGCGTGGGGATCCGTGCGGTGCCCGTGGGGGAGGCGATGATGGCCCTCGTGCTCGCGGACCACTACCTGCGGCACCGCGGCCAGGTGGGCGAGGTGGAGGCGTTCGCCGGGGCGGGCGCGGACGGGCGGGGAGGCGACGTGGCGCGGAAGGGACGGCGCGGATGACGGCGGGCGACATGGCGCGGGTGGCCGAGGCCGTCCGCGCGTTCGAGCGGGGAGAGATCGTCGTCGTCACCGACGACGACGACCGGGAGAACGAGGGCGACCTCATCATGGCGGCCGAGCACGCCACGCCCGAGAAGGTCGCCTTCATCGTCCGCCACACCTCCGGCATCGTGTGCGCCCCGATGACGCGGGAGGACGCGCGGCGGCTCAACCTCTCGCCCATGGTGCCCGACAACGACGCGCCGCTGTCCACCGCCTTCACCGTCTCGGTGGACGTGCGCCACGGCCTCACCACGGGCATCTCCGCGGAGGAGCGGTGCAACACCGTCCGCGCCCTCGCCAACCCCAACGCGGGGGCGGGGGACTTCGTGCGGCCGGGCCACGTCTTCCCGCTGATCGCGCGGGAGGGGGGCGTCCTCATCCGCTCCGGGCACACGGAGGCGGCGGTGGACCTGTGCCGCCTCGCGGGGCTGAGGCCGGTGGGCGTCATCTGCGAACTCGTCAACGACGACGGCACGGTGATGCGCGGGCCGGACGTGTCCGCCTTCGCTGAGGCGAACGGCCTGCGGCAGGTGTCGGTCGCCGACCTCATCACCTGGCGGCAGCGCAACGAGCGGCTGGTGGAGCGGGTCGCGGAGGCGCCGATCGCGACGCCGTTCGGGCCCGCGACGGCCGTCACCTTCAGAACGCCCTACGACCCGATGCACCACCTCGCCGTCGTGGTGGGCGACGTGCGGGACGGGCTGTCGATCCCGGCCCGGCTGCAGCGCGGCCATGTGGTGGACGACGTGTTCGGCGCCGAGCGGTCGGTGGAGAAGGTGCTCGCACGGCTCTACGGGGCCGGGCGCGGGGTGCTCGTCTACCTCCGGGACGGGGCGGTCGGCGTCGCGGGCGGGCCGGACACGGACGGGGAGGAGCACGGCACGGCGCGCAGCCGGGCGGCGGACTGGCGCGAGATCGGGCTCGGCGCCCAGATCCTGCGCGACCTCGGGGTGAGTTCCATCCGCCTCATCGCCTCGCGGGAGCGCCGCTACGTGGGCCTCGACGCCTTCGGCATCACCATCGAGACGACCGAGACGCTGGACGATGCCCGCAGCTGACGAGCCGACGGGGGACGGGGAAGAGACCGGGCTCGGCGGCGACCGGGCGCCGCCGCGCCGGGCCGGGCCGCAGGACGGCGGCGGGGAGGCGCCGCGGGCCTTCGCCGTCGGCTACGAGCGGCAGTCGGGGGACATGCTGGTCTACGGCGGGCTCGTCGTCGCGGGGATCGGGGTCCTGGCGATGATCCTCAACGGATCGGACCTGTTCGTGGTGTTCCTCGGGGCCGGACTCGTGTCGGCCGCCTACTTCTGGCCGCTCACGGAGCGCACGCGGCCGCAGCTCGGCGGCTCCTCCCAGGGGCTTTACGTGGACCGGATCGGGATCATCGGCTGGCACGCCATCGAGGGGCTCGACATCCACCAGACGGCACTCAGGACGATGCGGCTCGCCACGCTCAGGGTGCGGCTGTCCATGCCCCTCGACAAGGCCGTCGTGGCGGCGGAGCGAGTGCCGGCCTCGAAGATCCTCACGACCAGAAACTGGCGGGTGCGGGGGAACGTGCTCGAGGTGCGGCTCCACACCCTCGCCGCGCCGCCGGAGAAGGTGTTCGAGCGGCTTCGGGCCTTCTACGAGCTGGCCCGCGCCTGAGGGGCGCGGGCCGGGACGCTGCGGGTCTGTTTCGCCGTCACTTCATGAGGCCGATCGCGGCGCCTCCGATGGCGAGGCCGACGGCCGCGCCGATGGCGGCGCCCGCGCCGCTGCGTTGCCGCGGCGGGGCCCGGTGGGCCGGCGCCGGGGCGACCCGATAGACCGGGGTGGCGGCGTAGGGGCCGGCGTAGGGTGTGGTGACAACCCGGCGCGGCGCCGTCCGCCGGACCACCTGGGGCTGGCGGGGCGGGGCGCTTCGGGTGGCGGCGGGCCGTGCGCTGCGGCTCTTGGCGGCGGCGGCGCGCCGGCGTTCGGCCGCAGCCGCGGCCCGGCGGCGCTCGGCGGCGGCCGCCGCCTTGCGCTTGCGCTCGGCCTCGGCACGGGCGGCACGCTGGCGCTCGACGGCGGCGAGCCAGTCGGCATAGGCGGTCTTCGTGGCGGCCTCGAGGGCGCGGACCTGTTCCTCGTCGAGGTAGCGCGACCCCGGGCGTCCGGTCGCGGCCTGCCAGGCACCGATGGCGGCGCGGGTCTTCGGCCCGAAGATCCCGTCGATGCCCCGCGGGTCGTGGCCGGCGAGCTTCAGGCGCCGCTGGATCTCGCGCCGGTCCTGGCGGGTGAGGGACAGGGCGGCCTCGTCCGTCTCGTCCGGCCCTTCGGGCGCGGTGGCGACGGCTTGCGTTCCCTCCGCGGCGCCCGAGCGCGGGCCGTCGCGATCGCGATCGGCATCCGCCGTCGTCGCGGCGGGCGCGTCGGTCGCGGGAGCGGGTGGGCCGTCGTGTCCGAGCGCCGCGAGGCGGCTCTCGGCGATGGCGCGGAAGTGCCCGTCCGGGAAGGCGGCGAGGTAGGCGTGGTACTCCCCGGCCGTGCCGCCCCGCTCCACGGACGCCCAGAAGGTCCTTTCCCGCTGCCAGGCGATGTCCGTTCCGCCCGGCGCGGCGGTGGCGACGGCCGGGGCCTGCGGCTTTGCCCCGGAGAGCGGGCCGGGCGCCGCGTCCGCCGCCTTCAGGTAGAATTCGGAAGTCAGCGACACGTTGACCCAGGGCAGCTGGCGCTTGTCCGTCTCCTCGAAGACGTCCCGGCGCACACGGGTCATCACCACGTTGATCTCCGTTCCCGGCGTCTCGATGTGGCGCAGGAGCGCCTCCGTGAAGGGGCTGTGGTCGCCCGCCCCGTCGTAGGCGACGTTGCCGGGCTCGGTGGCGAAGGCGATGAGGGTGCCGCGGGCGTTCTCGATCTTGGCGAGGCCGCGACCGATCCCGGCCGACCGCGTGGGGCCGACCCGGCTCGCCAGCGACCGGGCGAGGGGGTTGTCGCGGCAGGCGTCGAGCAGGACGAGGCGCACCTTGGCGCCGCGCATGGCGTGGGCGAGGACGCGCTCCACGTCCAGCGTCTCGAAGGCGAGGTCGGCCTCGTGACCGAGGTCGGCATCGACGGGGACGAGGTAGTTCCGCCCGTCCGCCTGGATGCCGTGCCCGGCGTAGTAGAAGGCGGCGACGTCCGCGCCCGTGACCTTGCGGGCGAAGGCGTGGACGGTCTCGACGAGGGCGCGGTGGTCGAGGTCGATCCCCTTCACGACCTCGAAGCCCAGGCGGTCGAGGGATGCGGCGACGGCCCTGGCGTCCCGCGCCGGGTTGTCGAGGGCGGGGGCGTGCCGGTAGGCGCCGTTCCCGATGACGAGGGCGACCCGGTTCTCGGCCTTGGCCGCGGGATTCGCCGGCGCGGCCGCGGCCGGCGCCGAAAGGATGGCGAGGAGGGCGACGGCGAGCGCGCGGATCCGCGCGCCCGGCGCTGTCGCGGGCGTTGAGGCTTGCATCTTGCGCACTCCGCTGTGGTGGGAGCCGGCTGTCGTCGGTCCGGCTCGTCCGTTACGGAACATGCGCCTCGATGCGGCGTGCCGCTGTGTCGGCGGTCACAGGCGGGGCCTTTTTCGGTCCGGCGGTGGGATGGCGCTCGGGCGGAAGGCACGACGCAGCGGCGCCCGCGGGTCCGCCGTTTACGCCAGCGGGCACGGGTTCGCTTCCCGGGCTCCCCGGCCGGGGGGACTCGTCCGTCCACCCGGGGCGACGGCCGGTGCGGCGAGGCGGCGGAGCACCAGGCGCTGGCCGCTGGGCCGACGCACGGTCCGCGCGCCCGGGAAGGTGTCCGGTGCACCGATGCCATCGACGCGGGAGCGGCAGCCGGCGCGCGGGCCGCCTCGAACTGCGCGTCGGTGGAGAAGAAGAAGCTGGCCGACGCTTTCGGCGGGGCCCGCCGCGGCGAGACACCGCGGACACGGTGGGAGAAGGAAAGGACCGGGGCAGAGCTGATCTTGACGGGTGGGCAGTGCGAGCTTGCGCCTTGCGAGAGCGCCGTCTCCTCGACGCCGGCGGCAAGACGGCTATGCCGGATCCGCGGAAAAGAAAACCCGCGCGCCCTGTCGGGCGCGCGGGTCTGGCAGGTTCAACGCTGGCCCGAGGCCGCTCAGCGGGCCTTGGCCTTGGCAGGTGCCGGGGCCGCGCCTGCAGACTTCTTGCGCTGCTGGCCGAGGCCCATACGCTTGGCGAGCTCGGACCGTGCGGCGGCGTAGTTGGGGGCGACCATCGGGTAGTCGGCCGGCAGACCCCACTTTTCCCGATACTCCTCCGGAGAAAGGTCGTAGTGCGTGCGCAGGTGGCGCTTCAAAGACTTGAACTTCTTGCCGTCCTCCAGGCAGATGATGTAGTCCGGCGTCACGGACTTCTTGATCGGGACGGCGGGCTTGAGCGGCTCGGGCTCCGGCTCGGGCTGGCCCTGGCTGGTCTGGTGGAGGGCGTTGTGCACCTCCGCGATCAGGCCCGGAAGGTCCTGCGAGGCGACGGCATTGTTGCTCACGTAGGCGGAGACGATGTCGGCCGTCAGGTCGATCAGATTGTTGTCCTGCACTTGCTCGGTCATTTGTCGCTCTTGTTTAGGCCGGGCGGCACCGCAGCACCGCGCCGCGACGGGATATCGGGGCAAACGGGGCCGGGGTGCAGGGGCGACCTGCCGATACCTCCCGGCACCTCGTCTGATATCGACCACTGTATAATTATGTTCTGGCTGCCGACAATAGGGGCGCCGCGTTTTTTCTTGAGAACCGGGCGAAGGGCAGGCATGCCGCGTATTCCCGTGTTTCCGCTCGCGGGGCTTCCGGCCGATCTGCCGACGAGGAAGCAGCCGCCGCGCTGATCCGAGGGCACGAATCAGTCACGACAGGAACGGTGACCGGGGCGGTAGATGAGGCGGGAAGCTTGCCGAGATGCCGCGTTGCGGCCCGGGGGGCTCGCAGCCCGGGCGGACGCGCGGGGATCCTTCAGGCCCGGTCTTCGTCGGTCCGTTCCGCCAGGGCGTCCCGCCGCGTCTGCGGCGAGGGATGGTAGCCGGCCTTGTAGGCGGCGCGGGCGAGGAGATGGGCCGAGACCGGCGCGGTCAGCAGGAAGAAGACGACGCCGATGATCGCCCGCATGATCACGTCGAGCTCGCTCGAGTAGACGGCGATGGACAAAAGCAGCATGCCCGAGCCCAGCGTGCCCGCCTTGCTGGCGGCGTGCATGCGCATGTAGACGTCGTCGAGGCGGATGAGACCGATCGCCGCAACAAGGGTGAAGAAGGCGCCGACGAGGATCAGGATTCCGACGAGGTAGACGGCGGCGGTCTCCATGGCGTCACTCCCCGTTGCGGTCGCCGTCGGACCTGGCGGTGTCGATCGACTGGACGTCCGGCGCCGACAGGCGGCGGATGAGGACGAAGCGGGCGAGCGCCACCGTCGACAGGAAGCCCACGAGGCCGAGAGCGATCGCGATGTCGAGATACACGAAGTAGCCCGAGCGCACGCCGAAGGTGGCGATGAAGCCGACCGCCACCGCCACCATCATGTCGAGGGCGAGCACGCGGTCCGGCGTCGTCGGACCGGTGAGGATCCGGTAGACGAGGATCAGGAAGGCGGCCGACAGCGCGAGGAAGGCGACCACCGTGCACCAGTAGAGGAAATCGTCAGGCCCGATCATCGGAAGGTCTCCAGGATCCGCCGTTCGAATGCCTCGCGGATGTCCGTCACGAGGGCGTCGACGTCCGGCACGTCGATCGAGTGGATGTAGAGCGTCTTGCGGTCGTCCGACACGTCGACCGACAGCGTCCCCGGCGTCAGCGTGATCAGGTTGGCGAGCACGGTGATCTCGAAGTCCCGGTCGCAGGTGAGCGGGTAGGCGATGATGGCGGGCGACAGATCCCGCTGGGGCGCGAGCACGATGGCGGCGACCCTGACGGACGACTTGACCAGCTCCCACAGGAAGATCGCGACGAGGACGCTGACGAGCCAGGCGCGGCGGAAGTAGGTGACGCGCCCCACCTGCCCGCGCAGGAGGAGGAGGGCGGCGCCGCCGAGAACGAAGCCGAAGACGATGTTGAGGAGGGTGAAGGAGCCGGAGACCGCCGCCCAGGCGAAGGCGAGCACCAGGTTGACGAGGACGAGCGTCATTCAGCGTTCCCTCCGATCACCGCGTCCACGTACGGCGCCGGGTCGAGGAGCGTCGCCGCGCCCGCCTCCGCCGCCCGCACCATGGGCTCTGGATAAACGCCGAGGGCGACGACCGCCACCGCGAGCCCGGCGAGCGCGAGGGTGGGAAGGTCCGGTCCGTCGTTCGGCGCGGCGGCCGGGGCGGGCGCGGGCCGCAGGCCGTCCGGCCGGTCGCGCAGGACGAGGAGCAGCCACACGCGGCCGAGGGCGAGGGTGGTGAGGAGGCCGTTCGCCACCACCACCGCCGCGAGCGCCGGGCTTCCGGCGGAGAGCGAGGCCTCGATCAGGACGACCTTGGGCCAAACGCCCGAGAACGGCGGCAGGCCAGCGAGCGCGAAGGCGAAGACGAGGAAGAGGCCCGCGAGGAGGGCGTGGCGGCGGAAGATGCCCGCGCCCGCGCCCGAGGCGATGTCGGCGACCTCGACTCCCGCCGCCCGCTCGATGGCGCCGACGACGAGGTAGAGCGCCGTCGTCGCGAGGATGGAGTGGACGACGTAGAGGATCGCGCCCGACAGCGCCGCTTCCGATCCGAGGGCGACCCCGATCAGCATGAGGCCGATGCTCGACACCACGAGGAAGCCGAGCATGCGCCGCACGTTGCCCTCGGCGAGGGCGCACAGGGCGCCGACGATGGCCGTCAGCCCGGCGATCCAGGCGAGGACGGGCTGCAGGCCCGCCGCCGCCGCGGGCGTCAGCATGACGACGATCCGGAGGAGCCCGTAGATGCCGACCTTGGTGAGGAGGCCGCCGAAGACCGCGGCCACGGTGATCCGCGGCACGTGGTAGGAGGCGGGCAGCCACGCATGCACCGGGAAGGCGGCGGCCTTCATGGCGAACGCGAGGACGAACAGCGCCGTCACGCCCGCGATCGGCGCCGCGTCGGGCAGGATCGCCACCTTGGAGCGAATGTCGGCGATGTTGAGGGTGCCGACGAGGCCGTAGAGGTATGCGATCGCGACGAGGAAGAAGGTGGTCGCGAGGAAGTTCAGGATCCCGTACTTCACCGCGCCGTCGAGCTGGGGCCGTTCGCCGCCGAGGATGAGGAGGCCGAAGGAGGCGATCAGGAACACCTCGAACCAGACGTAGAGGTTGAAGATGTCGCCGGTGGAGAAGGCGCCCGAGACCCCGGCGATCAGGAGGAGATAGAAGGTGTAGAAGCCGTAGCGGCGTCGGCCCTCGTCGATGTCGACCGTGGCGAACAGCCCGCCCGCGAGGCCGACGAGCGCCGTCACGAGGAGGAGGACCCCCGACAGGAGGTCGACGGTGATGGAGATGCCGAAGGGCGGCAGCCAGTTGCCCATGGTCATGACCACCGGCCCGTCCGCCGCGACGCGCCACAGGAGGGCGGCGTTGGCCGCGACCAGGAGGGCGAGGGACAAGAGGGCGGCGTTCACCTGCAGCCGGTCCTGGTGGCGGAGCGCCAGGGTCACGCCCGCCGCGAGGAGGGGCAGGGCGATCGGCACCACCACCAGCCAGTCGGCGAGCGGGGTGGCACCCGTCGTCATGGCGAGCGCCGGGTCGAGCGAGGCAGCGGGCGAGGCCATCAGTACGTCACCGGCGGGCGCGGCGGGTCGGGGCGTTCGGCCACGTGCATCTCGTTCATGTCGTCGGTGCCGATGTCCTGGTAGGCGCGCATGACGAGGACGAGGAGGAAGGCGAACAGGGAGAAGGAGATCACGATCGCCGTCAGGATGAGGGCCTGGGGCAGCGGGTTGGCCGAATCCTCGGCAAGGGTCTCGATCCCCGCGGGGATCAGCGGCGGGTTGGCCGCGGTGAGGCGGCCCGCGGTGAAGATGAGGAGGTTCACCGCGTTCCCGAGGATGACGACGCCAATCAGGACGCGCACCAGGTGGCGGGACAAGATGAGGTAGACCGCCGTCGCGAAGAACAGGCCGACGACGATGGCGAGAAGGGTTTCCATCGGGCGGCCTACTCCGTCTCCTCGAGGGCGAGCGCGATCGAGGCGATCGAGCCCACCACCACGAGATAGACGCCGATGTCGAACAGGAGCGGCGTCGACAGCTTCAGCTCGATCCCGAGGATCGTGCCCTCGAACCACAGGCCCGTGAGGAAGGCGTCCCGCGACAGAAGGGACAGGAGCCCGGAGATGCCGGCGATCACGAGGCCCGCCCCCGCCACCGCGTTCGGCTGGAAGTAGATCGCCGAGCGGACGGCGGTGACGCCGTAGGCGATGCCGTAGATGGCGAGGCCCGAGGCGGCGATGAGGCCACCGATGAAGCCGCCGCCCGGCTGGTCGTGCCCGCGCAGGAGCACGAACATGGAAAACAGCACCATCAGCGCGGCGAGGAACGGCGTGATCGCCCGGAAGATGATCGTTCCCATCAGTCCGCCTCCCTCGCGCCCGCCGTCGCGCCTGCGGGCACGGCCTGGGGCGCGGGCCCGGTGGGGGCGGGGCGGCCGGGCTCGACCGCGGCATCGGCGAGGCTCAGCGGCCGGCGGTGGGCCCTGAGGCGCAAGAGGGCGAGGATGGCGAGCCCCGCCGCCATGACGACGGAGATCTCGCCGAGGGTGTCGAGGGCGCGGAAGTCCACCAGGATGACGTTCACCACGTTGCGGCCATGGGCGAGGAGGTAGGCGTAGTCGCCGTAGAAGATCGACAGGCTCCGGTCGAACGGCTGCTGGACGACGGCGACGAGAAGGAGCGCGAAGCCCGCCCCGCAGGCGACGGCGATCGTCCCGTCGCGCAGGCGCGAGAGGCCGTGGCGATGGTCGTCCGGCCGCAGGTCGAGCCGGGTCATTACGAGCGCGAGGATCACCACCGACAGCGTCTCCACCATGAACTGGGTGAAGGACAGGTCCGGCGCCCCGTAGAGCATGAAGATCAGCGCCACCATGACGCCCTGCACGCCGAGCGAGATGATGGCGGCCTGGCGGGAACGGGCGACGATCACGATCCACAGGCCGAGCACCGCCACGAGCAGCACCGGCAGGTAATAGATCACGACCTCCTTGCCGAACCAGCCGAGGGTCGGGAAGCCGTCGACCAACAGGAGCGGGACGAGGAGCGTGAGCGCGAGGATCACGAAGACGATGACCACGTAGGTCTTCATGATGCCCGGCTGGGCGAGGCGCATGGTGGCCCAGCCGGTGGTGAGGAGCGCGCCGATCACCTGGTCGAAGCCCCGGTCGGGCCCCCAGCCGATCCGGTCCAGCGCCGCCGTGATCGCGCCCCGAAGCGCCGCCGATGCCGCGAGGAGCAAGAGGCCCGTGCCGATGGTCACGAGCGTCAGCACGACCGGCGGCTTGATGGACGTCGGGATCAGGTGGATCGAGGAAAGGTCGGCCGGCGCGCCGAGGACGGCCGAGGCCATGGGCGCGATGAGGACGTGGATCGTCCCGTCGAGGAAGAGGGCGGTGCCGAGGCCGAGGAGCGCGAGCGCGATCGGCCCGAGCCACAGGGACGGCGGCCCCTCGTGGGGCGTCTTCGGCGTGTCCTTCAGGGGACCGAAGAAGGGAGCGACGAGGACGATGCCGGCGATCGCGAACATGAGCGCGTTGCCGAGCACCGTGGCGACGAGGGACGGGTCGATGCCCCCGTGGTGCCACAGGCCGTCGTACATCACTTCCTTGGCGACGAACCCGAGGAAGGGCGGCAGGCCGGCCATCGACAGGGTTGCGAGGAGGACGGCGGCGAAGGTCATGGGCATCTTCCGCCACAGGCCGCCGAGGCGCAGGATGTCGCGCGTGCCCGTCTCGTGGTCGACGGCGCCCGCGGCCATGAACAGGCACCCTTTGAAGAGGGCGTGGGCGAGAAGATAGAGGACCGCGCCCGCGATCGCGTATTTGCCGCCGATGCCCGTGAGGAGCACGAGGAGGCCGAGGGAGGCCACCGTCGTGTAGGCGAGGATCTGCTTGAGGTCCGTGACGCGCAGGGCGAGGATGGTGCCGGCCACCAGCGTCGCCCCGCCGAACAGCGGCAGCGCGATGCCCCAGAGCGCCTCATCCGCGAACGCCGGCTGGGTGCGCATCAGGAGGTAGACGCCCGCCTTCACCATGGTGGCGCTGTGGAGGTAGGCGGACACCGGCGTCGGCGCCTCCATGGCGTTGGACAGCCACGAGTGGAACGGCACCTGCGCCGACTTGGTGAAGGCGGCGACGAGGACGAGGACGAGGAGCGCCGTCATCGCCCCGCTCTCCTCGAGGGGGGACGGGTCGGCGATCAGGGCCGAGAGCGTGGAATCGCCGCCCGCGACGCGCACGAGGACGAAGCCGGCGAGGAGCGCGAGGCCGCCAGCGCCCGTGATGAACAGGGCCTGGAGCGCGGCGCGGCGGGCGGGCGAGCGGGCGAAGTCGAAGCCGATCAGCAGGAACGAGGTGATCGACGTCAGCTCCCAGAAGACGAACAGGGAGAGGAGATCGTCCGCCAGCACGAGGCCGAGCATCGCCCCCATGAACAGCAGCATGAAGGAGAAGAACCGGCCGTGGAACGGGTGGCCGGCGAGGTACCCGCCGCTGTAGACGATGACGAGGGTGCCGATCCCGGTGACGAGGAGCGCGAAGGTGAGCGACAGCCCGTCGATGGCGATGGCGTAGGAGACGTCGAGGCTGGGGATCCAGGGGATCGACTGGGTGAACGTCTCGCCGTCGGCAACCGGCCCGACGAACGTCAGGAAGTGCAGGAACAGGACGGCCGGCGCGGCGGCGAGGACCCAGCCCGCCCGTGCACCCATCCGGGAGACGAGGAGGGGGCCGAAGCAGGCCGCCAGAAAAGGCAGGAGAGCGAGAAGGAGCGTGCCTGCGCCTGGCATCGCTGTCATTTGCGAGGGGCTCCGTGGAACACGCCAGCGCCGGACGCTGAAGGGTCTGGTTCAACAAGGTACGGCACCGAAACGGGTTTTCCGGCGAGCGGTGCGACGGACCTCGAAGGAAGACGGCGCCCGGAATAATCCCGCGACGTTGAAAGGGCAAGCGCGATCCGTTCACGGGCGCGGCCCGACCAGCGCGCCAACGGGGCGCGGCGCCTTCACTTTCGGGGGCCGGCGGCCGATATCGTCCGTATGGGGCGGCTCTCGTCTTGGGAGGGGCCGCCATCGCAACCGGGAGAAGACAGTCATGACCGACGAGGCGACCGAGGCCCGCCGCGCGGGCGTCCGCAAGACCGACGCGGAGTGGAAGGCCGAGCTCACCCCGGAGCAATACAAGGTGACGCGGTGCCACGGGACCGAGCGGGCCTTCACCGGCCCCCACCTCCACGAGAAGCGGCCCGGCACGTTCGCTTGCGTGTGCTGCGGGGCGCCGCTGTTCGAGACCGCGGCCAAGTTCGATTCCGGAACGGGCTGGCCGAGCTTCACGCGGCCGGTCGACGGGGAGGCCGTGTCGGAGCACGATGACCGCTCGCTCTTCATGCGGCGCACGGAGGTTCGGTGCGCGTCCTGCGAGGCCCATCTCGGGCACGTCTTCCCGGACGGACCGCCGCCGACCGGGCTGCGCTACTGCATCAACGGCGTGGCGCTCGACTTCCACCCGAAGGACGCGGCCTGATCGGGCCTGCGCGCTTGCGGCGGCGCGCCGGGTGCCTTAGGCGGGTGCGTCTGGCGGAAGGAGGGCGTCTCCGGCACGGGACGGACGGCACGTGAACGAGGGCGACAAGCACGAGGCGGTTGAGCACGAGGCCGGCGCCGCCGGCCGCGAGGACGCCGCTGCGCCGGCGCCGCCGACCGCTTCCGGTGGGGCCGGGGACGACGGGCGGCGGATGGACGGGCCGGGGGCGGGGCCCGGCGCCGCCGCCGACCGGCTCGATCCCGTCGCCGCCGCCTCGGCGGAGGGCGCGCCGGAGCACCATCTTGCGCCCGAGGAAGAGGCCGGGCTCGTCGCGGCCGTGAGCGAGGCGCTCCTCGACCTCTCGGACGCACGGGCGGGCGAGGCGTGCGTCGAGCCCGGCCCGTCCGACCGCGCCGGGGAGCACGTCGCCGTGTCGCCGTCGGACGAGGCGGCGGCCGATCCGTCCGGCGAGCCGCCTGCCGACGAGGAGGGGGGCGACGACGAGGGGGCGACCGAGGCGACGGCCGGTGCGGCGGCGGCGACGTCGGTCCCGGCGGTCGGCGGGGGCGTTGCCGCCGGCGAGACCGGGTTCGATCATGCCGCGGCCGAGGCCATGATCGCGCGGGCCGCCCGGGGGGTGCCACCCGTCGCGGAGGTGCGGCCGACCCGCATCGTCGTGCACGACACGGTCCTCGAGGATCCTTACGCCTGGCTTCGGGCGGCCAACTGGCGGGAGGTGATGCGCGATCCGGGCGTGCTGGCCGCGCCGATCCGCGCCTACCTCGAGGCGGAGAACGCCTACGCCGACCACGCGATGGCGTCCACGCGCCCGCTGCAGGAGACGCTGCTGGCCGAGTTGCGTGGCCGCATCAAGGAAGACGACGCCACCGTCCCCCAGCCCGACGGCGAATTCGCCTACGCGATGCGCTACACCGCCGGCGCCGAGCACCCGCGGATCGTGCGGACCACCCGCCATGGCCACGCCGAGAAGACCCTCCTCGACGCGAACCACGAGGCGGTGGGGACCGCCTATTTCCGGCTCGCCGCGGCCGAGCACTCGCCCAACCATCGCTGGCTCGCCTGGGCGAGCGACACCACCGGGGGCGAGGAATACACCGTGCGCATCCGCGACACGGCGCGGGAGCGGGACCTTCCCGACGCGGTGGCCGGCGCCTCCGGGAGCATCGCCTGGGCCAGCGACAATGAGCACCTGTTCTACGTCCGGCTCGACGAGAACCACCGGCCCGCCAGCGTGTGGCGCCACCGGCGCGGGACCGATCCTTCCGAGGACGAGAAGGTCTACGAAGAGGCGGACCCGGGCTTCTTCGTCGCGGTCGGGCGCTCCCTGTGCGGGCGCTTCGTCCTGATCGACACCCACGACCACCAGACCTCGGAGTACCGTCTCGTCCCGGCCGACCGGCCGACCGAGCCGCCGCGCCTCGTCTCGCCCCGCGTGGAGGGGGAGGAGTACGACGTGGCGCCCCACGGCTCGCACCTTTATGTGCTGACGAACGCGGGCGGGGCCGAGGACTTCCGGATCGCCCGGGCGCCGCTCGCCGACCCGGGGCGGGAGAACTGGGTCGACGTGGTGCCCCACCGGCCGGGCGTCCTGATCGCGTCGATGCTCGTGTTCGACGAGTACCTCGTGCGCCTCGAGCGGGCCGACGGGCCGCCGCGGATCGTGGTGCGGCGCCTCGCCGACGGCGACGAGCACGCGATCGCCTTCGAGGAGGAGGCCTACGCCCTCGGCATGCAGGAGGGTTACGAGTTCGACACGCGCACCCTGCGCTTCACCTACTCCTCCATGACGACGCCGACCCGCGTCTACGACTACGACATGGAGACCCGCGAACGGGTGCTGCGCAAGGAGCAGGAAATCCCCTCGGGCCACGACCCCTCCCGCTACGTGACGCGGCGGATCATGGCGCCCGCGCCCGACGGGGAGACGGTGCCGGTGTCGGTCCTCCACCGCGTCGACACGCCGGTGGACGGGACCGCGCCCTGCCTCCTCTACGGCTATGGCGCCTACGGCATCACCATCCCGGCGGGCTTCAACGCGAACGCCCTGTCCCTCGTCGACCGGGGCATGGTGTTCGCCATCGCCCACGTGCGCGGCGGCAAGGACAAGGGCTTCCGCTGGTACCGGGAGGGGCGGCGGGAGAAGAAGGAGAACACCTTCACCGACTTCCTCGCTGCCGCCGACCACCTGGTGGCGGAGGGCTTCGCGCGGGCGGGCGGGATCGTCGCCCAGGGCGGATCGGCGGGCGGGATGCTGATGGGTGTCGTCGCCAACACCGGGGGCGAGCGGTTCGCCGGGATCGTGGCGGAGGTGCCGTTCGTCGACGTTCTCAACACCATGATGGACGCGACGCTGCCGCTGACGCCGCCCGAGTGGCCCGAGTGGGGCAACCCGATCGAGGACGAGGACGCGTTCCACCGCATTCGCGGCTACTCCCCTTACGACAACGTGGCCGGGCGGCCCTACCCGCCCATGCTGGTGCTGGCCGGGGTGTCGGACCCGCGGGTGACCTATTGGGAGCCTGCGAAATGGGTGGCGCGGCTTCGGGCCTTGCGGACCAACGACGCGCCGCTCATCCTCAGGACCAACATGGAGGCGGGGCACGGCGGTGCCTCGGGCCGGTTCGAGCGCCTCCACGAGGTGGCCTTCATCCAGGCGTTCACGCTGACGACAGTCGGGCGCGGCCGCTGACCATGGCGGGGAGACGGCGATGAGCGATGCGAGCACCCTCGGCGCCTTCTTCGCATGCCTCCTGTTCTGCCCGTCCGAGGGGCTGCCGCTCCAGGAGTACGAGCCGATGCCCACCCTCGTCGGCAGCCGCTACGATTGCCGGCGCGCGCCCGCCGACGCCGTCTGGGTCGGGCGGCTGACGGGGCGCAACGACTTCGGCGACCGGGTGCGGACCATCAGCGTGACCGGGTGCTTCGAGAGCCGGCGGGAGTGCGAGCGCATCCTCGATCGGTTCGACGGGCTCACCTTCGGCAACGTGTACCGGCGTTGCCGGCGCGGCGAGCCGCCTGCCTGACCGGGGAAGCGCCGCCCCGCCGGCGAGAGGGGCGCACGGGTCGGGCGCCGCATCGACCCGCGCCTTCGCCTCTTCGTCTTCGGGGGCTGACCCGGCGCCCGACCCGCGCGGGATCCGGAGGCATGGGCGCCGCCTGACTGTCGGCCTTCCGTCTTTCCACCGGCATGGACCACGCGCGGACGGTGCGCCGGCCATGCTGCGTCGCGGAGGACGGCGGCGATGCGCGAAGGCGAGCGGCGTCCGCGGGGGGCCGGGGCGACGGCCAGAGGCGCCGTCAGGGGCGGGCGAGGCGTGCCGGCCGCCGTTCGGGGGGCCAGCGGAAGGCGGTCGGGGCAGGGCGGGCACGGCGACCGGTGGGGCGGGGCCGCGGGCGTGCTGGAGGCAGCAGGCGGTTTTCCCCCTCCCCCGCGGGGACGCGCCGGTGGTGCCCGTTACTCCGCGGCCTGGCGGGGGGTGTAGCCGAGCCGGGCGTTGAGGGTATCGAGAAGGCCGTCGGCGGCCTCGGCGATGACGGTGCCCGGCGGGAAGATGGCGGCGGCACCCGCCTCGCGCAGGGCGTCGAAGTCGCCCGGCGGGATGACGCCGCCCACCACGATCAGGATGTCCTCGCGGCCAGCCTCGGCGAGGGCTTCGCGCAGGGCCGGGACGAGCGACAGGTGGCTTGCGGCGAGGGAGGAGACGCCGACGATGTGGACGTCGTTCTCCACCGCCTGGCGGGCGCACTCGTCGGGCGTGGCGAACAGGGGGCCGATGTCCACGTCGAATCCGAGGTCGGCGAAGGCGGAGGCGATGACCTTCTGTCCGCGGTCGTGGCCGTCCTGACCCATCTTGGCGACGAGGATGCGCGGACGGCGCCCGTCGTCCTCGACGAAGCGCTCCACCCGCTCGCGGATCTTGTCGATCTGTCCGGACAAGGCGCCGGCCTCCCGCTTGTAGACGCCGGTGATCGCCTTCACCTCGGCGACGTGGCGGCCGAAGACCGCCTCCATGGCGTCGGAG
Source organism: uncultured Hyphomicrobiales bacterium (assembly GCA_964547415.1). Taxonomy (GTDB): domain Bacteria; phylum Pseudomonadota; class Alphaproteobacteria; order Rhizobiales; family Amorphaceae; genus CAZJNX01. The sequence goes on from CAZJNX010000086.1 coordinate 17,861, forward strand.
ATCTCGCCCACGGTGGCCTTGGCGCGGGCCGCGTCGACCGAGAGGGCGAGGAGGTTGCCGCCCGCCCGCGCGCCCTCGGTGAGGGCGGAAAGGGCCGCCTCGACGGCCGCCTGGTCGCGCTCGGCGCGCAGGCGCTCGAGCTTCTCGATCTGGCGGCGGCGGACGGCGGCGTTGTCGACCTTCAGGACCTCGATGGGGGCCTCGTCGGACGGGCGGCCCTTGTTGACGCCGACCACGGTCTGGGCGCCGCTGTCGATCCGCGCCTGGGTGCGGGCCGCGGCCTCCTCGATGCGCATCTTCGGGGTGCCGGCCTCGATCGCCTTCGCCATGCCGCCGAGCGCCTCGACCTCCTCGATATGGGCGAGGGCCCGCCCGGCGAGGTCGGCGGTGAGGCGCTCCACGTAGAGGGAGCCGCCCCAGGGGTCGATGGTGCGGGTGGTGCCCGATTCCTCGGCAAGCACGAGCTGGGTGTTGCGGGCGATCCGAGCCGAGAAGTCGGTCGGGAGCGCCAGCGCCTCGTCGAGGGCGTTGGTGTGGAGGGACTGGGTGTGGCCCTGGGTCGCCGCCATCGCCTCCACGCAGGTGCGCACGACGTTGTTGTAGACATCCTGCGCGGTGAGCGACCAGCCCGACGTCTGCGAGTGGGTCCGCAGGGACAGCGAGCGGTCGTCCGCCGGCGAAAAGTTCTCCTTCATGAGCTTCGCCCACAGGAGGCGGGCCGCCCGCATCTTGGCGACCTCCATGAAGAAGTTCATCCCGATC
>CAZJNX010000087.1:0-18596 GCA_964547415.1 uncultured Hyphomicrobiales bacterium
CACGACGACGCCCTCGATATTCAGTCGGTTGAGCTCGCGCCGCATGGCGTCCACGGCGGCCTGGTCGGCGGCCTTCTCGTCGCCCCGCCCGCGCAGCCGCGCCGCGGCGACGGCCGCCCGCTCGGTCACGCGCATCACCTCCACGGTGAGCACGCGGTCGAGCGCGTTGACCGGGTTCGAGCCTTCTCGGATCATCTCGCCTCTCCTCGCTCCGGCGCCGGCCGCGCCGGAAGAAACCCAACCGATCACCGGCAGTGGCCGAAGGACGCAGTCGGCGTCAAGCGGCGCCTCCCCCCGCGGGCGGCATGGCTGTCCCGGCGCGGCGGCGGGGGCGGCCGGCCCGGGCGGCGGATCCCGTTGGCGCGCAAGGCGTTGCCGCGCCCTTGCCTTCAGGCGTCGTCGATCCGGATGACGCGCGGGGCGGAGGCGATGACGCCCGCGTCCGCGATGGCGGCGAGCGCCCGGGCGACGGCCCGCTCGGTGGCGCGGTAGGTGACGAGGATGACGGTCTGGACCGGCGCCGGGTCGCCCGCCCCGCGCTCCACCGGCGGATCGCGCTGGACGATGCTTTCGAGCGAGATGCCCTCCCCGCCCATGGCACCGGCGATCGCCGCGAAGGCGCCGGGCCGGTCCTCCACCGCGAGGCGGACGTAGAAGGCGCCCACGTGGCCGGCGATGTCGGCCCGCTGGAACGGGGACAGCGCCGCCGCGGGCCGGCCGAGGGGCGGGCGCACGATGCCCGCCGCCACGTCCACGAGGTCGGACAGGACCGCGCTCGCGGTGGCATCGCCCCCCGCCCCCGCGCCCGACAGCACGATCTCGCCCGCCGCCTCGCCGGTGAACGACACCGCGTTGAGGACGCCCGCCGTCTCGGCGAGGCCCGTGCCGCGGCGCACCATCGTCGGGTGGACGCGCTGGTCGATCCCGTCCGCGGCGCGGGCGGCGATGCCGAGGAGCTTGATGCGGAAGCCGAGCTCGGCGGCCGCCTTGAGGTCGGCGGGCTCGATGGCGCGGATCCCCTCCACGTGGATCTCGTCGGCCGCGATCTCGGTGCCGAAGGCCATGGAGGTGAGGATCGCGAGCTTGTGGGCGGTGTCGTGGCCGTCCACGTCGAAGGTGGGGTCGGCCTCCGCGTAGCCGAGGCGCTGGGCATCGGCGAGGCAGGTGGCGAAGTCGAGGCCCTCCGCCTCCATGCGGGTGAGGATGTAGTTGCAGGTGCCGTTGAGGATGCCCTCCACCCGCACCACCGCATCGCCCGCCAGCGCGTCGCGCACGGTGCGAACGGCCGGGATGGCGCCCGCCACCGCCGCCTCGAGGGCGAGCATGACGCCCTTTTCCTCCGCCATCCGCGCAAGGCGCACCCCGTGGCGGGCGATCAGCGCCTTGTTGGCCGTGACGACGGGCTTGCCGGCCCCGAGCGCCGCCTCGACGGCGCAAAGCGCCGGCCCCTCCTCCCCGCCGATGAGCTCCACCAGGACGTCGACGCCGCCGTCGCGGGCGAGGGCGACGGGGTCGGAAAAGAAGGGGACGGCCGAAAGGTCCACCCCCCGGTCGCGCGCGGCGTCCCGCGCCGACACGGCGGCGACGGCGACGGGCCGGCCCGCCCGGACGGCGATCGCCTCGCCGTTGGCCGCGAGGAGCCGCGCGAGGGCGGCGCCGACGGTGCCGAGACCCGCGATGCCGACGCGAAGGGGCGCGCTCACGGCCGGGCCTCCGGCTGTGGTCGGGCGGGCGCGCCGCGCCGCGCGGGCGCTGTCGGGTCGGTCATGGTCTCGTCCATCGGCTCTGCGGGTTTGTCGCCGCCCGTGGTCCCTCAGCGGGCTGCGGCGAGCGGCACCACGTTGTCGGCAACGTGGTGCCGCTCGAGGAAGCGGCGGATGTTGCGGGCGGCCTGGCGGATGCGCTGCTCGTTCTCCACGAGGGCGATCCGCACGTGCCCGTCCCCGTGCTCGCCGAAGCCGATGCCCGGCGCGACGGCGACCTGCGCCTCCTCGAGCAGCGTCTTGGCGAAGGCAAGGCTGCCGGCCGCGCGGAACGGCTCGGGGATCGGCGCCCAGGCGAACATGGAGGCGGACGGCGAGGGGACGGCCCAGCCCGCCCGGCCGAAGGCGTCCACCAGCGTCTCGCGGCGGCCGCGGTAGGTGTCGCGGATCTCGGCGATCGCCCCGTCGCCCTCGTTGAGGGCGGTGGCCGCGGCGACCTGGATCGGGGTGAAGGCGCCGTAGTCGAGGTAGGACTTGACGCGGGCGAGCGCCCCGAGGAGCCGCTCGTTGCCGACGGCGAAGCCGATCCGCCAGCCCGGCATGGAGAAGGTCTTGGACATGGAGGTGAACTCCACGGCCACCTCCCGCGCCCCCGGCACCTCGAGGATCGAGGGCGGCGCCTCCCCGTCGAAGTAGATCTCCGCGTAGGCGAGGTCCGACAGGAGGAAGATGTCGTGCCGGCGGGCGAAGGCGACCACGTCGCGGTAGAAGTCCCGCGTCGCCGTCAGCGCCGAGGGGTTCGACGGGTAGCACAGGACGAGGGCGAGGGGCTTGGGAATCGAGTGGCGCACGGCCCGCTCGAGCGCGTCGAACAGCGCCGGCCCCGGCTCGGCCGGCACCGATCGGACCGCGCCGCCCGCCATCAGGAAGCCGAAGGCGTGGATCGGGTAGGAGGGGTTCGGCGTCAGCACCACGTCGCCCGGCGCGGTGATCGCCTGGGCCATGTTGGCGAAGCCTTCCTTGGAGCCGAGGGTGACGACCACCTCCCGGTCCGCGTCGAGGGAAACGCCGAAGCGGCGACCGTAGTAGGCGGCCTGGGCACGGCGCAGGCCCGCGATGCCCTTGGAGGCGGAATAGCGGTCCGTGCGCGGGCGGCCCACCGTCTCCACCAGCTTGTCGACGATGAAGCGCGGGGTCGGCAGGTCCGGGTTGCCCATGCCGAGGTCCACGATGTCCTCGCCCGCGGCCCGCGCGGCGGCCTTGAGGCGGTTCACTTCCTCGAAGACGTAGGGCGGCAGGCGGCGGATCTTGTGGAACTGGTTCATGGGGTTCATCCGGGTTCGGCCGGTCGGGCCAACGGTGGTCGATGAAGCCGGCGCAAAGGTCAAGGGGGATCGCACGCACCCCGGCCAGCCCGGGAGAAGCCCTGGCGGCCCGGCGCGCGCGCGCCGCCCCCACGATGGAACCGGCGACGCCTTAAGGAAAGGTTTTGCGTCGGCCGGCCCGAGACACTACTGAGGAGCGAGTGGAGCGCCCGCGCGGCCGCTCGCCTCGATGGCGCGCCGCGCCTCGGCCTCGTGGGTGGCCGCCCGGGCCCTCAGTGCCGTCGCGTTCGACGGCGCGGCGAGGGCCCGTCCGGCCGCCCCCTCGACGCGTGCGCCGCGGGCGGCGAGGCGCCCCTCGGCGGCGACCACCTCCTCCACCGGGCGATAGCGGCCCGGCGCGTTCCCGGGGGTGAGGAGCACGTTGGGGTAGCCGTCGGCGTCGTGGGTGGCGACGGGGCCGGGCGTCACGGGCGCGGCTCGCGGCTCGAACAGCGGGGCGCCGGGCTCGGCCGTGCAGGCGGCGAGCGGGGCCGCCGCCACGAGGGCGAGGACCGCGATGCGCCGCGACGGGCGCCGCGGTGCCGGTCGAACGGGCCGGGAAGGCCGCGCGGGGCGGCAGGCGTCCGCCCCGCTCAACAGACCGCTCCGTCGCGGAGGGCGCCGCGGCGGCCCCTGCGGCAGGGCCGCTGGGACCCCGTTTCGATGGAAGAAGAGCACGCCGTCATGAACCGACCCGAAGCGAGCGAGAAGTGGACGAAGGCGGCCCCCGCCGGCGGCGGTGCCGCGCCCGGCGGAGCGCCGGCGCCCTCCGTGGATGGCCGTTCCGATCCCATCCTGCAATACATCATCGACAATCCGGAAGCCTTTGCGGAAAATCTCGCACGGATGGTGGAGCATTCCGGCAAGGCGATGGCCGTCTACCTCGCCCCCCTCGAGAAGGGCGAGGTGCGGGCGGACTACACGGCCGAACTCACCGAGCTCGTCAAGACGCTGTCCCGCGTCGGCCAGTACTGGATGAGCGACCCGCACCGGGCCATGGAGGCGCAGACCCGGCTGTGGGCGGGCTACATGGACCTTTACGGCGCGATGCTCCGGCGCATGACGGGCGAGCCGGTCCGCCCGGTCGCCGAGCCCGACCCGAAGGACAAGCGCTTCCGCGACGACGAGTGGTCGGAGAACCAGTTCTTCGACTTCCTGAAGCAGGCCTATCTCATCACCAGCCGCTGGGCCGAGTTCCTCGTCGATTCCGCCGACGAGCTCGACGAGCACACCCGCCACAAGGCGGCCTTCTACGTCCGGCAGCTGGTCAACGCCTTCTCCCCGTCGAACTTCGTGCTCACCAACCCCGAGCTGTTGCGCGAGACGGCCCAGTCGAACGCCGGCAACCTCGCCAAGGGCATGCAGATGCTCGCCGAGGACATGAAGCGGGGCGACGGCGAGTTACGCCTGCGGCAGACCGACCCGGACAAGTTCGAGGTCGGCCGCAACGTCGCCACCACGCCCGGCAAGGTGATCGCCCAGAACGACGTCCGCCAGCTGATCCAGTACGCCCCGTCGACGGAGAGGGTCCACAAGACGCCGCTCCTCATCGTACCGCCGTGGATCAACAAGTTCTACATCCTCGACCTGACGCCGGAGAAGAGCCTGATCAAGTGGCTGGTGGACCAGGGGCACACCGTGTTCGTGGTGTCCTGGGTCAACCCGGACGAGCGCCACGCCTCCAAGGACTTCGTGTCCTACATGAAGGAGGGGATCATCGAGAGCCTCGACGTGGTGGAGGAGGTGACCGGCGAGGACAGGGTCAACATCGTCGGCTACTGCGTGGGCGGCACGCTGCTCGGCATGACGCTCGCGCACCTTGCCAACGCCGGCGACCAGCGGATCAACACCGCCACCTTCCTGACCACCCAGGTGGACTTCACCCACGCCGGGGACCTCAAGGTCTTCGTCGATCAGGACCAGCTGCGCGTCCTCGAGGCGAAGATGAAGGAGAAGGGCTACCTCGAGGGCTCGCGGATGGCCAACGCCTTCAACATGCTGCGCTCCAACGAGCTGATCTGGCCCTACGTCGTCAACAACTACATCCTCGGCAAGGACCCGTTCCCGTTCGACCTCCTGTACTGGAACTCCGATTCGACGCGGATGCCCTGCGCGAATCACCTGTTCTACCTGCACAACTTCTATCTGACGAATCGCCTGGCGACCGGCGAGCTTCAGATCGACGGCAAGGCCCTCGACCTCGGCAAGGTGAAGGTGCCGGTCTACAACGTGGCGACGCGGGACGACCACATCGCCCCGGCGATCTCGGTCCTCAAGGGCCACCGCCTGTTCGGCGGCGAGGCGAAGTACGTGCTCGCGGGCTCGGGCCACATCGCGGGCGTCGTCAATCCGCCGGCCAAGAAGAAATACCAGTTCTGGGAGGGCGGCCCGGTCGACGGCACCGTGGAGGACTTCGTGGCCGGCGCGCGGGAGCACCCCGGCTCCTGGTGGCCCGACTGGGACGCCTGGCTCCTCGCCCGTTCGCCGCACGAGGACGTGCCCGCCCGCGTCCCGGGCGGCGGCGTGCGCGCGCCGATCGAGGACGCGCCCGGCTCCTACGTGCGCCAGCGCTACTGAGGCCTCCTCCCCCGTCCGCCTGCGTCATTGGCGCCCGCTTCCGGAACGGCGGCGGCTGGCGCCGCATTGCCGGATTGACACCCGCCGAAATGGAATTAGAAATGTTCCAGGGTGGCGTGACCACCCCGGGTGTCGCCGCTTCGGCGGCGGCCGACCAGGAAACACGGGATATCGAGATGAGCGATTCTCAGAAGACGTTCTCGCGCCGGACGGTGCTGATCGGCGGCACGGCCGCCATGGCCGCGGCCGGCCTCGCCGGCACCGCGCGCGCCCAGGACAAGATCGCCCAGGAAGCGGTCATGTACCAGGACCAGCCGAAGGGCGACCAGCGCTGCGACAACTGCCTGCACTGGCAGCCGCCGAACGCGTGCGCCATCGTCGCGGGCGAGATCGCGCCCGAGGGCTGGTGCGGCGTGTGGGCGCCCCAGTCCTCCTGACGCGATCCCGCCTGCGGGACGAAAATGGGGTCGGCGGTTCGCCGGCCCCTTTTTCGTTCCGGCACCGCCTTCCTTCGGGAAGCCTCGCCCGGGTCCGGCGGCCCCCGCGGCGCCCGCCTCCGCCGGTCCGTCGGGCACTGGCCCCGGCTCAGACCTCCCGCATCTCCCCGTCGGTGTCCATCAGGATGTAGATGCCGGCGATCAGCATGGTGGCGTAATAGAAGAAGGCGGCAGGCTGGCCGTTCCACCCGTCCGATCGCCACATGTGGAACCATTCGCCGCCCACCACCACGAATCCGACGAACCACACGAGAAAGCCGAGCGAGATCCCGACGGGGACGAACCCCTTGGCCCGGCGAAACCGCGCCTTCGAGGCCGCCAGCGACCGGGTCATGGCGACGGCGCCGAACAGGAAGGCGAGGCCCGTCAGCGCCTGGAACAGGATCACGAGGGCGAAGGCCGTGCGCTGCAGCACCGGGTTGGTCACCGCCCGCCAGGCGAGGTCCGGATCGTTCCCCACGGTGTCAATGGACATCACCCGCTGCAGGAAGAACCAGTTGGTCTGGTAGTCGAGGACGTTGCCGATCGCCGACAGGAGGGCGAACAGCCCGAGGCCAGCGGCCAGCACGACCTTGGAAAAGCGGACGGAAATCATCGGATGGGCGCTCTCGCTGCAGGATCGTCCGGGGCGATGAAGGGGCTTTCCGGCCCCCGCCCGCCGACGGGCCGCACGGCGCCCCGCGAGGCGACGGCGGGCGGCCCCCGGACCGGCCCACACATCAGCACCGCCGCCCCTCGGGACGCAAGCCGCACGCCGACACCGGCGTTCCTTTCGCGCCCACGACCCCGCCGGTCTCCACGGGCGCCACGCCTTTGCCGCGGCCACCCCGGCCCGAACCGGACGGACCGGCATCCGGTCCGGGCTCGACAGCCGGCGGCCGGGCGGAACGGGCGAGGCCCCGTCCGCCGCCGGTCGGGGCGAACGGCACGCGCCCGACCGCGACGGACGGGACCGTCGAGGGTCCCGTGCGAGGCCGACCGGGGGCCGGGGCCGGGCCGGGGCCGGGCACGCCCCGCGGGGCCGCTTTCGCGCGCGTCCTTCGAGCGGCCGCACTTGCCGAGGGGCGGCCCCTTGCGGGGCGGACGGCGCGGTGACAGACGGGGAAGCGAAGCGGACCCGCCCACCGGGCGTGGCGGCCGCGACGGAACAAGACCTTGCCGGCGAGGGCTCGAAGGGACGATGCGTCCGGGAGCGGCCGGCGGCGGAAGGGCGGCGGGATGAGGGACGAGCGGGACGACGGGGCAACGGCGCGGCTCGTTCTCGTCCTCGGCGGTGCCCGGTCCGGCAAGAGCGGCTATGCCGAGGCGCTCGTCGCGCGGACGGGCCGGCCGGCCGTCTACGTGGCGACCGCGCGCGACTGGGGCGACGGCGAGATGGCCCGCCGCATCGACGAGCACCGCCGCCGCCGCCCGCCCTCGTGGCGGACCGTGGAGGCGCCGGACGATCCGGCCGCCGCCCTCGCCGATCCGGCCCTGGCGCCGGACGCCGTCGTCCTCGTCGATTGCCTGACGCTTTGGCTCACCAACGTGATGATCGCCGAGCCCGCCCCGACGGACGAAGCGGTCGCGGCCCGCATCGGCGCACTCGCCGCCGCCTTCGCGGCGAGCGACCGCCAGGCCGTTGTCGTGTCCAACGAGGTGGGCGAGGGGATCGTGCCGGCCACCGCCCTCGGCCGCCGCTTCCGCGACCACCAGGGCCGTCTCAACCAGGAGATGGCGCGGGCGGCGAGCCACGTGGTCCGCCTCGTCGCGGGCTGCCCGATCCTCGTGAAGCCGGCCGCCCCGCCGCACATCCCCCTTTGAGCGCCGCTCCGCCGCGCCCGGCCGACAGCCGGCCGCGCGCACGACGGCCGAAAAGGGCGAGCCTTCAGGAAAAGAGCGCCGGCCGGGCGAGCTTCAGGGCCTGGGCGAGGATCAGCGTCTTGGCATCGCGGATGGCACCGGTACGCATGGCCGCGTCGAGCCGGTCGAGCGGCCATTCGAGGACGTCGATGAGCTCGTCGTCGTCGACGCCGCCGCCCGCCGCCCCCTTCGTCCGGTCGGCCCCGTCGTAGGCGGCGAGGAAGCAGTCGATCCGCTCGGTGACGACGCCCGGGCAGGTGTACACCGTGGCGACGTGGCGAAGGTCCGTCACGGGAACGCCGAGCTCCTCGAGCGCCTCCCGCCGGGCTGCGGCCGCCGCGTCCGCGTCCTGCGGGTCGACGAGGCCGGCCGCCGCCTCCACCAGGTACCCGTCCCCCTCCTCCACGAGGACCGGCAGGCGCACCTGCCCGACGAGGAGGACGGTCCGCCGGCCGACGTCCACCGGCAGGACCGCCGCGCCCGACCCGTGGTCGTGCACCTCCCGCCGGTAGCGTGCGCCCGCCTCGCCGGCGTTCTCCTCCACGTCGTAGCGGTCGAGGCGCACGAAGCCCTCGTGGATCCGCTCCTTCCCGTGGATGACGACCCGCCGTGCCCGCCGCTTCTCGTCCATCGAAGGTCCTTTCCTCGCCGCGGGAGCGATGGACCGGGAGGACGGCCCCGCGCAAGCCCCGCGTGCGACAACCGCGCTCCCGACCGCAGCTTCGTTCGGCGGCGTATCATGCGCCGCGGTTCCGGATTGATTTGGCCGCCGTCCCGTGTTCGCCTGTCCGCATCCATCGCGGTTCGTCGGGCGTTGGCGGTTCCGTCGGGCGGGCGTCGGGCGCGCCGGTGTGGGGAGTGGCGACTTCATGAACCAGGTCAGCGTTCTCAGCGACCTCCTCCAGGTGATCGGCGACCGCAGCCGCCTCCTCATCGAGCGGCGGCGCCCCCGCCGCACCACCTCCGCCGAGATCGGGGAGCTGTGCGAGGAGGTGCTGTCGGGCCGCGGCGAGGCCTCGGGCGTCGCCCGCGCCCAGGAGGTGCTGGAGGCCTACGGCGGCCTCGACAGCGCGGGCCGCACCGGCTTCTTCCGCACGCTGATGACCCGCTTCGGCGTGGACGAGGGGGCGTTGAAGAACGCGACCGAGCGCTACCTGAAGGCCCCGGGCGAGGCGTCGGCGCGGGACGTGGCGCGGGCCGCCCAGCCGCGCCGGGTGCGCCTCCTGCGCCGCCTCAACGAGGCGCCGGGCGGCACCCGCGTCCTCGTCGACATGCGGCGGGACCTCCTGGAACGGCTGAAGGCGGCGCCGGAGCTGCGCCCCGTCGACGAGGACTTCTTCGACCTGTTCGCCAGCTGGTTCAACCGCGGCTTCCTGCTCCTGCGCCGGATCGACTGGCAGACGTCGGCCTCGATCCTCGCCAAGATCATCCACTACGAGGCCGTCCACGCCATTCGCGACTGGGAGGACCTGCGCCGCCGGATCGACCTGCCGGACCGGCGCCTGTACGCCTTCTTCCACCCCCGCCTCGGGGACGACCCGATCATCTTCGTGGAGGTGGCGCTCACCACCGAGATCCCGGCCTCCATCGCGGCGATCCTCGACCGGGACAGGACGCCGATCGCCGCCGAGGAGGCGACGACGGCGGTCTTCTACTCCATCTCCAACTGCCAGCCGGGCCTGCGCGGCATCTCCTTCGGCAGCTTTCTCATCAAGCAGGTGGCCGAGGACCTCAGGAGCGAGCTGCGCCAGCTGAGGACGTTCGTGACCCTCTCCCCCGTCCCCGGCTTCGCCGACTGGCTGGCCGACCTGAAGGCGGAGACGGCGGCCGACGGCCCGGCCCTCGACGAGGCGACCCGCGGCGCCCTCGAGGCCCTGTCCACCCCCGCCTGGTGGAAGGACGGGGAAGGGTCGGAGAAGCTGTCGCGGCATGTGATGCCGCTCGCGGCCTGGTATCTCGCCCGCGGCAAGGCGCGGGACGGGCGGCCGCGGGATCCGGTCGCCCGCTTCCACCTCGGCAACGGCGCCCGGCTCGAGCGGATCAACTGGGCGGCGGACCTGTCGGAGCGGGGCCTGTCCAAGGCCCACGGAGTCATGGTCAACTATCTCTACGACCTGTCGGACATCGAGAAGAACCACGAGGCCTTCACCAACGAGGGCCAGGTGGTCGCCTCCTCCGCGGTCAACCGCCTCGTCCGCCAGCTGCGCGAGCCGAAGGCCCCGAAGGAGGTGGAGCCCGCGTCGTGACGCGGTCTCCCGGGGCGGAGCGGGCGCGCGGGCGTCACGGCGAGTGGCGAAGGGGATCAGGTCCCCGGCGCGCCCCGGCATCCCGAGGCGGCGGCGCGGCACCGGATGGAGCCGGCGATCCGGAGCGGCGGCCCCGGAGCGGGAGCTTTCCTCGACGGTCCGGCTGAGGCCGACGGACCGGCGGTCCGCAGTCCGCTCCCGGCATCGCGCGGCGGCCGCGCCGAACGGGGGGCGAGCCGGCGTTCCGAGCGGCCCCGCGGGCGAAATGCCGCCCCGACGGCACGGCGGGCACTGCCCGCCCCCGGTTCGGCGCCCCGCCCCCGCCATCGCGTGGAAGCCTCCGGAAACCGGGCCGGCGCCGACGAAGGCGGCATGATTGCGTCCGCTCGAGGCACGGGCGGAGGGGTGGGTGATGGCGGGCCGGCAGCCGGGTTTCCGGGACGTGGCGGAGCGGCTGCGGGAGCGGTCGGCGCAGGGCGATCCGCTGGAGAAGCGCGGCGCGACGGTGGACTTCGCGATCGTCCGTGCCGCGCTGGACGCGGCGCAGGGCCCGCGTGACGGCGCGAAGGGCGGCCGCCCGCCGTTCGCCCCGATGCCGAAGTTCCGGATGCTGGTGCTTGCCCCGCATGCACGGCCTGTCGCTGGCGCAGACGGCGTTTCTGGTCGCCGACCGACTGGGCTGGACGCGCTTCTGCGGGCTCGGCCCCGGCGACGCCGTGCCGGATGCGAACACGCTCCGGGACTGTCGCGAGGCGTCGATCGCGGTGGGCGCGCGACGCGCTTTTCGCGCGGCTCGACCGGGCGATCACGGAGGCGGGGTATCTGCCGATGGCCGGGCGGATCGTCGATGCGACGCTGGTGGCAGCGCCGCGCCAGCGGAACACGGACGCGGACGATCGCCGCCGGGATCCGGCGCGAGAAGCCCGCCAAGGCGCGGCGGAAGGACGTCGAGGCGCGCTGGACGGTCAAGCACTCGAGGGCCGAGCCCGCGGCCGACGGCAAGCCGCGGATCGACATCGCGATCCCGGCCTTTGGCTACAGGTCGCCCATCTCCGTCGAGCGGCGGCACGGCGTCATCCGGCGGGCGAAGGTCACCGGCGCGTCGGCGCACGACGGGGCGCGGCGGCGGGAGGATCTGATCGACCCGAACGACACCGCCTGCGACGTCCGGGCCGACAGCGCCTGCCGTTCGGCGGAGAACGAGCGGTTCCTCGCCGGGATGGGCAAGGTCAGCCGGATCCATCCCCGCAAGCCGAAGGGCAGGCCCATGCCGAAGCGGACGGTAAGGGCGAACGCCGCCAGGTCGGCGGTGCGCGCCTTCCTCGAGCATCCCTTCGCCCATCGGAAGGGGCCCATGGGCCCCGTGATGCGGACCGTCGGACTGGCGCGCGGGACGGCCGCCGCCAGGTTCGCGACCATCGCCTACACCCTGAAACGATGGTGCTGGCTCGCCGGGCGGACCGTGCCCGCCTGACGCCCGGAACGGGCGGGTCCGCCGCTGCGCCGCCTTGAAGGCGATGCCCGGGACGCTCCTCCACCGACCGAGGCAGCCCCGATCCCGCTGAAGATCTCGATGCCGCGCCGAAACATCGGCTTTCGGAAGCACCCCGTGGCGGGTGGCGTCGAAGCGCATCCGCAGCGGCCGCCCGGGCGGGAGCCTGCCCCGACCGGACGGCGGGGGCGGGCGGGTTGAGGCGCGGAGACCTTTCGGCTAGGACGCGGCCGACGATGCGCGGCCGACCGGGCGCCGCGCCCGCGCCCCGCGGCGCGCCCGACGCCTCCAGGGACGACATGGCGAGGAAAGACGATACGAGACTGAAGGCGCGGCTCGCCCGCGGCTTCGCCGACCGCACGGCCGCCGAGATCCGCGCCACGGAGGCGCTGACGGCGAGGATCCGCCGCGTCTACGAGGCCTACGGCTTCGAGCCGGTGGAGACGCCGCTCGTCGAGTATGCCGACGCCCTCGGCAAGTTCCTGCCCGACCAGGACCGCCCCAACGAGGGGGTCTTCTCCTTCCAGGACGACGACGAGCAGTGGCTGGCGCTGCGCTACGACCTGACGGCACCGCTCGCCCGCTTCGTGGCGGAGCATTTCGAGCGGACCCCAAAACCCTTCCGCAGCTACCGGGCGGGCTGGGTCTTCCGCAACGAGAAGCCGGGCCCGGGCCGCTTCCGCCAGTTCATGCAGTTCGACGCCGACACGGTGGGCGCCGCCTCCCCCGCCGCGGACGCGGAGATGTGCATGATGATGGCCGACACGCTGGAGGCCCTCGGCATCCCCCGCGGCGCCTACGTGGTGCGCGTGAACAGCCGCAAAGTGCTCGACGGGCTGATGGAGGTGGCCGGCATCGCGGCGGACGACGGCGCGCGCCGCCTCGCCGTCCTGCGCGCGGTGGACAAGCTCGACCGGCTGGGGCCGGAGGGCGTTCACGCCCTCCTCGGCGAGGGCCGCAAGGACGAGAGCGGCGACTACACCCCCGGCGCCCGCCTGTCGCCGGCCCAGATCGACACGGTGATGGGCCTCCTCGTGCCGGCCGCGCCCCACGTGCCGGCCGAGCCCCACGGGGAGCCGATGGCCGCCCTCGTCGCCATCCGCGAGGCGGTGGCCGGCTCGGCGGCCGGCGCGGCCGGCGCGGACGAGCTCGAGGCGATCGCGCGCCTTTGCGCCGCCGCGGGCTTCGGCACGGACCGGGTCGTCGTCGACCCCTCCTGCGTGCGCGGGCTCGAGTACTACACCGGCCCCGTCTTCGAGGCCGAGCTCACCTTCGAGGTTGCCGACGACGAGGGCCGGCCGGTCCGCTTCGGCTCCGTCGGCGGCGGCGGGCGCTACGACGGCCTCGTCGGCCGCTTCCGGGGCGAGGACGTGCCCGCGACCGGCTTTTCCATCGGCGTGTCCCGCCTCGTCGCCGCCCTCGCGGCCCGCGGCGCGGCGGTGGGCGAGGCCGCGCCGGGACCGGTGATCGTCGCCGTCATGGACCGGGAGCGGATCGCCGACTACCAGCGCCTCGCCATGGAGCTGCGCGCCGCCCTCAACCCGCCGGGGCAGGAGACCGTTGTGCCGGTGGAGATGTACGTGGGCGAGGCCGGCATGAAGGCGCAGCTCAAGTACGCCGACCGGCGGAACGCCCCGTGCGTCCTGATCCAGGGCTCCGAGGAGCGCCGGAACGGCGAGATCCAGGTGAAGGACATGGCCGAGGGCAAGCGCCAGGCCGCCGCCATCGCCGACAACGCCACCTGGCGCGCCGAGCGGCCGGCCCAGTTCTCCGTCCCGGAAGGGGAGGCGGCGGCCGCCGTGCGCGCGGTGCTCGTGCGCGCGGGCGTCCTCCCCGGGGCGGCGGGCGATGGCTGAGGACGGGGGCGCGGCCACGCGGCGGCTGATGGCCCTCCTCGCCGAGCGGGGCGGCACGCCCGTCGACCTGCCCATCCTCTATCCGCTGGCCACCTTCACCGAGCTCGCGGGCGAGGATTTTCGCCGCCGCCTGTTCACCACCATGGATGCGGACGGAGAAGAGCTGGCGCTGCGCCCGGACTTCACCATCCCGGTCGCGCTCCACCACCTTGCAACCGCCGACGGGCCCGCCCGCTACGCCTACATGGGCCCCGTCTTCCGCCAGCGCCGGGCGGCGGGGCCGGCCGAGTTCGCCCAGGCCGGCGTCGAATGGATCGGCGCGGGCGGCGGCGCGGCCGACGACACGGCGGTCCTCGCCCTCGCCCTCGAGGTGGCGGGGACCGGCGGCCTTCCCGCCCCGCGCCTTCGCGTCGGCGACCAGGACATCTTCCGCGCGGTGGTCGCCCGCCTCGCCCTGCCGGAGCGCCTCGCGCACCGCCTCGTGCGCGCCTTCGGCAACCCGGAGCGCCTGTCGGGGCTGATCGCCGCCCTCGGCGGCGGCGAGGCCGGCCCGTCGAGCCGCGTCGAGGGCCTCGCCGCGGCCCTGTCCCGCCTCGAGCCGGCGGAGGCGCGCCGCGTGGTCGCCGCCGTCGTGGAACTGTCCTCCGGCAGCCCGTTCGGCGGGCGCACGCCCGAGGAGATCGCCGACCGCATCCTGTCCCGCGCCGACCGGGGCACCGACGGCAACGCCGCCGCCGCCCGCGTCCTTTCCGACTACCTCGCCGTCGACTGCCCCCTCGCCGAGACGCCGGAGCGCCTCGCGGCGTTCGCCCGCGCCGCCGGCATCGACCTGTCGGCCGAGACGGCCCGCATCGCCGCCTTCGTGGACGCCCTCGCCGGGGAGGGGATCGCGGTGGGCGAGGCCCGCTTCGAGGCCGCCTTCGGCCGCCGCCTCGACTACTACACCGGCTTCGTGTTCGAGCTCATGGACCCGGCGCGCCCGGACGCGGGCCACGTGATCGGCGGCGGGCGGTACGACCGCCTGCTCGCCCTTCTCGGCGCGGCCTCGCCGGTGCCCGCCGTCGGCTTCTCGGTCTGGCTCGACCGCCTCGCTCCGGGGGAGCGGCCATGACCGGACGCCTCCTTCTCGGCGTGCCGTCCAAGGGGCGCCTCCAGGACAACGCCCTCGAGTTCCTGTCCCGCGCGGGCCTGAAGGTGACGCGCTCGCGGGGCGAGCGGGGCTACCGCGGGACGGTCCAGGGCCTGCCGGGCGTCGAGGTCGCCTTCCTGTCGGCCTCGGAGATCGCGCGGGAGCTCGCGGGGGGGCGCATCCACTTCGGCCTCACCGGCCTCGACCTCCTCGAGGAGACGGTGGACGACCCGGCCGAGCGGGCCGCCCGCATCCACCTCGTCACGCCGCTGGGCTTCGGCCCGGCCGAGGTGGTGGTCGCCGTCCCGGACGTGTGGATCGACGTCGCCACCATGGCGGACCTCGCCGACGTGGCGGAGGATTTCCGCGCCCGCCACGACCGGCCGCTGCGCGTCGCCACCAAGTTCGTGAACCTCACCCGCCGCCGCTTCGCGCGCGAGGGTATCCTCGACTACCGGATCGTGGAGAGCCTCGGCGCCACGGAGGGCGCGCCGGCCGCGGGCACGGCGGAGGTGATCGTCGACATCACGACCACGGGGGCGACGCTCGCGGCCAATCGCCTGCGCGTCCTCGACGACGGGGTGATCCTGTCCTCCGAGGCCCACTTCGTCGCCGCCCTCTCGGCCGAGTGGGACGGGCCGCGCGAGGCCCTCGCCCTCACCGTCCTCGACCGGATCGCGGCGGAGCTGCGTGCCTCGGCCATCCTCGAGATCCGCGCGGTCGTGCCGGACCCCGCGGCCGTGGCCTCGGCGGCGGGCGAACGCTTCGCCTGCGCTGTGCCGTTCGGCGCGGCGGCCGCCCCGCTCGTCCTCCACTGCCCCAAGAAGGCGGCCAACGAGTGCGCGGCCTGGCTGAAGTCGCGCGGCGCCGACACCGTGGTCCTCGCCCCCGTCGCGGACGTCTACGAGCCGGAGAACCCGCTCGCGGGCGCCTTCCTCGCCCGCCTCGAGGGTCGCTCACGGGCGGCGGCAACCGGCGGCGGCGAGCGACCGGGGCGATACGGGGGCGACTTCCCGGCTTCTTGATGATGAGGGTCCATTATCCCTGTTTCGTTCCCCCCGCATTGTGTTAGAAGCCGACCTCCCGGGCGGTCGAGGGGTGCGGGTGGCGACCGCCGGGCAGTGAGCAGCATCAGGATATACTCATGACCACCGTTACGATTCGTCGCGCTTTCGCGATCGAAATGAGTGACCTCGAAGAACTGACGCTCCTGGGCGTCGATGGCGACCGGAACGCCCGCGTTTTCAACACACGGGAGAACGCCAGCCTGCAAGCCCTCGACTTCCAGATTCAGGGTAGAAATCTCCGCCTGGACAGGGAAAGCAGCGGCCAAGCGCAAGAACTCAATTTCATCAAATTCTCACCTGTTATTGCTGGCGGTACCTTTGAAGACTTCCAGGTGCCCGCATCGCAGCTGTTCGACGTCCTCGTCACGGGTGATACGGAAGGCTTCATCTCGCTGCTTCTGTCGGGCGACGACGAGTTCGTGCTCGCCGACATCCTCAACACGCCGCTGTTCGTCGACGGTGGCCCGGGCGACGACTGGCTGAACCTCGACGCCGCCCGCGGCAGCGCCAGCACCACGCCCGTCGACGTGGACCTGCGGGCCGGAACCACCGACTTCGGCGTGTCCTTCCAGAACTTCGAGGCCGTCATGGGCACGATCGGCGACGACACGCTGAGGGGCTCGGGCGGCGACGACACCCTCGCCGGCAACTTCGGCAACGACCGGCTGATCGGTCGCGCCGGCGACGACTGGGCCGACTACTCGCGCACCACCGTGGCGGTGGACCGGGGAATCGAAGCCGATCTGGGGCGCGGGATCGTGCGCAAGGACGGCCTGCAGTCGCCCACCGAGGAGGACCGGCTGAAGAGCATCGAGGGCCTCATCGGCACCCTCGAGGACGACCGGATGCGCGGCGACGGCGGCACCAACTACTTCGCCGGCCTCGGCGGCGAGGACCTGATGGCCGGCGCGGGCGGCGACGACTGGGCCGTTTACGCCTTCGATGCGGAAAACGGCGGAGCCGACGGCGTCCAGGTGGATCTCCGCCGCAAGGGCGCCATCGACGGTTTCGGCGACCAGGACGTCCTGCGCGGCATCGAGAACGTGCTCGGCACCGACAGTGGGGACATCATCGCCGGTAACGGACGGGACAACGTCCTCGTCGGCGGCGAGGGGCGGGACACGCTCATCGGCCGCAACGGCGACGACACCTTCGTCTTTCGCGACGGCGACAAGCGCGACCGGATCAAGGACTTCACCCAAGGGGAGGACACGATCGACCTCACGCTGGCGAGCGTCGACAGCTTCGACGACCTCGGCATCCGCACGCAGGGCGGGAACGCCATCGTGAAGTGGGACAGCGGCGGAACGTTCATCATCCTCGAGGGCGTGCGCGGCAACGCCCTCACGGAGGACGACTTCATCTTCTGACGACGGACGGGCGGCGGAAGCGGGCCTGTTCGGCCGCCGCCGCCGCCCGCACCGCGCAGCCGGCCACGTGGTCGTTGACCATGCCCACGGCCTGCATGAAAGCGTGGAGCGTCATCGGCCCCACGAAGGTGAAGCCACGGCGCTTCAGGTCCCGCGCGAGCGCCACGCTCTCGGCACTCGTGGTTCGCGCCGACAGGACGGACCAGGGCTCGCCCGGCGCGTCGGGATCGGCGGGCGGCGGGGCGAAGGACCAAAGGTGGGCGGCGAGGGAGCCGGCCTCCTCGGCGAGCGCCATCGCCCGCCGCGCGTTGTTGATCGCCGAGACGATCTTGCCCCGGTGGCGCACGATCCCGGGGTTGCGCAGGAGCCGCGCCACGTCGTCCTCGCCAAAGGCCGCGACCCGCTCCATCTCGAACCCGGCGAACGCCTCGCGGAAGGCCTCGCGCTTCCTCAGGATCGTGAGCCACGACAGGCCGGACTGGAAGCCTTCGAGGCAGATCTTCTCGAACAGGCGCGTGTCGTCGGCCAGCGGGCGGCCCCATTCCTCGTCGTGGTAGCGGCGGTAGTCCGGCAGGTCGCCCTGCCAGGCGCACCGCATCAGCCCGTCCGCCTCGGAGGGCACGAGCCCCTCCGTTTCACCCGTCGCCGCCATCGTGCCCTCCCCGTCCGCCGGTCCCGGCCCGATCCCTAACGCGCCGGGCGCATCTCGCAAGCCGTGCTTAACCGCCTGTTTTCCTGATCCGTTCTCGTCGGTTGCGCGGCGGCGGGCGCCTTGCAAGACTGCCCCCACCGTGGCGAGGGACGGGGTCGGGCAATGGTCATCGGCGGTTTCAGGCAGGTTGCGGTGGTGTTGCTCGCGGGCGTCCTCGCAGGCTTCACGCCCGTGCCCGCCGCCGTCGGGGACCACCGGCCCGAGCGGCTCGCCCAGGCGTTCCTGTCGGTGGTGTTCGGGCTCGAGTACGGCAGCCGCCACAACGACAGCCAGCGGGTGAAGAAGTACGTGGACCCGGTGCGCTTCCACGTCACCGACCTGTCCTCGGCCCGGCGCGGGGCGGAGGCCCGGGCGTTCCTCGCGAGCCTTCCGAGCCGCATCCGCAACCTGCGCGCCGGCCTCGTGCCACGGCCCGAGGACGCCAACTTCCGCGTCTTCCTGGTGGACCGGGCGGAATTCAACCGCGTCGTCCTCGAGGAGCTCAACGCCGACGCCATCGCCATGGGCGCGCGCTGCATCGTCGGCGTCAAGACGCAAGGCGGGCGGATCCTCGCCTCGACGGCGGTGATCGTGGCGGACGACGAGTACCTCTTCCGCCGCTGCCTCGTGGAGGAGGTGCTGCAGGGCCTCGGGCCGATGAACGACTCCGACAGCCTCGAGGAGAGCGTGTTCAACGACGCCTCCCGCCACGCGAGCTTCACCGCCTTCGACGAGGCGCTCCTCAACATGCTCTACCACCCG
>CAZJNX010000088.1:0-18582 GCA_964547415.1 uncultured Hyphomicrobiales bacterium
CGCTTCTCCGAGGTGATCCACCTGTCGGTGACGTCGATGAACGTGCTGGCGCTGGTCGCCGGCTTCACGGCCCTGTTCGCCTCGGTGGTGATGCTGACGCAGACCTCGATCAAGGTCGCGCTCGCCACCTCGACCATCGCGCAGATGGGCTTCATGCTGCTGCAATGCGGGCTCGGTGCGTTCTCGGCGGCGCTCGTCCACATCGTCGCCCACTCGCTCTACAAGGCCCACGCGTTCCTGTCCTCGGGCAGCGTGGTCGACATCGCCCGCTCGGCCTGGACGCCGGGGCCGACGCGGCCCTCGCCGGCCCTCCTCGCCGGGGCCTTCGCGGCGGCCGTCGTGCTCACGGCCGGGGTCGGCGCGCTGTTCGGCGCCTCGCCCCTCGCCGCGCCCGGCGTCTTCACGCTGGCGGCCGTCCTCGCCCTCGGCCTCACCCACGTCCTCGCGACGACGCTCAAGGGCTCCTCCTCCGCCTTCGTGACGACGCGGGCCGTCGGCCTCGCCCTGCTCGTGACGGTCGCCTACTACGCGCTCCAGACCGGAGCCGCGTGGCTCGTCGCGGGCTCCGTGCCGCCGGTGGAGCCCGTCCGGGGGCCGTTCGACCTCCTGGTGGTCGCCCTCGTGATCGTCTCGTTCGCCGCGGTCCTCCTGTTCCAGACCGCGCTCGTCGCCGGCAAGGGGAGCCCGCTCGCCACGCGCCTGTGGGTCCACCTGTCGAACGGCCTCTACGTCAACGCCGCCGTCAACCGCGCCGTCGCCGGCCTGCGGCCCGTCAAGGGCCGGGCCGCGGCCGACAAGACCGCCTGAGGGAGGGACGCCATGAACGCCCACGCAAGCCTCGCTCCAGCCAACGCCGAGAAGGTCGATCCCGCCATGGCCGACACCGAAGCCCTCGCCGCCAGCCCCGCCCTCGCCGAGACGGTGGACAGGGCCGGGCGGCGCATCGCCCCGCTCTGGCCGCTCCGGCATTTCGTGGCGGTGAACCCCTTTCTCGGCCTCACCGGGAAGGCCTTTCCGGAGGCCGCGGCCAGCCTGAAGCGGGTCGGCGGCATCGACATGGTGATGCCGCGGGCCTTCTACCGGGAGGCGCTCGCCGCCGGCCGCCTTCCGGACGAGGCGCTCGCCGCGGCCCTCGCCGCCCACGCGGGCCGGCCCGGCGTCCCGGCGGACGTTCCGGCGCTGAAGGCGGCGCTTTCCGCCGAGCGGGCCGCGCCCGCGCCCGCCGCCACCGTCGCCGAGGTGGTGGACGCCGCGACGGGGCGGGACACGGCGAGCCTCGTCGTCGACGAGGTGTCCCGCTTCTGCGCGGCCCACTACGACGAGGGCCAGTCCGCCTGGCGCTCGCCGTTCCGGGACATGCCGCTGTTTTCCGCCTTCAAGGCCCAGATGGCCCACGACCGCACGGCCGAGACCATGGGCGTCAAGGGCTTCCGGAAGACCGTGGCGGCCCTTCCCGACGACCCGGTGGAGGCGATCGCCGCCGTCGTGCGGGCCCTCGCCGTGCCGCCCGAGGGGCGGGAGGCGTACTTCCACAAGGCGCTCCTCACCGTCGGCGGCTGGGCGGCCTGGGCCCGCTACCGCCTGTGGGAGGCGGAGCTCCACGGCGGGACCGACGGGGATCTCGTCGGCCTCCTCGCCGTGCGGCTCGCCTGGGACCATGCCCTCATGCAGGCCTTCGAGACGCCGGCCGTCGCCCGCGCCTGGGCCGACGCGCGGGCCCGCCTCGCCGGGGACGCCGCCCTCGCCGAGGCGGCCGAGGCGCTCGCCGTCGACCTCGTCCTGCAGGAGGCGTTCGAGACCGCCTTCCAGACGAAGCTGGTGGAGGACGTCGCCACCGCCATGACCGCGTCGAAGGCGAGCGCGCCTGCGGGTGCGCGCAAGCCCCTCCAGGCGGCGTTCTGCATCGACGTTCGCTCGGAGATCTACCGGCGGGCGCTCGAAAGCGTCATGCCCGAGGCGGAGACGGTGGGCTTCGCCGGCTTCTTCGGCGTGCCGATCGAGTACGTGCCCCTCGGCGCCGACAAGGGCGGGGCCCAGTGCCCGGTGCTGCTCACGCCCCAGTTCCGGATCGCCGAGCGGGTCGCGGGCGCGGACGACGCCACCGAGGCGGAGATCCTCGAGAAGCGGCGGCTGTCGCTCGCCGTCGGCAAGGCGTGGAAGGCGTTCAAGACGTCGGCCGTCTCCTCCTTCGTGTTCGTGGAGACGATCGGCCTCGCCTTCGCCGCCAAGCTCGTCGGAGACGGGGCGGGCCTCACGCGCACCGTCGCCCACCCCAAGGTCGAGGGTCTCGACGCGTCGGCCGCCAGGCGGCTGAAGCCCGAGCTCGTCGCCCGCGGAGAGGGGGAGAACCGGACCGGCCTCGACGAGGACACCCGCGTCGCCGTCGCCAAGGCGGTGCTGACCGCCATGTCCATGACGAAGGACTTCGGCCGGATCGTGCTCCTCGCGGGCCACGGCTCCACCACCGTCAACAACCCCCACGCGACCGGTCTCGACTGCGGCGCCTGCGGCGGCCACACCGGCGAGGCGAACGCCCGGATCGCCGCCCTCCTCCTCAACGACCCGGTGGTGCGCGCGCGCCTGCCGGGGGAGGGGATCGCGATCCCCGAGGACACCTGGTTCCTCGCGGGCCAGCACGACACGACCACCGACGAGGTCACGATCTTCGACGAGGCGGACGTGCCGGCGAGCCACGCGGCGGACCTCGCCGCCCTGAAGGAGACGCTGAAGAAGGCGGCGAGCCTCGCCCGGGCCGAGCGGGCCCACCTCCTCGGCATCGACGCGGACGGGCCGGACGCGGCCGTGGACGGGAAGGTGCTGCGGCGCAGCCGGGACTGGTCGGAGGTGCGGCCGGAGTGGGGGCTTGCGGGCAACGCCGCCTTCATCGCCGCGCCGCGGTCGCGGACGGCGGGGCTGAAGCTCTCCGGGCGGGCCTTCCTCCACAACTACGTCTGGCAGGACGACCCGGGCTTTTCGGTGCTCGAGCTCATCATGACGGCGCCGATGGTGGTCGCAAGCTGGATCAACCTCCAGTACTACGGTTCGGTCGTCGACAACGTGGCCTTCGGCTCGGGCAACAAGGTGCTCCACAACGTGGTCGGCACCATCGGCGTCCTCGAGGGCAACGGCGGCGACCTCCGGACGGGCCTGCCGTTCCAGTCGGTGCACGACGGGGAGCGCTACGTCCACGAGCCGCTGCGGCTCAACGTCTTCATCGAGGCGCCGGTGGAGGAGATGAACCGGATCATCGGGAAGCACGCGGGCGTCGCCGAGCTCGTCGACAACGGCTGGGTCCACCTGTGGGCGCTGTCGGCCGAGGGCGCGCCGGTGAAGCGATACGCCGGGAACCTTCGGTGGGTGGACGCCACCCCCGCTGCGGCCGCCGCCGCGGCCTGAAGCGGGGCCGGGAGGCCGGGGGAAGCGAGGGCGCCGGGGCGATCGTCCCGGCGCCCCGTCCCGTCAGGGCAGGGACCAGCCGCCGTCGATGATGAAGGGCTGGCCGGTCACGAAGGCGCTCTCGTCCGAGGCGAGGTAGACCGCGAGGTGGGCGATCTCCTCGGCCGTCGCGATCCGGCCCATGGGCTGGCGGGCGATGAAGGCCTCTTTCGCGGCCTCGTAGTCGCCGGTGGCGCGCAGCCGGTCGTGGAGGGAGGGGCTGTCGACCGTGCCGGGGCAGATGGCGTTGCAGCGCACCCCGGTCTTCACCACGTCGATGGCGACGGACTTGGTGAGGCCGATCACGGCCGCCTTCGTCGTGCCGTAGACGAAGCGGTTGGGCGCGCCGATGATCGAGGACGCGGCCGACGACATGTTGACGATGGACCCGCCGCCGCGCTCGATCATGCCGGGCAGCGCCGCCCGGATCGTCCAGTACATGGAGCGGACGTTGAGGTCGAAGGCGAACGACCATTCCTCGTCCGTCGCCGTCAGCACGGTGTTGGCGTGGACGAAGCCCGCGCAGTTGAACAGGACGTCGGGCCGTGCCCGTTCGACGCCCGCGCGGATCTGGCCGTCGTCGAGGGCGTCGAGGGCAAAGCCCTCGACGCCCTCGGGCAGGTCCTTCAGGAGGTCGGGGGCGAGGTCCGTCGCGAACACCTCCGCGCCTTCCCGGTGGAAGGCCTCCGCCGTCGCCCGGCCGATCCCCTGTCCGGCGGCCGTCACCAGCGCCCGTTTGCCCTTCAGTCGCATCTCGTCCCGTTCCTGTCGTGTGCAGCGGGCCGTTTTCGGCCGTGCGGGGCGGCAGCATCGCGCGCTCGGCGTTTTCCGGCAAGGACGGCGGCGGCGCGCCTCTCGTCGGTGTCGGCGGAACAGTCAAAGTTTCAAAAGGAATTTGACCATCTTGGCCTTTACCGGATGGTTTCCGTTGTCAGCGTTTTTCAGAAAACCTTTTACAGTGTGTCCTTTGCTTTTTCCGCCGACCGTCTCGTTCTTGAACATGTTGCCGACATCTTGCTTTATCGCACATATTTCCGTATCTTTCGTGCCGGTTTTGATGTCTGCAAGATAGGTTGACAGAGAAAATAAGAAAAATGACTTCTTTTTTGATGTGTGTGAAATTTTCAAAGCAGTCGCCCCAAGGGACAGGCCCGTGCCAGCAAAGCTTGTCCCTGTCGTCTTGGCGTAAAGCTCTGATTTCGCGCTGATGTCGCAACCTCTCAATTTGATTTGAAGTGAATGTGCTAATTTAGTTGCCGTTCCTTTGACGTGTTTTGTGCGTACACCAAGCGTTGATTTTGAGTAAAAATTCTGATACTGTAACAGGTCGGCGTTCTCGGCCTGAAACAAGATGTCCTTCGAGGAATTGATCGTCGCGCCGTTACATCGGATTTGCATCTCGCCGGACTCGATCTGTGTGGTGCTGTCGCCGCCGACGATCTGCTTCATGCCGCTGCCGGCAAAGACCGTGGAGGAACCGACGATCGTGTCCTCGATGGACTTGTCGCTCCGGAGCGCCACGTCGCCGGTCGTGGTGACGGCGATGCCGTGCGCGCTGGCCGTTTCGTCGGGCGCAGGGTCGCCCAGCCGGATGTAATGCGTCGGTGCGTGGCCGGCAGGGCCGACCGCAAGGCGGAGAAAAGAAGAAGTCATCGGGGCGCTTCATGGTAGCAGGGAGTTGAGGCCGCTCAAACTTACCTTGACGTCCTTTTTCCTCAGAAGGACGATCGCTTGAAACAGGTTGGCAGCTTCGTCGTCTTTGTCAGCTTTTGCGTCCGGTGTTATCTTGACGAAACCGCCTTCCTCGAATGTTGCAAGCTTCTTGTAATACATAATTGCGAATTTCAGATCGAGGAAGCCAACTTTTTGCCCAAAGGAGGTGCGGCTGATCTTGATCGCCGTGCCGCCGATGCTGACGGCCGTCGCTTTACCCTTCACGCCGGTCGCGCTGTTCTTTGCCACGGTGGTGCTCACCGTGAGAAGGGAAAGGTAGTTGCTCGACGACCTATAGTAGTCGAAACGCCTGCCAGAGTGTGTCGCTATCGAGACATTCGTGTGCTTGAAGCGAGCGCCGATGGTCACCGTCTCGATGAGATTGCCCTTGTGAGACAGCTTTCCTTGGGCCTTGACCGTGATCGTGCCATGGCTGTGCAATCGGAATTGCTTCTTGGCAATGGTGACGTCCGTCTTGCCCGCGGTCTCGAGTTCGAAGGCGCCGCTCGCCACATCGACGGTGCGATCGCCATCGGTGATCCGCCGCTTGCGATCGGCATGACCCGCGAGCGCATGGTCCCCCCGCGCGAGCATCGCGGTCCGCCCGTCCGTGTGGAGGGCGAGGCCATCCTTGCCGTCCACCGCGGGCCACGCACCCGCGGCCGCGCCGCCCGTCGACGTCGGTCCGAGCCGGATGTAACTGCCGGGCACAGCCGGATCCTTACCGCCCGCCTCCGGAGTGAAGAATAAGCAAAAAGTCATCGTCCTGTTCCGCCGGACACCTGTTATACTTCGCTATCGTTGGCGCTCGTCAAATCCGTCTCGATTGGCGAATTCTGACTATCCGTGATATTATTCTTGCTTTCGAGTATTTTCTTTTCCGTGGAAACGAGCTCTTTTGTGTTCTTGGCGCCGTAGTGGGAAATCTGAATCGGGCAGCATTTTAAGTAAAAAAGAACGCTTTTTGCCGTCGTCCCGATCCAATCCACTTTCAGTAATCCAGATCCAGACTTGGCGCCGTCCACGGACCACGCTATCCTGGTCGTGCCGGCGACTTCTCCGTTGAAAGATATCTTGACCGGAATAATCTTGTTTGAGTTGCCAAGCATGCCCGCCCCGAGACCCAAGACAGCCTTGATCGACATAAAGTTCGTTGACATATCAGCGCCAATGGTGACGTCTATAGTGTCTTTCTCGCTCGTTTTTTTGTGCCGACTGTCTGAAGCCATGTAGCCGCCCATGCCGGCGAAAAGCTCCACCCGATCCGCTTTCGTGATGACGGACAAGTTGTCGTCCGTCGTGATCTTCAATGCGCCCCCGACGTTGAGCTTGTAGTCACCCTTGTCGATCGTCAAATCGTCGTTTCCTGTAAGAAACTCGACTATCTTTCCATGGGCGTCCACCTGATGGTCGCCACCGGTATGGGTCTTCATCGTCCCGGTGGTGGACAGGAGGATGCCGTCCACCCCCTCGTCGTCGATGCCCTTCGCCTCCTCGGGCCAGAGCGCCTTCGTCTCGTCGGTGCCGGGCGCGTGCCCGACCCTCAGGTAGCTCGCCGCCTTGGAGGATCCCTTCTCCTCCGGCAGTCGAAGTCGCAGGAACGGCTTGGTCATTTCGCCCCCTCGAAGCGCCTGCGGGCGCGGTTGCGCCGGCGAACGTGGGCCGGCGTGTAGAGTTCGGCGACGCGGCGGTGCTGGTCGGTCGGCACCGTGCTGCCGGACGACCCGGTGAACAGCGCCCCCTCCACGACGGCGCCGTGCATCTTGGTCGTGTCGAAGCGGACCGACAACAGCGAAGCGCCGGACAGGTCGGCCCGCGACAGGTCCGCGTGGGTGAGGTCCGCCCGGTCGAAATGGGCAGCACGCGCGTCCGCGTCGGCGAGAACGGCGCCGGGCATCGCGGCGCGCGCGAAACGGCTGCCCGCAAGGCGGGTCGTGGCGAAGACGGCGGCGGTCAGGTCGGCGTCGGTGAAGTCGGCGCCCGACAGGTCCGAGCCCACCATCATCGCCATCGAGAGGCGCGCCCGCGAGAAACGGGCGCGCACCACGTTGCTTTCCATGAACGAGGTGCGGGTGAGGTCGCTGCCGGAGAAATCGGCCCCCGCGGCGTGTCCCTTCACCAGGGTGCACTCCTTCATGACGCGCTCGCTGAGGTCGAGACCGTCGAGGTTGCCTTCCCCGAGGAGGACCTGGCGCAGTTCCGTCCCGGCAAGGCGGGCGGTCCTGAGGTCCGCCTTCGAGATCATGACGCGGAAGACGCGGGCGTCCGTCAGGTCGAGGTCGCCGATCTCGCAGTCCATGATGGCGCTGCGCTCGACGCTGGCCTCGGCGAGGGACAGGCCCCTGAGGTCGGACAGCATGAAGTTCGTCGTGTAGAGCCGCGCCCCGGCGAGGCGCCCGCCCGACAGGGAGCTGTTCATCACGGTGAAGGTATCGAAGGAAACGCCCTCCGCCGACAGCGCCGAGGCGTCGCTCTCCATGATCTGGACGTTCTCCACCGTTCCGCCCAGCAGTCGCGCGCCGGTCAGCGAGCCGCGCATGAAGACCGCGTTGCGGAAGCTGCAGCCGCGGAAGGTCGCGCCGGACAGGTCGCAGTCCATGAAGGTGGCGTCGTCGATCGACAACCCCTGGAAGGTGCGGCCGGCGAGCTTCGCATCCGTCACGGGGATGCCGTGAAAAAGGGCTTCGCAGAGTTCGCTCTCGGTCATTGGACGGCGGGCCTCAGGGGCGCGGTAGGTCGAAAAGGGTCCCGGCGAGGTTCGCGCCGGTGAGGTCGCAGCCGACGAGGTCGCTGTCGGACAGGGCCGCCCCGTAAAGGCTCGCGCCCCGGAAGGTGGCGCCCCGCAGCACCGCGTTCGACAGCTGGCTCTCGAACAGGTCCGCCGCCACGAAGCTCGCCTGCGAGAAGTCGCTTTCGTTGAAGGTGTCCTGGCGCAGCCGCGCCCGGTCGAAGCGGGCTCCCCGCGCCCGGCAGCGGGCGATCGACCCCATCACGAGGACGGCTCCCGAGAAGTCCGCGTTCGCGAGCTCCACGTCGTTGAAGCTCACGACGTCGCCCGTCAGGTCGCGAAGGTCCGCGCCGGTGAGGTCGCCCTCGCCGATCACGTAGACGTTGGCGAGCCGCGCCGCCCGGAAGGAGGCGCCGGGCGCGCGGAAGCGGATGAGGTTGATGGCGTCGGCCATGCGCGCCCCGTCGAAGCGGATCGCGGGCGCGTCCACGTCGACGAACTGGGTCTGGCGGATGCGCGCGCCCTCGAGGCGCAGGTGCCCCAGCCGGCAGCGGAAAAAGGTGCATCCGTCCAGCCGGGCCTCGGTGAGGTCGGCGTCGGTGAAGTCGCAGTCCATGAAGGTGAGGCCGTCCAGCCGGGCACCGGCGAGGCGGGTGCGGCGGAAGCTCGCCTCCATCACCATCTGCTGGGACAGCAGCCTGGCCCGTGACAGATCCGCCCCGTCGGCCACCGCGCGTGACAGGTTCGCGCCCGACAGGTCGCAGTCGGCGGCCGACAGATCGGTGAGGTCCGCCCCGGTGAGGGCGACCCGCGAGAGGTTGGCCCCGGACAGGTCCGCCGCCCGCAGGGAGGCCGTCTCGAAGAAGGCGCCGGCGAGGTCGATGCCGGCGAGCGACGCCCCGTCGAGGATCGCGCCCGCGATGTCCCGCCCGCGGAAGGATCGCCCGCGCGCGCTCTCCTCCACGATCAGCGCGCCGAGGCGCACGCGCGTGTCGCGGGAGTACGGCTCCAGCGGGTAGATCGGCAAGGGCAGCATGAGCCTCTCCGATCCGTCGGCCGCCGATGGCGCCTCGGCGGCCCCTTCGGCGGCGGCCTGCCCGGCGTCGTCGGAGGTGAGCGCCTTCATGAGGTCGTCCATCTCCGCCCGGCTCGTCGGCATCCCGTCCCGGGGCAGGGCCGCCGTCGCCGCCGTGAGCGCTTCCACCGGGCGTCCGGGCTTGTCTGCGAGGCCGGGCAGCAGTTCGAGGAGCAACGCGTCGAACGCGTCGAGCCGCTCTGAGATGGGCGGCACCCCCAGCTGGGCCGCGGTCGCGTCGATGGCACCGACGTCGAGGCTCTGCGGCTTGCCGCCGGCGAGAAGGGCAAACGGGTCCCCGGCCTCGATCGCATCGGCGAGCGCGGCATCCTCGGGCCGTCGCCGCAACGCTTCGGTGACTTCCGGGCTGAACGCCGGCATTTCCATCTTGCCGAGGCTCTCGCGCATCGCGTGGAGCGGGTCGGCTTCGGGCAGGCCGAGGGCGCGCGCCCGGGCGAGCGCGAAGAAGTCCCCGCCCTCCTGCCCGGCCGGCTGGCCGAAGGCGGCGACGACCTCGTCGATGGCCCGGTCCTGATCGGCGAGGATCGCCTCGATATCGAGACCGATGTCGTCGTCGTCGTCGGGCGGCGGCTCGCCCAGGGGCCGTCCGTCCGGCCCCGGGGCGTCGAGGGCGATTCGCCGCTCCCGCTGGGCGAGCGCCTTCAGTTCCGGTCCGAAGTCGTCCGCGAGGAACGACTGGAAGGCGGCCACGTCGGCGTTCTCCACCGCCGCCGCGCCCTTGCGGACGGCCTCGATGGCGGACGCGGCAGGGGCCGCCCGCGGGTTCGCCGACAGCGGGCCGAACGGATCGGCCCGCTGGGCCGCGGCGAGTTCTTCCACGTGCTCGAAGAGGGCCGCGATATCGGCGCGGCCGGACAGGAGATCCTCGCGCGTCGGCACCAGGACGAGGGGGGCGTCGTAGTCCATGGGCGGATGGAGCTCCGGCGGAACGCCCGCCTCCTCCAGCGCCTTCGTCGTCTCGTAGGCCAGCCGCGCCTCCATCTTCTTCTTGCGGGCGACGGCCGCGTCCAGCGTGCGCCGGTCCATCGCCTGGCGCTCCGCCTCGGGAAGGGGCGGGGTGAGCTGCTCCTCGTTGACGGCGTGGATGTGGGCCTTCTCCGGGTCGCTCCTGAGGCGGAAGACCTCCGCGTAGTGGGCGTCCGGGCGGGGCTCGTCCAGCCGCTCGTAGCCGGCCATCAGGTAGGCGACGTCCCGGGCGAGGGGATGCTCCACCGGGCTCACGCCGCGGAAGTAGACGCCGCCGATGTCCTCGCTGCCGACGAGCCAGACCGTGTCGAGGCGCGTGCGGATCTCCACCAGCGTGTCGGGCGCCGACTTGCGCACGAGGAAGACGCGGGCCCTGAGGCCGGGCAGCGCCGTCTCGATCACCGGGTGGGTCGGCGACAGGCCGACGAGGCGCACGGGCTCGTCGCCCCGGAACCAGCCGCCGATCCGCTGCGCCGGGTCGGCCACGTTGTAGTAGCGCAAGTCGAAGTCGGGCGGCGGCTCGGGCCAGCTTTCCTGCAGGTAGTTCCAGTCGTAGGTGCCCACGTGGCGCAGGCGTGCCGGGTGCTCGTGGGGGAGAGGGCCGAACAGGAGCGGGGTGGTCTCCTCGTCCACGTGGTGGATCGGCCGGTCCGGGTCCTCGAGGTTGGGAAGCGGGGCGGGCAGACCCTCGTCGAGGAGTACCCGGGCGCCGTGGCCGCGGCCGGCCGGGTTGAGGGGGTGGCCCGGCCCCCCGAACGCCCGGTCGGCGGTGAGCGGCATCCGCGCGAACGGCTCGGCCTCCGACATGAAGGTGTAGGACCGGTCCCGGCGCCAGAAGCGGTCGCCGAACACGGTGGCGCGGCGGGTCACCGGCCCGACCATCGCCTCGATCCGCATCTTCTGGACCGGCTGGCCGCCCGGGCTCGACGCGTCGCCGCCGATCAGGATCTCCCCGGCCGGCTTCACCATGCCGAGGTCGTGGACGCCCGCGCCGGCGGCGGCGGCGACGGCGGGCATGTAGTCGGTCTCCATCACGAGCTCGGACGGGTTCGACAGGCGAAAGCCGCCCCACGCCGTCACCACCAGATAGCGGGATCCGGCGGAGGCGACGACGGCGTAGCTGACGGCGAGCTTGAAGGGGCGGATCAGCTGCGGCATGGCGGGTGGTTCACGGGGAGCGCGGTCCTGCGGAAGGTTGTCCGGCGGCGGGCGGGCGTGGCCACCGGTGGCAGCCCCGCTCGCTTCGACACCGTCGACAAGTCGTCTGCCGATGCGCTAGCAGATCCCGGGGCCGCGCGCGACATCCGCCGTCGGCTCCGGGGCGAAAAGGGGGGCGAGCGATGGCCGGGACGGACACGTCTGACGCGCAGGAGGCGCGGCACGCAGCGGGCACGCCGGCCCTTGCGGGGATCGGGGCGGCGGTCTCCGCGGCGCCCGGTCCGGCGGTGGTGACGGGCATGGACGGCGCCGGCGCCGTCCGCGTCGACGCGGGCGGGGGCGAGGTCAGCGCCCTCCGGGCCGTCAGCTGCCTCGTGGAGCCGGCGCCGGGGGACACGGTCCTCCTGGCGCGAGCGGGCGACCGGGCGTTCGTGCTCGCCGTCCTCGAACGGCCGGTCCGGCCGGGCGAGGCACCGCCGGCGCGTCGGATCGCGAGCGCCGGACCCATCGAGATCGAGGCGCCGGAGGTCACCGTGAGGGCCGGCACGCTCAGCCTCGTCGGCCGGACCGTGAGCCTCGCGGGCCGCCTGTTCACCGCGGTCTTCCGGCAAAGCAGGCGGATCACCGGCCGGGAGGAGGTGCGCGCGGTCACCCGGACGGTGAGGGCCGACACCCAGGTGGTGCGTGTCGACGGGGCGGAGCGGGACCACTACGGCGTCCACGCCATCCGCGTCGACGGCGCGGCCACCCACGCCGCCCAGTCCACGTTCTTCCGGGCGGAGGCCGACATCCGTTTCGACGGCGAGCGCTTCACGCTCAGCTGACGCGGCGCACGGGGGCGGGGTTGGCGAGCATTTCCGAACTGATCGAGGCGGCCGAGAAGCACATCGACGGCGGCGTGCCGGAGGACGCCGAACCGCTCGTGCGCCTCGCCCTCGCGCGGGCCCCGAACGCGCCGCGCGTCCTGAAGGCGGCCGGCCGCCTCGCCCTCGCGCGCGGCGATGGGGCCGCGGCCGTGTCGGCCCTCGAACAGGCCTTCGCCCGGATGCCGGACGACGCGGCGACGGCGGTCGATCTCGGGCTCGCCCGGGCCGTGGCGGGCGACGGGGAGGGGGCGCGCCGCACGCTGGAGCGCGCCCTCGCCCTCGCCCCCCGCTCTGTGAAGGCGCACCGGGCGCTCGCCGAGGTCCTCCTCGCGGAGGAAGCGTTCGACGAGGCGATCGCCCACCTCGGCGCCGCCCGCCGCCTCGACCCGGACGATCCGTCGATCCTCCTCGCGCTCGGCGAGGCGCTGGTCCGCGCGGGCAGCCGCGCCGACGCCCGGGCCGCGTTGCTCGAGGTCCTGAAGCGCGCCCCGGAGGACGTGGCCGCCCGCTGCCAGCTCGCCACGCTCGCCCTCGCGGCCGGCCGGCCAGAGGAGGCGAGGGCGCACGCCGAGAAGGCCTACTTCGCCGACCCCCGCAACCCGTTCGCCGCCGCCCTCCACGCCGAGGCGCTGGCGCGAACGGGCGCGGCGGAGGAGGCGCTCGCCGTCCTCGCGCTGGTGCTGCCCGCCCATCCCCACGTGCCGGAGTTGGTGGAGGCGTTCGCCCTCGCCTCGGCCTACGCGGGCAGGCCGGAGGCGGGCCTCAAGCCCCTCGCCGCGCGGCTCAAGGAGAACCCGTCGCCGGAGGGTTTCCTCGTCGCCGCCCGCGTCTTCGCCATGGCCGGGCGCCTGCCGGCCGCCGCCGCCGCCGCCCGCAAGGCCATGGCAGAGCCCGAGCTCGCCGACCTCGCCCGGCCCGTCCTGCGGCACGCCCTCTTCCTGTCCGGCGCGTTCGAGGCCTTCGGCGCCCTCTCCCAAGGAACGCCGACGGCGGAGGACGCGGGCGGGGACGCCGGCGAGGGGGCCGCGGAAGGGGCGGCGCCGGACGTCCTCGTCCCGTCGGACTGCGACGCGGTGGAGACGGTGGCGCTCGCGCGCGTCCTCGCGCCGGACCGGCCCGGCATCGTCTTCGGGCGGGTGATCGCCCCGCCCGCCCTCGTCCCGGTCCTGTCGCGCATCGCCGGGCCGGGGCGGGCGGTCTCCCTCGCCGAGGCCAACGCCGGGCCGTCCGTCGGCCCGGTCCTGCCCCTCGCCAGCCTCCCGGGCATCCTGCCGGACCCGGCGGCGGTCCTCGCCTTCCAGCGGCCCTACCTCGCGCGGGACAGGGCGCACGACGACCTTTGGACGGAGGCGCTCGCCCCGCTCGCCCGCCCTCGGGTGGGCGTCGTCTGGCACCGCCACCCGCCAGCGCCCGCCCTGCCGGACGTCCTCGCCGCCGTGCGCCGCATCCCGGGCGCGAGCCTCCTCAGCCTCGCATGGGACGAACTGAGGGAGGATCTCGAGGGCGTCGAGGACGTGGTGGACGCGGGCTATCACCTCGCCTCGCTGGAGGCGGCGATCGACCTCGTGGGCCACCTCGACCTCGTGGTCGGTCCGGATACCCTGCCGGTCCACTTCGCGGGCGCGCAGGGGGTCCCGGCGGTGGCGTTGCTCGCCCCGGACCGGCGCTGGATCTGGGCCGAGGCGGAGGGCCGCGCGGTCCTCTACCCCAGCGTCGTCCCCCTCGTCAGGGACTGGACGGAGACCTGGGCGGCCCTGTCGGACCGCATCCTCGCCGCGGCCGTCGCGGCGCTCTCCCCCCCGCCCCCGGCGGAGGAGGGCCGGGGCGCGGAGGCGGATCCGCTCAGGGAGACAGGCTGAGCGCGGTGACCTGGGGCGGGGTGGAGACCGGGGCGAGGGAGTTGCCGGCGACCGAGTTGTTGCGGACCGGGTCGATCATCCGGAGCAGCATCTGGCCGAGCACGAAGTGCTTCACCGCGCCCTTCAGGCCCTGGTTGGGGCCCATGGGCGCGCCGCCGAGGACGGCGGGCTTGGGCACCGCCGCCGTCGTGGGGCCGGTGGACGGCTGGGTGAAGAACGGGAAGACGATGTAGAAGTACTTCGGCTGGGTCGGGATTGTCGTCGGGCCGACCCGGGCGGCCGGCCCCGGCGTCGGCGGCGGCACGGTCATGTCCGGGAAGGAGGGGCTGGCCGAGGGGATCGGTCCGGGGGCCATCATCATCGCCATCTGCGGTTTCTCCGGTGGTTTCACGCGCCGAGCGCGGCGAGGATCCGCGCCCAGGAGCGGATCCCCTTGTGGAAGCTCTTGAGGTCGTACTTCTCGTTGGGGCTGTGGACGCGGTCGTCCTCCCGGCCGAAGCCGACGAGGATCGCCTCCATGCCGAGGCCGTGGCGGAACGCCGCGCACGCCGGGATCGACACGCCCGCGCCCACGAAGGCGGCCGGCCGCTCCCACTCCTGTGCGAGCGCCCGCGCGGCCGCGGAGACGGCCGGGGACTGGTGGTCGAAGGCGACGGCGCGGGAGGCCGCGTGCTCGATGAAGGACACGCGGCAGTCTGCCGGCACGCGGGCGGCGACGAACGCGCGGAACGCCTCCAGGATCGCGGCCGGATCCTGCTCGCCGACGAGGCGGAAGGAAACCTTGGCCGAGGCGGCCGCCGGGATCACCGTCTTGAAGCCCGCGCCCGCGTAGCCCCCCGCCATGCCGTTCACCTCCGCCGTCGGGCGCGACCAGATCATCTCGAGCGCGCTGCGGCCCTTCTCGCCCGCCGGGAGGGACAGGCCGACCTCGCCCAGAAAGCGGGCCGGGTCGAAGTCGAGCCCGTCCCACGCGGCCCTGAGAGCGGGGGAAGGCTCGGCCACCCCGTCGTAGAAGCCGGGCAGGGCGACGCGCCCCCCTTCGTCGTGGAGGTCGGCGAGGATGCGGGCGACGACGTGGTTGGGGTTCGCCGCCGCCGAGCCGAAGAAGCCGGAATGGAGGTCCCGGTCCGCCGCCTCCACGGTGAACTCGATCCCCGCGAGGCCGCGCAGCATGGTGGTGATGGCGGGCGTCTCCCCGTCCCACATGTTGGTGTCGCACACGAGGCCGACGTCGGCGGAAAGCTCCGCCGCGTGCTCGGCGAGGAAGGCGTCGAGGCTCGGGCTGCCGGTCTCTTCCTCCCCCTCGAGGAGGACCGACACCGGCACCGGCAGGCGGCCCGTGACGGTCCGCCAGGCGCGGCAGGCCTCGAGGAAGGTCATGAGCTGGCCCTTGTCGTCGGCCGCTCCGCGGGCGCGGATCTCCATGGTCCCGTCGTCCCGGGTGCGCATGGACGGCGAAAACGGGTCCTGCTCCCACAGCTCCAGCGGGTCGACGGGCTGGACGTCGTAATGGCCGTAGAAGAGGACGGCCGGGCCCTCGCCCTCGTCCCGGCGGTGGCCGATCACGTTCGGGTGGCCCGCCGTGTCCCGCACCGAGGCGGAAAAGCCCATGGACGCGAGGTCGTCGGCGAGCCAGGCGGCGGCCGTGCGGCACTCGGTCGCGAACGCCGGGTCGGTGGAGATGGAGCGGATCCTGAGGAGCTCGAACAGGCGGGTGAGGGCGTTGTCGAGATCCGCGTCGATGTGGGCGAGCACGGCGGCGAGATCGGACATCGGTCGCTCCTCGGACAGGGGGTCTCTTGTCGGGGTCCCGGGGGTGGTACCCGTTCGCTCCGCCCGTGGCAAACCCGGCCCGTCAGGCGGGGCCGGGCGGCGGCGCCGGCACCGGCGAGAGGAGGGCGGCGTCCGCGGCCGGGTCCCGGACGGCGGTCGGCGCGCCGGCCCGGGCGGCGAGGAAGGCGGCAAGGGCGGCCGGGTAGATCTGGTGCTCGCGGGCGAGGACCCGCGCGGAAAGGCGCGCCTCGTCGTCGCCCGGCAGCACCGGCACCGCCGCCTGCATCAGGATCGGCCCGTCGTCGAGCTCCGGGCGGACGAGGTGGACCGTGCAGCCGTGGATCTTCACGCCCGCCTCCAGCGCCCGCCGGTGGGTGTCGAGCCCGCGGAAGGCGGGCAGGAGCGAGGGGTGGATGTTGAGGAGCCGGTCCCGCCAGCGCTCGGTGAACGGGCCCGTCAGCACCCGCATGAACCCCGCGAGGCACACGATCTCGGCGCCAGCGGCGGCGAGCGCCTCGTCGAGGGCCGCCTCGAACGCCTCGCGCGAGGGATGGCGGCGATGGTCGATCGTTGCGGTGGGGACCCCCTCGGCCGCGGCGTGCGCGAGCCCGGCCGCCCCCGGCCGGTTGGAGGCGACGAGCACCACCCGCGCCGGAAACGCCGGGTCCCGCGCGGCCGCGAGAAGGGCGGCCATGTTGCTCCCCCGCCCGGAGATCAGGATCGCGACGGGGGTCTTCTCCGCCATCCGCCTCAGCCCCCGAAGACGCTGCCGGAGAAGGCGACCGTCGGCGCCCCCTCGCCCCGCTCGAGGCGGCCGAGGACGAAGGCCGTCTCCCCCTCGGCGCGGAGCGCGGAGAGGATGGCGTCCGCCTCCCGCTCGGCGACCACGAGGGCCATGCCGACCCCGCAGTTGAAGGTGCGCAGCATCTCCCGTTCCTCGATCCCGCCGGCCGCCTTCAGCCAGTCGAAGACGGGCTGGCGCGGCACCGCCGACAGGTCCACCGCCGCCGAGACGCCGCCTGGCAGCACCCGCGGCAGGTTCTCGGGCAACCCGCCGCCGGTGACGTGGGCGAGCGCCTTCACGCCGTCGCTCCGGGACAGGATCGCGAGGAGCGGCTTCACGTAGATGCGGGTGGGCGCGAGTAGGGCCTGCGAAAGGGAAAGACCCTGGGCGAAGGGGGCTGCGTCCTCCCCCGACAGGCCCGCCCGCTCCACCACGCGGCGGACGAGGGAGAAGCCGTTGGAATGGACGCCACAGGAGGCGAGGCCGAGGAGGACGTCGCCCGGCGCCACGTCGCGCCGGGGCAGCAGCGCGGCCCGTTCCACCGCGCCGACGGCAAAGCCGGCGAGGTCGAAGCGCCCGGGCGGGTAGAAGCCCGGCATCTCCGCCGTCTCCCCGCCCACGAGGGCGCAGCCGGCCGCCACGCACCCGTCGGCGATCCCGGCCACCACCTCGGCCGCCGCCGCCCCGTCGAGCCGCCCGCAGGCGTAGTAATCGAGGAAGAAGAGGGGCTCGGCCCCCTGCACCACGAGGTCGTTGACGCACATGGCGACGAGGTCGATCCCGACGCCGCGCAGCCGCCCGGCGGTAATGGCGAGCTCCAGCTTGGTGCCGACCCCGTCCGTGGCGGCGACGAGGACGGGATCGCGCAAGGAAAGCGCCGACAGGTCGAACAGGCCCCCGAACCCGCCGAGGGCCCCGTCCGCCCCCGGCCGGCGGGTGCGCGCCGTCTCCCGCGCGATGCGCTTCACGAGCCGGTCGCCCGCGTCGATGTCGACCCCGGCCCCACGGTAGGTGAGGGGGGCGCCGCCCCCGCCGGGCTCAGCCATGGCGACATCCTTTCCACCGGCGGGGTGTTGAAGAGCCGCGCGCCCGGGGCGGGACAGCCTGTTGACGGGCGGCGGACGGCGCGGCGCGGCCGGGCCCGAGGATTGATCGCCCGCCCGTCCGCTCCCTATTGCGGTGGAGGGCGAGGCGGCCGGCGCGGCCGGGCGACGCGCCCGCGACAGAGGGGAACGATGCCGTGACGCCGTCGCGCGAGCTCATGTTCTGGGGGGGTCTCGCGCTCGCGCTCGCGGTCTTCGTCGTCGTGTTCGAGGACATCCTGCTCCCGTTCGTCGCGGGCTGGTTCATCGCCTACCTGTTCACGCCCGTGGTGCGGAAGATGGCGGCGCTCGGCATCGGGCGGACCCTGTCGGTCGTCGTCATCACGCTGTTCTTCGTCGTGGGCATCGTCACGACGGTGCTCCTTATCGTACCTGCGCTCGTCAACCAACTCGTCGGTCTCCTCGACTGGCTGCCCGAGCAGGTGGAAGCGCTCACCGTCTGGCTGAAGACGGAGGATCCGGACCGGGAGATCGCCC
Organism: uncultured Hyphomicrobiales bacterium; assembly: GCA_964547415.1. Lineage (GTDB taxonomy): Bacteria > Pseudomonadota > Alphaproteobacteria > Rhizobiales > Amorphaceae > CAZJNX01. The sequence continues at coordinate 17,959 of CAZJNX010000088.1, forward strand.
GCTTCCTCGGCATGGACGTGGCCGAGCTGCAACGGGCGGCCCAGGAGCTGGTCGGGCAGGGGGCGAGCTGGCTCGTCGGCATCGTGGGCGAGGTGTGGACGGGCGGGCGCGCGGTGATCGCGCTGTTCGCCCTCATCGTGGTGACGCCGGTGATCGCCTTCTACCTCCTCCTCGACTGGGACCGGATGACGGCGACGCTCTACGCGGCCCTGCCGCGCTCGGCGGTGCCCACCGTGAGCCGGCTGATCGCGGAGATGGACGAGCACGTGGGCGGCTTCATCCACGGGCAGTTCGTGGTGGGGGTGATCCTCGGCACCTTCTACGCGACGGCGCTCCTCCTCGTGGGGCTCGAGCGGGCGCTCCTCATCGGCTTCCTCGCCGGGGTCATCTCCTTCATCCCGTACCTCGGCTCCACCACGGGCTTCCTGATGGCCACCGGCATGGCGATCAGCCAGTTCTGGCCCGACTACTGGATGATCGGCCTCGTGGCGGCGATCTTCCTGTTCGGCCAGTTCGTGGAGGGCAATTTCCTGCAGCCGCGGCTGGTCGGCGGGCGGGTGGGGCTCCACCCGGTGTGGCTCATCTTCGCCCTGTTCGCCTTCGGCTCCCTGTTCGGCTTCGCGG
>CAZJNX010000089.1:0-18481 GCA_964547415.1 uncultured Hyphomicrobiales bacterium
GCGTCACGGTCACCGACGGCGTCGCCGACACCGCGCACGCCGATCAATGCGCCGCATGATCGGCCCGATCGCCCAGCTTCGACCATAGCCCTCACGAAGGCTTCACGTCAAAGGGGGCGATGAGCCGAACCTCGTGGCCGAGCGCGGCGACCTCCCGGCCCCGATGGTGCGCGCTGCCGCAGGCCTCCATCGCGACCGTTGCTGATGGCTGCGGCGCGAGGAACGGTAGCACCCTCGTGCGCGGCAGCTTGTTGCGGAAGACATCCGCCCCGTCTGCCGCCGCACCGTGGAGCTGGAAGGTGTTCTTGGCGCGATCGTTCCCGATGATGGTTGCCTGCTGCATGGACGCCTCCCGATGGTGATCGCCTGTCCTCGGCGATGACACTCGGATTGCCGCCCGGTGCGGGGAGCATCCACTCCATCGGGTTTGCCCGCGGCCCTGGCGACGCGAGGCGGGTCGATCGGGCCGCAGCGGAACGAGAAAGGGCCGCGGTCCCGACCGGATCGGCACCGCGGCCCCGGATGGCGCGGGTCCCGGTGGAACCCGCCGACCTGTCACTCGGCGCGCAGATTGACGGCCGAGGACTTGCCACGCTTGCGGTCCACCTCGATCTCGTAGCTGATGCGCTGGCCCTCGTCGAGGCCGTTGAGGCCCGCACGCTCCACCGCGCTGATGTGGACGAAGACGTCCGACCCACCGTCATCGGGACGGATGAAGCCGTAGCCCTTCGTCGAGTTGAACCACTTCACGGAACCCTTCATCATTTCGATCTCTCCTGTCGGTCAAGGGTGGCGCCGGCACCGGAACGCGGTGCGGCAAGGGTCTCCTCGACGCGGGCAGGGCTAGGCCTCGGCCGCCGGCGGCGGGAAGTCTCGTCATGGGCGACGCCCAGCATGCGGTGCAGCCCGGCTTGGCCGTCCTCGCCGGCCCGGGGGGCGGCCCGGCCCTTGCGCCGCCCCCTCGGGTCCGCATGGGTGTCGCTCCGGGAAGCCGGCCCGGCCCGGCCGGCCCCCTTGGTCGCGGAGCCCTGACGGGCCCCCGCCCCCGTTTCCGGGGATCTCGTGGTCTTGGCACCACCGCGCCTCCGGCCCGCGCCCCCAGGCGCGCCGCCGTCCGGGGCGCGGGCGGCCCCCTCGGCCGGGAAGGCCGTGCCCCCCTCTCCCGCGCGGCTCGCGAAGCGTTCGACCGCCTTCAGCATCGCCCCCTCCGTGCCGTCGGAGAAGGTGATGGCAACGCCATCCGCCCCGGCGCGCCCGGTGCGACCCACGCGGTGGACGTACGCTTCCGCCGTGTCGGGCAGGTCGAAGTTGACGACGTGGCTCACGCCCGTGACGTCGATACCGCGGGCGGCGATGTCGGTGGCGACCAGCACCGGCGCGGCGCCCGAGCGGAAGGCGTCGAGGGCGCGGGTGCGCTGGCCCTGGCTCTTGTCGCCGTGGATGGCGCTCGCCGCGACGCCCGCCTTGCGCAGGTGCGCGTCCACACGGTCGGCGCCGCGCTTGGTGCGGGTGAAGACGATGGCCCGCGTCACCTCGGGCGCCCCGAGGAGGCGCACGAGGGCTTCCCGCCGGGCTGCCGGCCCGGGGGCGACGGACACGATCCGCTGCTCGATCCGCTCGATCGGCCGCGTGACGGGCGAGACCGCGACCTCGACGGGATCGCGCATGAGGTCGTCCGCGAGGCGGCGGATGTCGGCGGGCATGGTCGCGGACAGCAGCAGCGTCTGCCGGCCGTCGGGCAGCGCCGAGAGGATGCGGCGCATAGCCGGCAGGAAGCCGAGGTCCAGCATGCGGTCCGCCTCGTCGAGGACGACGACGGTGGTGCGGCCGAGGCGGAGCGCACCGGAGCGCACGTGGTCCTCGAGCCGGCCGGGCGTGGCCACCAGCAGGTCCGTGCCGCCGGCGAGGGCCCGGGCCTCGGGCCCCGGCTTCACGCCGCCGATGACGATGCGCGCGGTGAGGCCGGTGAAGCGGCCGAGCCGCCCGGCGGCCTCGTGGATCTGCGCGGCAAGCTCCCGCGTCGGCGCGAGCACCAGGGCGCGGCAGGTGCCCGGCACGGGACGCTTGCCGCCCTCGAGCGCGAGTCGGTGGAGGAGGGGGAGGAGGAAGGCGGCGGTCTTGCCGGTCCCGGTGGCCGCCAGGCCCATGAGGTCGCGACCGGCGAGGGCCGACGGTATCGCTTCCGTCTGGATGGGCGTGGGGGCGGCGTAGCCTTCGGCCGCGAGGGCCCGAAGCAGGGGCTCGGCGAGGCCGAGCGCATCAAAGGTCGTCAAAAGTCGTGTTCCGTCTCGTCGTGGACCGATGGCTTACCATCGGATTGCGACGGCATCATGTCGATCGGGGAAATTCGCTGGCTCGTTCGCCGTCCGCGGCAGGTGCGGGCCGTTCGGGGCCCGCGTCACCGTCTCGTCAGTTCGTTCGCCTCTGCCAACCCGGCGCCGCGGCGGGAGCACCATCGCCCCTGTCGCCCGTTTCCAGTCGCATCAACCTAAGCCGGACGTCGCCGCCGCGCAAGCCGTTTCGTCGCGGTGCCAGCGCACGCCTGCCATGAGACGGCCGCTGGCGGGACGGGCGGTTCGCCGCTGCGGCGGGCGCCGTTCGCCGGACGCTGCGGCGCATGCACTGAGTGCGAACGGGCGGCGCACCGGCCGGGCCGGGCGGATGGACCGGTGCGCACGGGATCTGCGCTGTCGCGGCCGCGGCCTCGACGGCGCGCGGCGCGACCCGCGGCCGCGCCGGCCATCTCGATCCGACGCCACGCCGTCGCGAGGGGCTGCGAGGACGGGCCCGCTTCGGTGCGGGTCGCCTGGCTGGCGTACCACCCAACACCGCCTTCCGCAGCCGCGGGGCAGCCGGGAGCGGCGGTTGGGATGGACCGAGTTCCGCACCGCCCGGGCGGAGCTCCGGCGCCCGCCCCCGCGCGGCTCACGCCCCGCTCGCGAGCGGCGCGGTGCCGTCAGCGGCGCTTCAGGGCGTCGAGGAGGGCCGCGCTCGCGAAACCGTCCGGCGTCTTGCCGTTGGCGCGCTGGTAGGAGCGGATCGCCTCGCGCGTGTTGGGGCCGATGAGGCCGTCGACCCCGCCGGTGCTGAAGCCCGCGCGCGTCAGGAGCGACTGCATCTCCTTCACCTCCGAGCGGCTGAGCGGCCGCTCGTTCTTCGGCCAGGCCTGCGCGAAGTCGCCGCGCCCGATGATGCGATCGGTGAGGTGGCCGACGCCGAGGGCGTAGGAGGTGGCGTTGTTGTAGCGCTTGATGACGTCGAAGTTGGGCAGCATCAGGAAGGCGGGCCCCCGCGCCCCCGCCGGCAACAGGAGGTAGGCCTCGTCGCCGGGCCGCGGGAAGGCGAGCCCGCCCACGCGGCGCACGCCGAGGCGCCGCCACTGGGCGAGGGTGCGCTTGGCGCTGCCGCCGGCGAGGCGGTAGTCGAAACCCTCCGGCAGGGCGACCTCGTAGCCCCACGTCTCCCCGTAGCGCCAGCCGAAGGCGCGCAGGTAGTTGGCGGTGGAGGCGAGCGCGTCCGGCACGTCGCGCCAGACGTTGCGCTTGCCGTCCCCGTCGTAGTCGGCGGCGTAGGCCTCCCAGCTCGAGGGCATGAACTGGGTGTGGCCCATGGCGCCGGCCCACGAGCTCTCCATGTCGTTGAGGGAGACGTGGCCCTCCTGGAGGATCTCCAGCGCCGTCACCAGCTCGTTGCGCCAGAACGGGCGCCGCCGGCTCGCCTTGCAGGCGAGGGTGGACAGCGCCCGGATGGCGTTGTGCTGGCCCATGAAGCCGCCGTAGTTGGTCTCCATCCCCCAGACGGCGACCACCACCTCCGCGTCGACGCCGAACCGCTCCTCGATCCGGCGGAGCGTGTCGCCGTGGCGGGCGAGCATCTTGCGCCCGTTCTCGATCCGGGCGTCGGACACGGCGGTCTCGAGATACTCCCAGATCGGCTTCACGAACTCGGACTGGCGGTTCATGAGCCGCAGCGTCTTCGGATCGGGGGTCATCCCGTCGAAGGCGGCGTCGAAGGTGGCGCGGCTCACGCCCGCGCGGCGGGCCTCGGGCCACATGCTCTGAACGCAGCTGGTGTAGGCGGCGTCCGCGCGCGCGGCGGGCGCTGCGGCGGCGAGGGACACGAGCGCGAGCGCGACCGACGCGACCACCGGGCCCGCCGCCCGCACGGCGCGAGGGATGCCGGCCCGCCCCTTCGGCCGCGCACCCCTGTCGGCAAGCACGAGGTGAACCATGGTGCCAACGCTCTCCTTCCGATCGTCCTGAGGTTGTCCCTTTCTAGCATGGCTTGGTAAACGCTTTCCATGCCGAATCGCACGAAAGGTGAACATTTGTCGGGGAACGTGGCCGCTCGGCATCATCCGTTCCGCCCGGACCGGGCGGAGAAGGGGCAGGGACCGGCTCGGGTGCGACGAGCCGTCTCAGCCCACGAACGCCTTCTCGATGACGTGGTCGGCGGGGCGGTTGTTGGCGCCCTCCTCGAAGCCGGCGGACTGGAGGAGCGCCGCCGCGTCCTTCAGGAACCCTTGCGAGCCGCACAGCATCACCCGGTCCGCCGCCGGGTCGAGGGGGCCGCCCATGGCGGAGGCGAGGCGCCCGTCCGCCATCAGCGCGGTGATGCGCCCGGTGAGCGGGTGCCCCTCCCGGGTGAGGGCCGTGACGTGGGAGAGGCGCCCGCCGGTCATCTCCGAGAGCACCTCGTCCGCCGCGATCGCCGCCACCAGCCCCTCCCCGTAGGCGAGGTCGGCGGCCGCGCGGCAGCCGTGGACGAGCACCACCTCATCGAAGCGCTCCCACGTCTCCGGGTCCCGGACGACGCTCGCGAACGGGGCGATGCCCGTGCCCGTCGCCAGGCAGACGAGCCGCCGGCCGGGCCGCAGGGCGTCGAGAACGAGGGTGCCGGTGGCGCGCGGGCGCAGGTAGACGCCGTCGCCGGGCCGCACGTCGCACAGGCGGCTCGTGAGCGGCCCGTCCGGCACCTTGATGGAGTAGAACTCGAGCCGGTCGTCCCAGGACGGGCTCGCCATCGAGTAGGCGCGCAGGAGCGGCTTTCCCTCCGCCGGCAGACCCAGCATCGCGAACTCGCCGGAGCGGAAGCGGAAGGCGGGTGGCCGGGCGAGGGAGAAGGCGAACAGCCCGTCCGTGTAGTGGGTGACGTCGAGCACGGGCAGCCGCTCGAGGCCGGCGACCTCGGGCATCTCCTCGACCCTTGCGGGCGGGCGGACGGTGAGCGTCATCGCGAAGGTCTCCCGGGGGGCTGGCTCTGGGTGGGACGGGCAATTCGTTTGCACACAAACGATCGGGCGGATAGGCTCCCGTGTCAAGATGGCGCGGGGGGCGTCATGCGCGCCGCCCCGCGCCGACGGAGGATCGGGGAACGGACGAGCGTCGAGGAGGACGGAACGTGGCGGACCAGGCGGGACCGGAGGCGGGCGGCACGCTCGCGATCAGGAACATCGGCCTCATGCTGTCGGGCCGGATGGAGGAGCCGATCCTCGATGCGGACTGCATCCTCGCCGTCGACGGCAAGATCGCCGCGGTGGGCCGGGAGGCGGACATCGACCTCTCCCCCGCCAAGACGGTGGTGGACGCGAACGGGACCACCGTCACCCCCGGCCTCATCGACAGCCACGTCCACCCGGTGGTGGGCGACTACACGCCCCGCCAGCAGCAGCTCCACTGGATCGATTCGACCCTCAACGGCGGGGTCACCACCATGATCTCGGCGGGCGAGGTCCACACCCCCGGCCGGCCGCGGGACATCGTCGGCCTCAAGGCCCACGCCATCGCCTCCCAGCGCTTCTACGCGAACTTTCGCCCCTCGGGCGTGAAGGTCCACGCCGGCGCCCCCTGCATCGAGGAGGGGATGGAGGAACAGGACTTCAAGGACCTCGCCGAGGCCGGCGTCACCCTCCTCGGGGAGGTGGGCCTCGGGTCCGTCAAGCGCGGGGACGTCGCGGGGGAGATGGTGGCCTGGGCGCGCAAGTACGGCATCCAGTCGACGATCCATACGGGCGGTCCCTCGATCCCGGGCTCGGGCCTCATCGACAAGGACGTGGTGCTCCAGGCCGACACGGACGTGGTGGGCCACATCAACGGCGGCCACTCGGCGCTTCCCGACGACCAGATCGTGTGCCTGTGCGAGACCTGCACGCGCCAGGCCCTCGAGATCGTCCACAACGGCAACGAGCGGGCGGCGCTCCTCACCGTCAACACCGCGCGCGAGCTCGGCAAGCTCGACCAGGTGATCCTGGGGACGGACGGGCCCGCGGGCTCGGGTGCCCAGCCCCTCGGGATCCTGAGGATGATCGCCCTCGTGTCGAGCCTCGCGAACGTGCCGGCCGAGATCGCCTTCTGCTTCGGGACCGGCAACACGGCGCGCCGCCGCTCCCTCGACGTCGGCATCATCGAGGTGGGCCGGCCGGCGGACCTCGTCGTCATGGACCGCGCCCAGCACGCCCCGGGCGCCACGATCCTCGAGTCGGTGCAGCAGGGGAACCTGCCGGGCATCGGCATGACCATCATCGACGGCATCATCCGCACGACGCGGAGCCGCAACACCCCGCCGGCCACCACCCTCCCGGAAGTCGTCTCCCGCTGACGCCCGCGGCGCGAGGCGTGCCGGCGGCACCGGCGCGCCCCGGGGGACGGCGACGGGCGACGGGCGTCACGATGCGACGCCTCGTGCGCGGACGGGCCGGGACGGCTTCGCCGGACCATCCCGGGCGACCGCCGGCGGCGTTCGACCAGCGGCCCCGAAACGTCGCGGGCGACGGCGGCGGGCCGGGGGTCAGCGCATCCCGGCCATGCCCTTCGCCGAGGCCACGCGCTCAATGCAGCGCTCCGCGTCGCCCTGTTCGGCCGCCTCGCTCGCCTGGGCCAGGATGTTGCGGATCTCGTCCGTCCGGCCCTCGGGCTCGGTCTCGAAGCGGGGGTTGCTCTCGAGCTCGTTCTCGACGGCCGTGATCTCCGCCTCGCACGCCTCGACCGTCGCCGCCGAGGCCGGCCCGCCGTGGGGCAGGAGGAACAGGCCGGCGAGAAGAAGGGCGTGGGCAAGCCTCGTCGTCATGGGTCGTCTCCGGTCTCGGTCCCGTGGCAGGTGACGCCGCCGCACCCGGGACGACGGCGCGGGCGGCAGGCGAACCGAAGCACGCCGTCAGCCGAGCGTCTTCTCGAATGTCTGGGCGACGGCCGCCTCGGCTTCCTTCAGCGTCGCCTCCAGGTAGGCGAAGTCCGGCGCGTCGCCCGCCCTCAGGAGGAGGCGCACGAGGCCGGGCTGGGCGGAGGCCGCCTCGAACTCCCCGTCGAGGGCGACGCGCAGGACCTGGGAGAGGGGCTGGTAGAGGGCGAGGGCCCTCGACAGGGTCTCGGCCTTCGCCGCGTCGTAGAAGCCGACGTCCGCAGCGCGGGCGAGCTGGTCGGCGGTCGAGATGGCGAGGGCCTCCGGGTGGTCGGCGGCGACGGCGAGCTGGGCGTACTGGGCGAGGAACTCCACGTCGATGAGGCCGCCCGGCACCGTCTTGAGGCGCCAGTGGTCCCTCGCCCCCTTCTCCTTCTGGATCCGGGCGCGCATCTCGCCGATGTCCTTCGCGAGCGCCTCCCGGTCCCGCGGGCGCGACAGCGCCTCGGTGATGACGGCACGCAGCCGCCCGGTGATGCCCTCTTCGCCCGCGATGATGCGCGCGCGGGTGAGCGCCATGTGCTCCCAGGTCCAGGCGCTTTCCGTCTGGTAGCGCGCGAAGGAGGACAGGCTCGTCGCGAGCGGGCCCGCATTGCCCGACGGGCGCAGGCGAAAGTCCACCTCGTAGAGCGTGCCCTCGGCCGTCGCGGCGGACAGGGCCGCCACGAGCCGCTGGGTGAGGCGCACGAAGTACTGGCTCGGGGCGAGCGGGCGCTCCCCGTCGGACTGGGTGGCGTCCGGGTCGTGGTCGTAGACGAGGATGAGGTCGAGGTCGGAGGAGGCCGTCATCTCCCGCCCGCCGAGCTTGCCGAGGGCGAGGAGCGCCACCTCCCCGCCCGGCACGTGCCCGTGGCGCTTGGCGAATTCCGCCCGCGCGGCCTCGAGGGCGGCGGTCACCAGCGTGTCGGCGAGGTCCGCGAACGCTTCGCCCGTGTCCTTCGCCGCGAGCGAGCCGGTGAGCACCTTCACCGAGATGAGGAAGCGCTGCTCCTGGCCGAACACGCGCAGGCGGTCGAGCACCATCTCGTAGGCGTCCGCGTCCGCGAGCGCCTCGGCGAGCGCCGCCCGCACGTCCTCCTCGCTCGGGTTGCGGCCGTAGAAGGCCGGGTCGATGAGGACGTCGAGGAGGCGCGGGCGACGGGTGAGGACGCGGGCGAGCCGCGGCGCGACGCCCATGACGAGGGCGAACAGGCGCAGAAGGTCCGGGTTGTTGCGCAGGAGCGTGAAGAAGCGGATGCCCGCGGGCAGCTGGGACACGAAGAGGTCGAAGGCGGCGAACGCCTCGTCCGCCGACACGTCGGCGAGGCTCGAAATGTCCGTCAGGATCTCCGGCAGGATGACGGAGACGAGCCTGCGCGCCCTTTCCGTCCGCGTCGCCGGGTACTCGCCGCGAAGCCAGCGGCGCACGGCCGCCACCACCGCCTCGGGCCGCTCGTAGCCCGCCGCCCGCAGCATCTGCGCCGCCCTCTCGCCGTCGTCGTCGCCCCGGGCGGCGGCGATCACGGGCGAGGGGTCGAAATCGCTGTCGGTGACGTGGGAGAACAGCGCCCGGTAGTGGTCGAAGACGGTGGTCAGCACGTCCCGCAGCATGGCGTGGAAGCGGCCCGGCTCCTCCTCGCCCATCAGGCGGGCGATGCGGGCGATTCCCGCCTCGTCCGCGGGCATGCGGTGGGTCTGGTCGTCGGCGACCATCTGCAGGCGGTGCTCGACCGTTCTCAGGAAGCGATAGGCGGCGTCGAGGTCGCGGACGGTGCGCTCCTCGAGCCAGCCGTTGGCGCCGAGGGCGGCGAGCATGGGCAGCGTCTCGCGCCCGCGGAAGACGGCGGAGCGGCCGCCGGCGATGAGCTGCCGCGTCTGGACGATGAACTCGATCTCGCGGATGCCGCCGCGGCCCACCTTCACGTCGTGGCCGGGCACGGTGATCGCCCCCTGCCCGCGCACGGTGAGCATCTTCTCGCGGATCTCGTCGACGTCCTCCACGGCGGCGAAGTCGGCCTGGCGGCGCCAGACGAACGGGCGGATCGCGCGCAGGAACAGCCGCGCCGCGGCCTCGTCGCCCGCCACCGGCCGCGCCTTGATGAAGGCCGAGCGCTCCCAGGAGGCGCCGCGGGTGGCGTAGTACTGCACGGCGCTGTCGACGGCGACGGCCGGCGGGTTGGCGCCGGGGTCGGGGCGCAGGCGCAGGTCGGTGCGGAAGACGTAGCCCTCCGGCGTCCTCTCCTGGAGGATCGTCACGAGGTCACGGGCAAGGCGCACGAAATGGCGGTTCGCCTCCAGCGCGTCCACCGCCGCGCCGCGCCGCCGGTCGTAGAAGACGACGAGGTCGATGTCGCTGGAATAGTTGAGCTCCCGCCCGCCGAGCTTGCCCATGCCGAGGACGACGAGGCCGCTCGCCACGCCCGGCCGCGCCGGGTCCTCGAGGCGGAAGCGGCCCTTGTCGGCCCCCTCCCGGAGGAGGTGGTCGACGGCCGCGGCCACCGCCGCGTCCGCGAAGTCGGAAAGGGCCCCCGTCACCTCCTCGAGCGACGAGACGCCCCAAAGGTCCGCGAGGCCGACGGTCAGCGCGACCGCCTGCTTCTGACGCCTGAGCGCGGCCATCACCGCCGCCCGGTCGCCCCGGGCGGCGCGGGTCGCCTCGATCGCCCGCGCCACCGTCTCCTCCGGGGGCGCGGCCAGTATCGCCGAAAGGCGCGCCGGATCGGCCGCGGCGAGCGAGAGCAGGTACGGGCTGTTGGACAGCACCGCGAGGAGCGCCGCGCGCGCCCCACCCTCCCCGCCGAGGAGGCGGGCGAGCGCCCCGTCGGCGGCCTCGGCCTCGGCGAGGCGGTGGCGGGCGACCTCGATCCCCTCGGGGTCCGCGGGGACGGCGCGGGCGATCCGGCGCACGAGGGCGTCCTCGGCAACGGCGGGGGCGCTTTCGGCGCGGGCGGGGGCGGACCGGTCCATGGCCCTTCTCTACCGGCTGTCGCGGGGCCGGGGAAGCGCCGCCCGCCCTACCAGAAGTCGTACGGGGACGGGACGAAGCCGGCCCGGGCCTGCCAGGCCTCGATCTCGGCGAGGTAGTCCTCCGGCAGGCCGATGGCGCGGGCGGCCGGCAGCACGCGCCCGTCGAGGTAGCCCGGCCGCGGCCGCCCCGGCCGGTTGTTGGCGGTGAGGTAGACGAGGGCGCGCCGCCTCTCCTCGCCGTGGACCACCTCGATCCGCCGCTTCACGTAAAGGCCGAGGTCCACGTCCTCGTAGTCGTCGAGCCGTACCTCGTCGACCGGCGAGATCCCCCACAGGAGGCCGTGGACGGTGCGGCCGGGCGCGCGCACGATGGAGGCGAAGCCGTGCTCGGTGATGCGGAAGGCCCAGCCGTCCGCCCGGGCCGGGCCGATGGGCTCGGCCCGCGGGCACAGGCGGCGGACCGAGGGAACGTGCATGTTGGCCCCGAAGGCGAACATCGGCCGCAAGAGAGCCCTCCCCTCAGGCGGTGGCGCGCACGAGGCGGCCGATCTTGTCGAAGATCTCGCCGATCTCGTCCTCCGACACCACGAGGGGCGGCGTGACGGCCACCGTGTCGCCGGTGATGCGCAGCATGATCCCCTCCTCGTGGAAGCCGCGCTCCATGATCTCGTAGGCGCGCTTGCCCGGCGCCCCCTCCCGCGGCTTCACGTCGACGCCCGCGGCGAGGCCGAGGCAACGCACGTCGAGGACGTCGTCGAGGTCCCTCAAGGACAGGGCCGCGTCCGCCCAGGCGCCCTCGAGGGCGCCGGCCCGCTCGAACAGGCCCTCGTCCCGGTAGAGGTCGAGGGTGGCAAGGCCCGCGGCGACGGCGAGGGGGTGGGCCGAGTAGGTGTAGCCGTGGAAGAGCTCGATGACGTGGTCGGGCCCCGCCATGAACGCGTCGTGGACGTGGTCGCGGGCGATCACCCCGCCCATGGGCACCGTCCCGGACGTCACGCCCTTGGCGAAGGTCACGAGGTCCGGCGTCACCCCGTAGCGCTCGGCGGCGAACGGGAAGCCGAGGCGGCCGAAGCCGGTGATGACCTCGTCGAAGATGAGGAAGATGCCGTGCGCCTCGGTGATCTCGCGCAGGCGCTTCAAGTATCCCTTGGGTGGCGGCAGCACGCCGGTGGAGCCCGCCATCGGCTCCACGATCACCGCGGCGATGGTGTCGGCCCCGTGGAGGGCGACGAGGCGTTCCAGCTCGTCGGCGAGGTGGGCGCCCCACTCGGGCTCGCCGCGGGAGAAGGCCTGGTGCTCGCGCGCGTAGGTTGCCGGCAGATGGTCGACGCCCGCGAGCAGCGCGCCGAAGTGGCGGCGGTTGGCGAGGATCCCGCCCACCGAGATGCCGCCGAAGCCGACCCCGTGGTAGCCCCGCTCGCGGCCGATGAGGCGGGTGCGGCTCCCCTCCCCCCGGACGCGGTGGTAGGCGAGCGCGATCTTGAGGGCGGTGTCCACCGCCTCCGAGCCGGAGTTGGCGAAGAAGACGTGGTCGAGGCCGGCGGGCGCGAGGGCCGCGATGCGCCCGGCCATCTCGAAGGCCGTCGGGTGGCCGAACTGGAAGCTCGGCGCGTAGTCGAGCTCGGCCGCGGCATTCTGGATCGCCGCCACGATCGGCTCGCGCGTGTGGCCCGCGTTGCAGCACCAAAGGCCCGCGGTGGCGTCGAGGATCGGCCGGCCTTCCGGGGTGTAGTAGTGCATGTCCTTCGCCCGGGCGACCATCCGCGGCCGCTCCCGGAAGGCGCGGTTCGCCGTGAAGGGCATCCAGAAGGCGTCGAGGTTGTTGGCGATCCGCTCGCCCGAGAGCGGCGTCTTCGGCGGCTGGTTCATGGGATGTCTCCGTCGCGTCCGTCCGAAGGACCCTAGACCCTTCCCGCCCCGACTCAAAACGCATCGAGGCCGCGCCGGCGAGGGACGCGCCGGCGCGGCCGGTGGCGCCTGCCCCGGCGCGGCGCCCTGGAGCAGCTAGAACAGGAAGTCGTCCGCGGCCACGTCCGCCGCGGCCACCCCGAGGAGGGTCACCGTGAGGCCCCGCGCCGAGACGACGGCGTTGCCGAGGTCGTCCTCGGACACGGCGAGATCCTCGATGGAGCTGGTGCCGCGCACGAGGAGGCGGTCGAGGCCGTCCTCGAAGTCGGTCACCGTGTCCGTGCCGCCCCGGCGGCCGAAGGCGAAGACGTCCGCGTCGGCCCCGCCGGTCAGGACGTCGTCGCCCCGGCCGCCCGCGACGATGTCCTCGCCAGCCTCGCCGTCGAGGACGTCGCCACCGGAGCCGCCGAACAGGCGGTCGTCCCCTTCCCCGGCGGTCAGGACGTCCGCGCCGCGGCCGCCGAGGAGCGTGTCCGCTCCCGCGCCCGTGAGGAGCACGTCGTCGCCCGCACGGCCGACGAAGCGGTCGTCGAACACGCTGCCGCCGTAGACGTCGTCGCCGGACGAGCCCAAGAGGTCGATGGGCTTGGCCTGCACCACCGCCTGGTCCACCGCGATCAGCTTGTCGATGACGGTCGCCTCGGGGTCGGCGAAGACGTCCGCGATGGGCTGCCAGCCGGCCGAGTCGAGCCCGAGCCCGGTCCAGACCTCGCGCACGGAGGCGCCGTCGAGGTCCGTGACGGCGAGGCTCTCGAAGACGGTGTCGCCGGTCGGCACGCCGTCGGCGTCGAGGTCGCCCCGGCCGAGGACGGTCACCCGCGTGTCGGCCTCGGTGAAGGCGACGTCGACCCGCACCAGCCCGTCGAACGGCTCGCTCGCCGAGACATCGATGGGCGAGGCGAAGGTGACGTTGAGATCGAAGATGTCGGTGGGTTCGAGAAGCGCGATCTTCAGCCTGTCGTCGAACATGTCGTCTCCCGTTGCATCCGCGGGAGGCATCGCCTCCCGCCACGACGGCAGGTGGCGCGAGCGGCTCGCCGTGCGGCCGCGCGACCGTGTCTCGGCCCTGCCCGACGCGTCCTGTAGTTGCAGGTCTTGACGGCCGTGTGACGGACGGGTGCGGCGTCAGGCGCGCTCGGGCGCGGGGGCGAACAGCCGTCCGCCCTCGGTGAGGAAGACGGCGAGGAGGGTGCCGATGGTGAACAGGAGGAAGCCGGCCGCCACCGACAGGAAGGTGCCGTCGTAGAGCTGGCCCACCAGGCTGCCGAGGAGCGCCCCCACCCCGCTCATGTAGAAGCCGATGACGGACGAGCCCGTGCCGGCCACGCGGCCGAGCGGCTCCATGGCGATGGCGTTGAAGTTGGGCAGGGAGAGGCCGATGGTGAAGAACAGGAACGCCTTGTAGAGGAGCGCGGGCCACAGCCCCACCTCGATCCCTGCCGCCATGACCGCGACGACGATGGCGGAGGCGGCGAAGGCGGCCAGCATGGCGACGTGGGACAGGCGGCGCATGCCGAGCCGTTCCACGAGGTTGGCGTTGAGGAAGGCCGCGCCCGCCTGGCAGCCCGCCACGAGGGCGAAGAAGGCGGGGAGCGTCTCGGTGACGCCGAATTCGTCGGCGAAGAGCTGCTGGGCCGTCGCGATGTAGGCCATGATGCAGGCGAACACGAAGCCGATGGCGATGGTGTAGCCCACCGTCTGCCGGTTCGACAGGATGACGCGCACGGCGGCCCCGAGGGTGGTGCGGCCCTCCCGCGCCCGCCGCTCGGCGGTGTTGGTCTCCGGCAGGCGCAGGGCGACCCAGGTGGCGAGCGCCATGCCGACGATGGCGAGGAAGACGAAGATCGCCCGCCAGGGCGCGGCCAGCATGATGAGGCTGCCGATCGCGGGCGCCACCACCGGCACCATGATGAACAGCGTCATGACGAAGGACATGACGCGGGCCATCCGCCGTCCGCTGAAGCGGTCGCGCACCACCGCCATGGCGACGACGCGGGGCGCGGCCCCGCCGAGGCCCTGGACCACGCGCGCGGCGAGGAGGAGGGCGAAGCTGTCGGCGACGGCGGCGGCGAGGGAGGCGACGACGTAGAGGGCAAGGCCCGCGATCAGGACGGGCCGCCGGCCGATCCGGTCCGACACCGGCCCCGCGACCAGGTGGCCGAGGGCGTAGGACACGAGGTAGGCCGTCAGCACGAACTGCCGGTCGTTCGCGTCCTCGAGGGCGTACGCGGAAGCGATGTCCGGCAGGGCCACCAGCATGATGTCGATGGACAGGGCCGTGACCGCCATCGACAGGCTGACGATGGCCACGAACTCGACGAAGGACAGGCCGAAGCGGTCCTCGCCCGTCCGTGCCGCCGCCGCCGCGCCGCCGGGGGCCGCGCCCCGGTCCATCTCGGTTGCCATGCCCTCTCCCGCCGCCGGCCCCGCACGCGTCCCGGCGGGGCGAACTGGAAAGCCCGCCGCGCCGGAGGCGGGCGGGCAAGCGTATGAACCTAGCGGGCGGCGCCGTCGGCACCACCGGAAGGCGGGCATGGCGGGCATGCCGGGCCGCGCGGAACGCGGCCGCGGCGAGCCGTGGCCCGGGGCGCCTCAGAAGATGAAGTCGTCCTCGGTGAGGGAATCAGGCGCGACGCGGCGCAGGACGATCTCGATCGTCGGATCGGGCGCGTAGGTGACGACGCTGCCGTTGCCGCGGGCCTCGATGGTCAGTTCCTCGAAGGAAATGGGGCCACCCGCCAACCGGACCACATCGTCGCCGCGCCGGTCGAAGTCGCGGATGTCGACAACGCTCAGGCCCGTCTCGACGTCCAGGAAATCGACAAGGAAGATGTCGTTGCCGCGGCCGCCGACCACGATGTTGTTGCCTTCATCCACCTTGATGGTGTCGTTGCCTTTACCACCGAGGACGGTGTCGTCCCCGGCACTTGCGAACAGGAGGTCGTTGCCGGCGCCGCCGAGGATGACGTCGTCGCCCCGTCCGCCGAGGATGCCGTCGTCCCCGCCGCCGCCGATGAGGCTGTCATCCCCGTCCCGGCCGAACAGGTCGTCCTGCCCGTCGCCGCCGTCGATGATGTCGTCGCCGCCATTGCCCTCCATCTCGTCGTCGCCCTCGCCACCGAGGATGACGTCATTGCCGCGGCCGCCCGCGAGCCTGTCGTCGCCTTCGCCACCGTCGAGGACGTCGCTGCCGCGGCCACCCGCCATCCGGTCGTTTCCGAGGTCCCCGTCGAGCGTGTCCCGTCCGGCGTTCCCCAAAATCCTGTCGTCGCCCTCCTCGCCGTCCAGGCTGTCGGCGCCGCCAAGCCCGCGCAGGACGTCGTCGTTGTCCGTCCCGTCGAAGACGTCGCCTTCGTCCGAGCCGATCACCGTGAGCGACCGCGTTTCCAGGAACTCGAGGAAAGTCGTGGCACGGGCGGAGATGTCGGTGCCGAGGAAGGCGGACACGATCGGCGCGACCTCATCGCCCGAGGCCGTGAAGTCCTCGAGGACGGACGCCGTCGCGCCGTCGATCGCGACGAGGAACCGGTCGAACGTCGCCTCGGGGAGCGGCCTGTCCCGGTTGTCCACGTCGCCCGATCCGAACAGGACGAACTGGGCGGGCTCGCCTGTGCCTGTCTGGCCCGAGAAGGTGTAGGTGAGCTCCTGGAAGGGCCCGAACTCGATATCCACGTCGAAGAGGCGGAACAGCACATCCAGGCCCTCAACCGGGTCGAAGATGCGCAGCGTCGCGTCGGTCATGGGAAGTGCTCCGGCTTTTTGTGTGCGTCCCGCCGGCGAGGCGGATCGCCAGCGCGCTTCTAGCGCCTCCGCGACGGCCGGGAAACCTCCCGCCGCACGCCCTCCCCATCACAACGCGAAGGGGCGGAACCGCGCCGGTAAGGCGCCCGGGTGCCGCCGCCGGGCGCCCGGCGATCTCACCCGGCAGGGCGGGGGCGCACTTGCCGCGGTGGCCCGCGCGGTCGCGGCAGGCAGGATCAGGGCCGATAGGGGCCCGTCACCGCCGTCGGCTCCGGCACGGCCTCGCCGAGGCGGACGAGGGTGTCGGCGAGGCGGGCTTCGGGAATGCGGATGACGAGCGCCACGCGGCCGTCCCCGTCGTCGCGCTCGAGCACCTCCGTGTTGCGGTAGAGCCAGGCGAGGAGCGCCCCGTCGGCGGGGTCGAGGTCCACAGCGCGGACCGTCGAGTCCCGGGCGAGGTGCGCCTCGATGGCGGCGAGGAGGCCGTCGAGCCCCTCCCCCGTCAGGGCGGAGATCGGGATGGCGTCCCGCGCCTCGGCCTCCTTCAGGAGGGGACCCCGCTCCTCGGGCGGCACGCGGTCGATCTTGTTCCAGACCTCGCGGATGCGCCCGTCCGTCTCCGGGTTGATGCCGAGGGCGGCGAGGGTTTCCGTCACGTCCCGGTGCTGGGCGAGGCTCTCCGGGTGGGAGATGTCGCGCACGTGGAGGATGACGTCGGCCTCGAGGACCTCCTCGAGCGTCGCCCGGAAGGCGGCGACGAGATGGGCCGGCAGGTCGGAGATGAAGCCGACGGTGTCGGACATGACGACGTCCTGCCCGTGGGGCAGGGACACGCGGCGCAAGGTCGGGTCGAGGGTGGCGAACAGGAGGTCCTCGGCCATCACCCCCTCTCCGGCGATGGCGTTGAAGAGGGTGGACTTGCCCGCGTTGGTGTAGCCGACGAGGGCGACGACGGGCTGGTTGTTGCGCCGGCGCTGCTTGCGGTGGAGGGCGCGGGTGCGGCGCACGGCCTCGAGGTCCCCCTCGAGGCGGGTGATCCGCTCCTGGATGAGGCGGCGGTCGGCCTCGATCTGGGTCTCGCCCGGCCCGCCGAGGAAGCCGAAGCCGCCGCGCTGGCGTTCCAGGTGCGTCCAGGAGCGCACGAGGCGGCTCTTCTGCCAGTTGAGGTGGGCGAGCTCCACCTGGAGCGCGCCCTCCTTCGTGTGGGCGCGCTCGCCGAAGATCTCGAGGATCAGGGCCGTCCGGTCGAGGACCTTGGCTCCCAAGGCCTTTTCGAGGTTGCGCTGCTGGACCGGCGAGAGGGCATGGTCCACCACCACCAGCGTCGCGCCGGTGGCGGCGAGGAGCGCCTTCACGTCCTCCACGCGCCCGGGGCCGAAGAGGGTGGCGGGCCGGATCTCGGAGACCGGGACGACGCTCGCGTCCACGATCCGCAGCGCGATGGCCTCGGCGAGGCCCACGGCCTCCTCACGGCGGCCTTCGGGCGTGCGCGCGCCCTGCCCCGCCCGCCATCTGCCCCCGCGCTTCAGGTCGGGCACGAGGACGATGGCGGCGGTCCCGCCGTGGCCGCCGGCGACGGCATCCGCGGCCGCCGGCGGTTCGCCGGCCGTCGCACGGCCGGGCGTCTTCCTGTCGGACAGTGGGGTCAGCTCCTCTCGCGTTCCGTCTCTTCCGCCGGCTCGAACAGCTGGACCGGCTGGTTGGGCATCACCGTGGAGATGGCGTGCTTGTAGACCAGTTGCGAGTGGCCGTCCCGGCGCAGCAGCACGCAGAAATTATCGAACCAGGTGACGACCCCCTGCAGCTTCACCCCGTTCACGAGGAAAATCGTCAGCGGCGTCTTGGAGCGCCGAACATGATTGAGGAATGTATCCTGAAGGCTCTGTGGTTTTTCCGCCATTATTTTTCACCTTTTCGTGGCCGTGCCGGCCGCGATTTTCCGGGCGTCGGAGACCAGAACGGGCCGCCGGACAGGGCACGGGCAAATGTCGCCCAGGCGACAGTCTTGCTCGCGAAATGTCGAGACGACCGACCGACCCTCGGAACACGACTTGCACGCGCCATGCCAGCACCAATTCTCATTGTTTTCATCGACGCGCACAAGGGGGACCGGTCGCCGGTCCCCGGTCGCATACGTGCGCAGCCCGACCCGGATCCGCGGTGCGACGAAAGCGCACATCGGGTCGCGACCGGCATCCGCCACGGCCCGCGGCCGGCTCAGAAGAACTCGAGGCTGACGCGGAACATCTGCTCCACCTGGTGGACCCGCTCGGCCAGCGCGAAGATGATCACGCGGTCGTGGGCGCGGATCTCGTCGTCGCCCTTGGGCGTGATCGCACGGCCGCCCCGGTAGATGGCGCCGATGCGGATGCCGTCCGGCAGGCCGAGGGTGCGCAGGGGGCGGCCGACGAGGGGCGAGGTCTCGAGCGCCTCCGCCTCGATCACCTCCGCCGAGCCGTTCTGCAGGGAGTGGACGCTCTCGATCCGTCCGCGGCGCACGTGGCGCAGGACCCGCGAGATGGTGACGGTGCGCGGGTTCACGTAGGCGTCGATCCCGAGGGCGTGGGCGAAGACGGGGTAGCTCGCGTTGTTGATGAGGGAGAGGTTGCGGGTGCAGCCGAGGGTCTTCGCCATCACGCAGGCGATGATGTTGGCCTGGTCGTCGTTGGTGAGCGCGACCATCGTGTCGGCGTCCTCGATGTCGGCCTCG
>CAZJNX010000090.1:0-18373 GCA_964547415.1 uncultured Hyphomicrobiales bacterium
TCCTCCCCGCCATTAGCACAAATGTCAGATCAGATAAAAACCTCTACACCTCATCATCGCCGCGCTCACCGCCTCACGGCGCTCCCAAGGATGCGCGGGCGGCTCGAGGGGAGGGGCAAGCCGCCGAAAGCGGTCCTCATCGCCTGCGCCGGACAGCTCCTCGTCATCCTCGACGCAGTGGTCCGAGACGCGAAGCCACTCGCGGCATGACGGTCCACGACCGTCGGAAACGGCAAGCCTCAGGATCCTCGCCTCGGAGCCGCCGTCGCTCGCCATCCCATGGCGAGGGCGGCGCAGAGGCGCGGATCGACCTCGCCGTGGTGAGCCCGAGCGCCAACAACACAGTTGCCCAGGAAGCCGCTCCGGCGAGCGGGCCGCGCGCCGCCCGCGACGGACGGTGCGCTTGACCGCCCGGCGCGAAGGTTCCATCCGGGGGCGGGGTGGCCCGCGCCGGGCCGAACGGTGGACCTCGATGGGCAACTTCTCGAAAGGGTGTATCCTGCCGATGATCGCGTGGCTCGTCGTCACCGGGGCCGATCCGGACGGGCTCGCCGTCGGCGTCGTCGCCGTGGCCGGTGCCGCCGCCCTCGGTCTCGGCCTTGCGGCGCCGGCGACGCGCATCGTCCGCCCCCTCGCCCTCGCCGCCCTCGTCCCCCGCTTCCTGTGGCGCTCGCTCCTCGGCGGGGTGGACGTCGCCCGCCGCGCGTTCCATCCCGCCATGCCGCTGGACCCCGGCTGGCACGTCCTGCCCACGCGCGTGCCCGCGGGCGCGCCGCGGGTCGCCATCGCCGGCGAGTTCAGCCTGATGCCCGGCACGCTGGTCGCCGGCACCCGGGGCGACACGCTCCTCGTCCACTGCCTCGACGCGACGGCGCCGGTGGCGGAGGAGGTGGCGGCGGAGGAGCGGCGGCTGCTGTCGGCGATCGCCGCGGGCCCCGATGCGGGCCGCCGCGGGGCCGCGCGGGCGGGAGGCGGCCCGTGACGGCCCTCTTCCTCGCCGCGGCCGCGATCGTGCTGGCGAGCGTGGCGACGGCGCTCTGGCGCGTGGTGCGGGGGCCGACCCCCGTGGACAGGGTGCTCGGCCTTCAGCTCGTGGGAACGGGCGGGATCGGCGCGATCCTCCTGTTGTCGGCCGCCGCGGACGATCCGGCCGTCGTGGACGTGGCGCTGGTGCTCGCCCTGCTCGCCGCCTTCGGCGCCGTCGCCTTCGCGAAGGCCGCGAGCGCGGGCGGGAGCGGCGACCCGGAGGACGGGGACGGGGACCGATGACCGCGCTCGCCGACGTCGCCACCGTCCTCCTCGTCGGGGCGGGCGTCGTCTTCTACGTGGCCGGGACCGTCGGCGTCCTGCGCTTTCCGGACGTCCACAGCCGCCTCCACGCGCTCACGAAGGCCGACAACCTGGGCCTCGGCCTCGTCGTGCTCGCCCTGTGCCTGCAGGCGGACGGACTTCTCCCGGCGGCGAAGCTCGTCTTCGTGTGGCTCCTCGCCATCCTGGCGGCCGCCGTCGCGGCCCAGCTCCTCGCCCGCGTCGCCCTCGCCGCGGTGCCGGACCCGGATCGGGGAGAGCGCCCGTGATCGAAGCGCCGGCGACCGCCGCCGTGCCACCGCCCTCGCCGCCTCCCCGGCCGGGACCGTCGGCCTGCGGCGCGTCCCGGACGGCGCGAGCCGCCCGAAGGCGGACGACAAGGTCGACGGACGGGGCCGCGCCCGCGTCCGGCGCATCCGCTGCCTGCAGTCCGCAGGGCTCCTCGCGGGGGCGAGGCCCGTCCTCCTCTCGCGGGGAGCCCGCCTCGCCCTTGCAGCGGCGCCGGCCTCCGATTCGGGAAGGCGCCAGCGACCGGACAGCGGCCGACGGGATCGCGGACCTCCGCCGTCACGGGACGGCACGCGCCGTCTCGCGGGCCGGGACCGTCGGCGTCCCGCGCTTGCCGGCCGTTCCAGGTCCCGAGCCCCCAGGGCGCCGCGGCGACGGTCCGCGCCGCAGCGCTCCGCCTCGTCGCGCGCGCCCCGTGCCTCGCGACGGCGAGGCGGCGCCGAAGCGCGTCTTCTCGTGGCTCCTCGACAGGGGCGCGACCGCCATCGCCGGACGACGCCTCGCCGCCTCGCCCGTGCCGCGGCGCCGGGCCGGGATCGCGGAAGGGCAACCGTGAACGGGACCGCGACCGACCGGCTCGCGGGCGTCAGGCCCCGCGGGTCCGACCGCGCCACCTGCGTGGCCGCGACCGTCGGCGTCCCGGGTTCCGCGGGTGGCCCGAACCGGCTCCATGCCCCGGGAACCGGTGGACCGGAGGGCTCGACCGCCCGCGCCTGCGGACAGCGGGGGCCCGTGCGACCGCCGGGTTCGTCTTCCCGCGGCGCCTCGCCGCGGGCTCCCTCTCCGCGGCGCCGGACCAGGATCGCGGAGGGCACCCGTGACCGGGACCGCGACCGACGGGCTCGCGGGCGTCAGGCGCCGCACGTGAGGCGCCGCGCGTCCGGTCCCGCCACCTGCCCGGCCGCGACCGTCGGCGTCCCGGGGGCCGCGGACGGCCCGAACCGGCTCCATGCCCCGGGAACGGTGGACAGGAGGGCCCCTCCGCCCGCGCCTCCGGGCGGCGGGGCCCCGTGCGACCGGCGGGTCCGGCTTCCCGTGGCGCCTCGCCCGGGTCGCCCTGTCCGCGGCGCCGGACCGGGATCGCGGGGGCGGACGTGATCGGGACCGCGATCGACGGGCTCGTGTGCCTCCTCCTCGTCGCGACGGCCCTCGCCGCCGTCGCGGGGCGGGACCTTCTCGCCGGGATCGTCTTTTTCCTCGCCTTCGGGATCGGGCTCGCCGTCGCCTGGGTCCGGCTCGACGCCGTCGACCTCGCCATCGCGGAGGCGGCCATCGGAACGGGCCTCACCGGCGTCCTCCTCATGGGCGCGTGGGCGCGGCTTCGCACGCTCGGCCTCGCCGCCCCGGAGGAGCGGCCGGGGCTTCTCCACGGGGCGGCCGCCCTCGCGGCCGCGGGCCTCGCCGGCCTCCTCGTGCACACCGTCCTCGTCGCGCAGCCGGACGGTCCCGGCCTTGCCGCCGCCGTGGCGGACGGTCTCGCGCGCACCGGGATCGGCAACCCGGTGACGGCGATCCTTCTCGACTACCGCGCCTTCGACACGCTGCTCGAGGTCATCGTGCTGGTGGCGGCCCTCGCCTGCGTCTGGGCGGTGACGGAGGAGCGCCACTGGGGCGGCCTGCCGGGTCCGCGCCAGCGCACGATGCCGGCGGGCACCCTCGCCACCTACGCCCGGGCGCTGCCGCGGCTCGGGGTGGTGGTCGGCGTCTACCTCGTATGGGTGGGGACGGACCGGCCCGGCGGCGCCTTCCAGGGCGGCACGATCCTCGCCGCGACCTGGCTCCTCGTGCTCCTCGGCGGCCTCGCCGAGCCGCCGCGGATCGCGGGCCTCACCGTGCGCCTCGCCGTCATCGCGGGACCGGCGGTCTTCCTCGCCTTCGGCCTCGCAGGCGCGTTCGCGGGCAGCTTCCTCGGCCTTCCCGCGGCATGGGCGAAGGCGGCGGTCCTCGCCATCGAGGTCGCCCTCGCCGTTTCCATCGCCACCATCCTGACGCTCGCCGTCGTCGGTCCGCCGGAACGCCCCGCCCCATGACCGAGGCGAGCGGATGGCCCGTCTACGCCGCCTGCGGGGCGGTCCTCGTCGCCATCGGCCTGTGGGGCGTCGTGGCCCGCCGGCACCTCCTGCGACGCCTCCTCGCCTTCAACGTGACGGGCGCGGGGATCTTCCTCCTGTTCGGCGCCCTCGCCGCCCGTTCCCCGGAGGCGGGCGCCGACCCGGTGCCCCAGGCCATGATCCTCACCGGCATCGTGATCTCCCTCGCCGCCACCGCCGTCGGCGCGGCCCTCGTGGTGCGCCACGCCGCGCTCACCGGCCGCGCGCGGCTGCCCGAGGAAGCGGGCGGCTCCTCCGAGGAAACCGACCCGCCGGACCGCCCCGTGGACGGCGCGCCGTGAGCGCAGCGCTCGCGGCCGTCCTCCTCGTGGGCCTTCCCCTCGCGGCGGCCCTCCTCGCGGTGGTCTCACCGCGGGCGAGCGCGCCCCTCGCCGCCCCCCTGTCGGCCGCCACCCTGGCGCTCGCCGCGATCCTCGCCGCCGCGATCCTTTCCGGCGGTCCCGTCACGGTGGCGATCGGCGGGCACGTGCCGCCCCTCGGCATCGCGCTCCACGCCGACGGGCTCGCGGCGGTCTTTATCCTTGCGGGCGCGCTGGTGGCGGGGGCGACGCTCGTCTTCGCGCGGGCCGAGTTCGCGGGCGGGCGGGCGGCAGGGCGGGCGGCGTGGGCGTTCTGGCCGCTCGCCTGGTTCGCGGTCGCGGCCCTCAACACGGTGTTCCTGTCGCCGGACCTCTTCAACCTCTACGTGGCGCTGGAGCTCCTGACCCTCGCGGCCATCGGGCTCGTGGCGCTGAAGACGGACGGCGACACCCTGGCCGCGGCCCTGCGCTACCTCTTCTTCGCCTTCATCGGCGCCCTCCTCTACCTCCTCGGCGTCGTCCTCCTCTACGCCGAGTACGGCACCCTCGACGTCGGTCTCCTCGCCGCCCGGGCGGAGGCGAACGCCGTGACGGCGGCGGCCGGCGCGCTGATGACGGCGGGCCTCGCCGCCAAGGCGGCCCTCTTTCCCCTCCACGGCTGGCTGCCGCCCGCCCACGCCGGCGCGCCGACGCCCGCGAGCGCCCTCCTGTCGGCGCTGGTGCCGAAGGCGGCCTTCTTCATCCTGTTCCGCGTGTGGTTCGAGGCGCTCGGGTCCGTCGCCGCGCCCGCCGTGCCCGTCCTTCTGGCCGCCCTCGGCTCCCTCGCCATCCTCTTCGGCTCGGCGATGGCGCTCCGCCAGGCGCGGCTGAAGCTGGTGATCGCCTGGTCGACGGTGGCGCAGGTGGGCTACCTGTTCCTCGTCTTTCCCCTCGCGGGCGGCGGGGGCGAGGAGCCCTTCCCCGCGGGGGCGTGGACGGGCGGCGTCCTGCACGCCCTGTCCCACGCGACGGCGAAGGCGGCCATGTTCCTCGCCGCGGGCCTCGTCATCGAGCGCCTCGGCCACGACCGCATCTCCGGCCTCGGCGGCCTCGGAAGAGCGATGCCCGCCACCGTCTTTTCCTTCGCCCTCGCCGCCGTCACCCTCATGGGCCTGCCGCCGAGCGGGGGGTTCGTGGCGAAGTACCTGATGCTCACCGCCGCCGTCGCGGCGGACCGGCCCCTCATCGTCCTCGTCCTCGTCGGGGGCGGCCTCCTCGCGGCCGTCTACCTCTTCCGACCGCTCCAGGCGATGATGGCACGGCCCGAGCGCGGCGCGCCGCCCGGGCGGGTCCACCCGCGGGAGATGCTGCCGCTCGCCCTCGCGGCCGCCTCGATCCTCGTCGGGATCGGCTCGGCCTTCCCCTCGCACCTTGCCGCCATCGGCCGCCCGCCCGCGGCCCTCGAGGGCCTGCCATGAGCGGGGCGACGCTGCCGCTCGCGATCCTCCTCGCCTCCTTCCTCCCGGCGGTGGCGACCTTCTTCGTGCCGGAGGGCGCGGCCCGCCTCCGGAACGGGCTCAACCTCGGCGGCGCGGTGGTGAAGCTCGGCCTCGTCGCCTTCATGATCGCCGAGATCGCCGGCGGGGCGCGCTACGAGGCCCACCTGCCGCTCGCGCCCGGGCTCGAGTTCCTCCTCAGGGTCGACCCGCTCGCCCTCCTGTTCCTCACCCTGTCGGCGTTCCTGTGGCTCCTCACCACCGTCTACGCCATCGCCTACCTGCGGGACGGGCCGGACCTTTCCCGCTTCTTCGGCTTCTTCAGCCTGTGCGTGACGGCGACGGCGGGGATCGCGCTGTCGGGATCGCTGTTCACCTTCTTCGTCTTCTACGAGCTGTTGACGCTGTCCACCTGGCCGCTCGTGGTCCACAAGGGCGATGCCCGCTCCCTCGCGGCCGGCCGCCTCTACCTCGCCTACACCCTCGCCGGCAGCGCCCTGTTCCTGATCGCCATGGCCTGGCTCGAGGCGTCGGTCGGGCCGGTCGCCTTCACCGACGCGGACCTGTCCGAGCGGACGGACGCGCCGGACGAGGCGACGCAGCGCATCCTGTTCGTCCTGTTCGTGGCGGGCCTCGGGGTGAAGGCGGCGCTCGTGCCCCTCCACGCCTGGCTGCCGGCGGCGATGGTCGCGCCCGTGCCGGTGAGCGCGCTCCTCCACGCGGTCGCGGTGGTGAAGGCCGGCGCCTTCGGCATCGTGCGGATCGTGGTGGACGTCTTCGGCATCGCCCACGTGGCGGACCTCGGCCTGTCGACGCCGCTCGCCCTCGCGGCGGCCGTCACCATCGTGTGGGGCTCGCTGCGCGCGCTGCGGGAGACCAACCTGAAGCGGCGCCTCGCCTACTCCACCGTGAGCCAGGTCTCCTACATCGCCCTCGGGATCGCGCTCGCCGCACCGCTCGCCGCCGTCGGCGGCCTCGTCCACCTCGTCCACCAGGGGCTCATGAAGGTGACGCTGTTCTTCTGCGCGGGCGCCTTCGCCGAGACGGCGCGGGCGGAGGAGATCGGCGACCTCGACGGGCTCGGGCGGCGCATGCCGCTGGTGGCGCTCGCCTTCTCCCTCGCCGCCCTCGGCATGATCGGGATCCCGCCGGTCGCCGGCTTCGTCACCAAGTGGACCCTCGCCGCCGGCGGGCTCGAGGCGGGGGCGCCCTGGGTGCTCGCGGTGCTGGCGACGTCCGCGCTCCTCAACGCCGCCTATTTCCTGCCGATCCTCCATCGCCTGTGGTACCGCACCGGGACCGGCGGCGAGGAGCCGCTCGCCACCCGTGCCGGGCTCGCCCTGCCGCCCGCCGTCACCGCCCTCGTCGCCCTCGCCGCGGGCGCCCTTGCCGGGGCGGCGCTGAGCCCGCTGGGCTGGGCCGTCCTGATCGCCGAGCGGTTCGCCTTCCCATGACGCTCCTCGACGGTCCGCCGCTTCCGCTCCTCGCGCTCCTGGCGCCCCTCGTCCTCGCGGGGCTCGCCTGGCTGCCGCGCCTGCGGGCCCGCGCGCTCCTCCTGTTGCCCGTCGCGCCGCTGCCCGCCCTCCTCCTCGCCCTCGCCGGACCGCGCGAGGGCGAGACCATCGTCCCCGACCTCCTGTTCGGGGTCGTCCTCGGCCTCGACGGAGACCGGGCGCTCCTTCTCGCCATGGCCGCGGCCCTTTGGCTCGCCGCCGGCCTTTACGCCGTGCGCTCCATGGCGAACACGAAACGGGTGGAGGTGTTCGTCTCGTTCTGGTGCATGACGCTGGCGGGCAACCTCGGCGTCTTCCTCGCCCTCGACGCGGTGACCTTCTACGCCGCCTTCTCGGCGGTGACGCTGGCCGCCTGGGTGCTCGTCGTCCACGACGGCACGGCGCGGGCGCTGGACGCGGGGCGGACCTACATCGTGCTCGCCCTCCTCGGGGAGGCGGCGCTGCTCGCGGGCCTCGTCATCTCGGCGACGGCGGCGGACAGCCTCATCATCGCCGACATCTCGGACGCGCTCGGCGCGGGCTTTCCCCTCGCCCCGCTCGCCCTCGGCCTCCTCGTCGCGGGGTTCGGGCTGAAGGCGGGGCTCGTGCCGCTCCACGTGTGGCTGCCGCTCGCCCACCCGGTGGCGCCGACGCCGGCCTCGGCGGTGCTGTCGGGCGCGATCGTGAAGGCGGGGATCGCGGGGTTCCTTTGGATCCTGCCCGCCGCCGGCCCCGCGGACCTGTCCGTCGCGCTCGTCTGGGCGGGCGTCGGCGGGGCGTGGTACGGCATCCTCGCCGGGCTCTTCCAGCGCGAGCCCAAGGCGATCCTCGCCTATTCCACGGTGAGCCAGATGGGGCTCGTCATCGCGGTCGCGGGGGCGGCGATCGGGGCGGCGGACGGGGCGGAAGCGCGGGGGATCGCGGCCCTTTACGCCGCCCACCACGGGTTCGCCAAGGGCGCGCTGTTCCTTTCGGTGGGGGTGGTCGCCGCGGCGGCGCCGGGGCGGCTCGTGCCGGTGGTGGCGGTGACGGCGCTGGTGGCGGCCTCCGTCGCGGGCCTGCCGCCGACCGGCGGGGCGGCGGTGAAGGCCGCCCTCAAGCAGCCGTTCGGCGACGGGGCCGCGGGGACGGCGGTCGCCCTCTCCGCCTTCGGGACGAGCCTCCTCCTCCTCACCTTCCTCGGCCGCGCCGTCGCAACGCGCGATGCGGCGAAGGCGGCCGGCCCGCCGGCCGGGCTCCTCCTCCCCTTCCTCGCGATGGCGGCCGGCGCGCTGGTGCTTCCCTGGGTGCTGCTGCCGGCATTCTCGGGCCTTTCGCGGGCCTATCCGCTCGAGCCGCAAACCCTGTGGAGCGCGACGTGGCCGGTGGCGGCCGCCCTCCTCCTCGCCCTCGCCGCCGCCGCGACGCGATGGTCGCTCCCGGCGCTTCCGCCGGGGGATATCGGCATCCCGGTGCGGCGGGCGCTTGCCCGCCTCGGGGCGCTGCGCCCCCCGCCCCTCGCCGGAGCGCTCGGGGGAATCGCACGCCGTGGCGCGGGCGCGGCGCGCTGGCCCCGGCTTCCCGCGCGGCTTGCCGACCGGGTGGACCTCTCGCTGCGCGCCTGGTCCCTCGCCGGCATCCTGATCGTGCTGATGGCGCTGGTCGCCTGACCCGCGCGGGCGCCGCGCCCGCCGGTCAGCCCACCACGCCGCGCGCGCGCAGCGCCGCGATCCTTTCCCCGTCGAGGCCGAGGAGGCCGCGGAAGATCTCGTCGGAATGGGCGCCGAGGGCGGGGCCGAGCCAGTCGATGCGCCCGGGCGTCCCAGTCATGCGCGGGACGACGTTCGGCACCGGGACCGGCCCGGCGCGGGGGTCCTCCACGGTGCGGATGCTGCCGCGGGCGGCGTACTGGGCGTCCTCGAAGATCTCGTCGATCCCGTAGACCGGACCGCACGGCACTTCCGCCGCTGCGCAGCGCTGAAGGAGCGCGTCGCGCTCCATCGTCCGCGTCCAGTCGGCGACGAGGCCGTTGACGGCTTCCCGGTTCGCGATCCGGGCCGCGTTGGTGGAAAAGCGCGCGTCGTCGAGGACGTCGGGCCGGCCCATGGCGTCCCGCGCGAGGCGCGCGAAGATCCGGTCGTTGGTGCAGGCGATCGCCACCCAGCGCCCGTCGCCGGTCGGGAAGTGGCTGTGCGGGGCGACGATCGGCGTTTCCGCCCCGTTGCGCTCGCGCACGAAGCCGGTGCGCCCGTAGGCCGGCGCCACCTCGTCGAGGATGCGGAAGATGCCCTCGTAGAGCGCCATGTCGATCATCTGCCCGCGGCCCGTTCGGTCGCGGGCGCGCAGCGCGAACTGAACCGCGAGCGCCCCGAACAGGCCGGCCAGATAGTCGGCGAGGGTCGCCGAGCCCGGCTGCGCGGGCGGCCGGTCGGGCTCGCCCGACAGGAAGGAGATCCCGCCGAAGGCGTTGGCGATGCGCCCGAAGCAGGGCTGGCGGGAGAGCGGCCCCTCCTGCCCGTAGCCGGACACGCGCAGGAGGACGAGGCCGGGGTTGACCGCCGAGAGCTCCTCCCAGCCGAGGCCCCAGGACTCCAGCGTTCCGGGCTGGAAGTTCTCGCACACGACGTCGCTGACGGCGGCGAGGGACTTCAGGAGCGCCGCCCCCTCCTCGGTCCGAAGGTCGATGCAGACCGACTTCTTGTTGCGCGCCTCGCTGAGCCAGACGTAGGTGTCGCCCGCCTGCGACGGGGTGCCGAGCCGCCGCGCGTGGTCGCCCGTTCCCGGCAGCTCCACCTTGATCACCTCCGCGCCGAACTCGGCCATCAGCGTCGCCGCGAACGGCGCGGCGATGAAGTTGCCGAGATCGACGACCCGGAGCCCCTCGAGCGCGCGCGGCGCCGTGCCTTCGGCCTCGCCCATGTCCTCGTCCTCCCCGTCTTCCTCGTCGGCGTTTCACCGAGGATGGCAGCTCCGGCGGGACGACGACAAGCGCAAGACGCCGCCCCGCCGGCGCTCGTCCCGGCTGGGCCGGACGGCGCCCGCCCCGGATGCGCTGTTGCAAGGTGCGACAAGATCGCTAGTCTTGGGAAAAAATGACGGAGGAAACGCCATGGAACAGCGGGTGGCCGCGCACGGCCCCGAGACGGAGCCTGTCCTCCTGAGGCGGGACGACGGGCCGGTGACGACGCTGACGCTGAACCGGCCCGGGCGCGGCAACGCGCTCTCGACGGACATGATCGCCGCGCTCACCGCCGCCTTCGAGGAGATCGCCGGGGACCGCGGCTCGCACGTGATCGTCCTCGAGGGCGCGGGCGGGCGCATCTTCTCCGCGGGCCACGACCTGCGCGAGTTCTCCGGCGGCGGCGACGCGGACTTCTTCCGCGACGTGTCGGTGGACTGCAGCGCCATGATGCAGGCGATCCTCGCCCTCCCCCAGCCGGTGATCGCGAAGGTCCGGGGCGTGGCGACCGCCGCGGGCTGCCAGCTCGTCGCCGCCTGCGACCTCGCCTGGGCGGCGAGGAGCGCCCGCTTCGCCACCCCCGGCGTCAACATCGGCCTGTGGTGCCTGACGCCGATGGTGGCCCTGTCCCGCGCGGTCCACCGCAAGCACGCCATGGAGATGCTCCTGAGGGGCCGCCTCCACGGCGCCGACGAGGCGTTCAGGATCGGCCTCGTCAACGCCGTCGTGCCCGACGAGGCCCTCGACGAGGCGGTGGCGGAGGTGGCCGCCGACATCGCCTCCAAGTCCACCTACTCGGTCTCGCTCGGCAAGCGCGCCTTCTACCAGCAGCTCGAGATGGACCTTCCACAGGCCTACGCCTTCACGAGCGAGCTCGTCGGCCGCAACATGATGCACGCGGACGCGAAGGAGGGGATCGGCGCCTTCCTCGACAAGCGACAGCCGAAATGGGTCGGGCGGCGATGACCGCCGCCGCGCTGATCGAGAACGCCTTCGCCCGCTTTTCCGGCCGCCCGCTCCTCGAGGACGGGACGCGCACCCTGTCCTACGCGGACGTGGAGGAGCGCACGCGGCGCCTCGGCAACTGGCTCGCCGCCCGCTGCGGGGCGGACGGGGGCACCGCGGGCACGGTCATGGGCAACGTGCCCGAGCTGGTGGAGGTGGACCTTTCCTGCGCCCGCTTCGGCATCGTGCGCACCATGCTCAACGTGCGCGCCTCGCCCGAGGACCACGCCTATTGCCTCGACAAGGCGGGCTGCCGCGTCGTCTTCTTCGACGCCGACCTCGCCGCGGCGGTGGACGGGCTCAGGGCCCGCCTTGCCGCCGACGTCGCCTTCGTCGCCGTCGGCGGGCCCGCGCCGGACTGGGCCGTGCCCTACGAGGCCGTGGTGGCGGAGGCGGCGGAGGACCCGCCGGCCGTCGTCCCGCGCCCCGCCGACCGGCACTCCGTCTACTTCACCTCCGGCACGACGGGGCGGCCGAAGGGGGTGGTGCTGACCCAGGCGAACTGGGTGACCGTCACCACCGCCTACCTGGTCGACTATTCGCCCGACACGGCGGCGGACGACGTCGCCCTCCTCGCCGCCCCCATCACCCACGCCACCGGCTCCCTCGTCCTGCCCCACATGGCGCGCGGGGCCCGCTGCCGCGTGGTGCGCCGCTTCGAGCCCGAGGAGGTGCTGCGCTGCCTCGTGGAGGAGGGGGTGACGGCCACCTTCATGGCCCCGACCATGGTGATGATGCTCCTCGACCGGTGCGGGCCGGACCTGGCGCACCGCCTGTCCCTGAAGGCGCTCCTGTACGGCGGCGCCGCCTTCCCGACCGAGCGGCTGAAGGAGGCGCTCGCCGTCTTCGGCCCCGTCTTCCGCCAGCTCTACGGCCAGTGGGAGAGCCCGGTCGCCTTCACCTCCCTGTCGCCGGCCGAGCACGTGGAGGCGCTGGACAGGGCGCCCCACCGCCTCGCGTCCGCCGGCCGCCCCGCCTTCTTCGCCCGCGTCGCGATCATGGACGACGACGGCCGCCTCCTGCCGCCGGACACGGACGGGGAGATCGTGACGAGCGGGCCGCACCTGATGGAGGGCTACCTCGACGATGAAGAGGCGACCGCCGAGATCCGCGAGGGCCCGTGGCAGCGCACCGGCGACATCGGCCGCCTCGACGGCGAGGGCTTCCTCTACATCACCGACCGCAAGAAGGACATGATCATCACCGGCGGAAACAACGTCTACCCGCGCCAGGTGGAGGAGGTGCTCTACGCCCACCCGGACGTCCAGGAGCTTTCGGTGATCGGCCGGCCCGACCCGCTCTGGGGCGAGACGGTCCACGCCGTCGTGGTGCCGCGGCCCGGCGCCGCCTTCGATCCCGACGCCTTCCTCGCCTGGGCGCGGGAGCGGCTCCCGACCGACCGCCGCCCCCGCTCGGTGGACGTCGTCGCCGAGCTGCCGAAGAGCCACTACGGCAAGATCCTGAAGCGGGAGGTGCGCGCGCTCCATGGCGCGGCCCCCGCCGAAGGACGCCCCGCCAGCGCCTGACGCGCGGCCGGGCGGACAGCGACGAAACAGAACGACGGGAGGAAGACCACCATGACGATCAGGACCCTTTGTCTGGCGGGCGCGATGATGCTCGCCGCCGCGCCCCAGGCGCTCGCCGAGGACTACCCGAAGCTGCACCTCCGGATGGGCCACTTCCTGCCGTCCACCTTCTCCCAGGCGAACTGGGACCAGTGGTTCGCCGACGAGGTGGAGAAGCGCTCGGACGGCAACGTGACGGTCGAGATCTTCTGGGCGGGCGGCCTCGGCGGGCCGCAGGAGCTCCTCGACCTCGTGTCCTCCGGCGCCATCGAGCTCGCCGCCTTCCCGGCCGCCTACTACCCGAACGAGTTGCCGCTCTCGAGCGTCGTCGGCTCCCTGCCGCGCATGTTCAAGGACGCGCCGACCGCCCACGAGACCACCATGGCCATCTTCGGCACCGAGGCGGTGCAGGAGGAGTGGGAGGAGAACAACGTCCATGCCCTCCTCACCCACGCCTCGAACCCGTACCGGATCCAGTGCAACACCCGCGTCGCCACCATGGACGACCTCGAGGGCCTCAGGATCCGCGCCTTCGGCGAGATGGTGCCGCGCTTCTGGCAGTCGGTCGGGGCGACGCCGGTGAACATCCCGGCGGGCGAGGTCTACGAGGCGGTCCAGCGCGGCAACCTCAACTGCGCCTATCTCGCCCACGACATGATCAAGGCCTCCAAGATCCACGAGGTGGCGAAGTACGGCAGCACGCTGAACGGCGGGGCGCTGGGCACCTGGCAGATCTACGCGAGCTACGAGAACATGAACGGCGGCTGGCCGCAGAGCGTGGCGACCCTCCTCGAGGAGGTCGGGGCGGAGGCCATGCAGCACGAGCTCGACGCCGTCGTCGAAGCGGGCGCGGAGGCCGAGCGGACGCTGCCCGACCTCGGGGTGGAGCTCGTGGCCTTCGAGGAGCAGGAGGAATTGTCCGCCGCCGCCGCCGACATGGTGAACCTGTGGCTCGAGCACATGAAGAGCCGCGGCCACGGCGAGGGCGCCGCGCCCATCGCGGAGCTCCTACGGCCGGCCGCCGCCGAGCTGTCCGCCGACTGACGCCTTGCCCGGCCGGGGCCGCTCCGGTCCCGGCCCCCCTCCCCACCCCGGCCGGAACCCCTCAATGTCCGCCATCGAGCGAGCCATCGGGCGGCTGACGCGGGCGATGACCGCCCTCGCCGCCGTCGTCGTCTTCGTCATCATGGCCTACGGCGCCGCCGACATCGTGGCGGGCATGGTATTCGGCGCGCCCCTGCCGTCGAAGCTGGAGCTTTCCTCGGCCCTGTTCGCGGTGACGATCTTCCTCGCCTTCGCCGGCGTCCAGGAAAGTCGCGGCAACATCGCCGTCGACATCTTCTACCGCCGGATGGGGCGGCGCGGGCAGCGCCTGTCGGACGCGGCGAGCTTCGCCCTCGGTGCCTTCGTGTTCGCCTTCCTCACCTACGGCTGCACGCTGCTCGCCCGCGACAGCTTCGCCATTCGCGAGACCGCCGTCGCCGTGTGGGCCTTCCCGGTGTGGCCAGCGAAGGCGGCGGCGGCCTTCGGCGCGGCGGTGATGACGCTCGTGTGCGTCCTTCAGCTCGTGCGCACCCTCCTCGGCGGGCGGGCGGCGCCGCGGCCGGAAGGGACCGTCAATGGATAGCCTCCTCGTCGCCCTGGCGACCGTCGGCTCGCTGCTAGCCCTCCTCGCCGCGGGCATCCCGGTCGCCTTCGCGATGGCGACCGTCGCCATCGTCGGCCTCTACCTGTCGGTCGGCGAGCGCTTCCTCCTGTCGACCATCGAGACGCTACCCTACAACATCGCGAGCCAGTACACCTTCGTGGTGGTGCCGATGTTCGTGCTCATGGGCATCATCACCTCGAAGTCGGGCCTGGTGGGGGACCTCTATACGGCCGCCTACCGGCTGACGAGCCGCGTGCGCGGCAGCCTCTACATGACGACGATCCTGAGCTCGGGCGCCTTCGCGGCCGCCTCGGGCTCCACCGTGGTGTCCTCGGGCGTCTTCACGCGGATGGCGCTGCCGGAGATGCGGCGCCTCGGCTATCCGCCGGGCGTTTCGGCGGGCTGCATCGCGGCGGCGGGGACGCTGGCGGCCATGATCCCGCCGTCGATCGCCATGGTGCTCTACGCGGTGCTGACCGACCAGTCGATCGGCGCGCTACTCATCGCGGGCATCGTGCCCGGCCTGTTGTCCATGGTCGCCTTCATGGTGGGGATCCGCCTCTTCCTCGTCTTCCGGCCCGACTGGGCGCCGGAGACGACCGAGCGCTTTTCCCTCGCCGAGAAGGGCTCGGCGATCCTGAAGGTGTGGGGGATCGCGCTCCTCGCCCTCCTCGTGATCGGCGGGATCTACATGGGCTGGTTCTCGCCGTCCGCGGCCGGGGCCGTCGGGGCGGCGGGCGCGCTCCTCATCAGCCTCGCCCAGGGCCGCCTGTCGGGCCGGGACCTGTGGGCCTCGCTGGTGGACGCGGCGAAGATCTCCGCCACCATCTTCCTCATCATCATGGCGGGCCTGCTCCTGTCCCGCTTCCTCCTGATCAGCGGGGTGATCCGGGAGGCGAACGACCTCGTCACCACCATGGCGGTGGACCCGGCCGTCTTCCTCGCCGTCGTCGTGGTGGTGTTCCTCGTCCTCGGCATGTTCGTCGACGCCATCTCCATGCTGGTGCTGACCCTGCCGTTCCTGTTCCCGGTGAGCCAGGCCCTCGGCATCGACCCGATCTGGTTCGGCGTCGTCGTGACCAAGCTCGTGGAGATCGCGGCGATCACCCCGCCGGTGGGCCTCAACCTCTACGCGGTCCTGTCGACGGCGGACCGGCAGGTGACGGCGGGTGCCCTCTTTCGCGGTGTCCTCCCCTTCCTCGTCATCGAGCTGGTGGTGCTGGCGATTCTCCTTTCGGTCCCGGCCCTTGCCACCTGGCTTCCGTCCCGGATGCTGGGCTGACGCCGCCGGTCCCCGCGGCGAGGCCCGCCGGGCCTTCCGAGGGTGGATCGGCCGCGCGCGACGGCGGGAGGCGGATCGGCCGCGCCGCGACACTGGCTGTGTCGGCGAACGCGTGCCACCGCCGAGCGGCCGTGGCGTTGCGCAAGGCTCCGGACAGGGCGGCGCCCCGGGCAGCGTTGGACCGGGTCTTCGCCGGCGACCGGCTCCCGCCACGCCGCCGTGGCGGGGATTGTCCGAGGGGGCTTGCATTCCGCCCCTCTCCCGTCTACGTCCCTTCCGGCGAGGCCGCGCCCACACTGGCCTCGGCGCCGGTAGCTCAGCTGGATAGAGCACCAGACTACGAATCTGGGGGTCGGGAGTTCGAATCTTCCCCGGCGCGCCAAAAACCCCCGCAAATTCAATCACTTACGGAAGCGGCCTCCAAGCCCTGGTGACCCGGGTGACCTTCGGGTAAGCAGGAGGTAAGCAGCCGGTTGTCGGTTCGCCGCCGGAGCGTTCTCCGATCCCCTGATTCTGTTCGTGAAAGAGATGCGGCCGTCCAGGCCGTCCGGAGCCGCGGTGACGGCGGCCGTTCCGGCGTGCCGTCCCGTCTCGGTCTCCGTCCACGTCGTCCATACCTCGGGCGGGGCCGCAGGCGACCGCCGTTCTCGTTCTTGAGGTCGGTGCCTTCGGCGGGCGGGGGCGTTTCGCGCACCGGGCCCTTCACGTCCGGTCCCTGGCCGATCGCATGCGCATCATGGCGCGGCCTTGCATCTTCATGTCGACACCCTCGCACACACGGCTCGTTCGCCCGTGCTCCACGGGCGACCGTGACGGACCCGCTCCCGGACGGTCCGGACGCGGAATTGGTCGCCGAATATGCGCCCCGGGATCGGACGAACGGGCCGCGGACCGATCCGTCAGGCGGCGGTCAATCGTTGCCGGCCGGTTGGCTGTCGTGCGGCGGCAGAAGGAGACGGAGGGCCCGGTCTGGCGCGGTGGGATCGCGCGTCGGCGCAAGGGGGCCGCTCGGCCCGGATTGGAGGGTGACAGTGGGATGCGGGATCTTCTCCTTGCGCGCGCCGGATGGCGGCTTCTGCTTGCAACGCGCTTTCTGCGACGGTCCTTGCCGGCGGTCCCGCGCCCGCGGGCGCCGCGGAAGGAGAGTTGCAGCTCCGCTACCTCGTCGGGCTGGATCCGGAGGGGGAAAACTGGCTCGCGCTGCGTTCCGAGCCGTCAGGCAGGTCCGGACGGCGTCTGGCGAAACTCGACCCTCGAACGCTCCTCTTGTCGACGGGCCGGTCGAGCAGCCGCTGGATGGAGGTGGAGGTCGTCACCACGGAGCACGCCGGTCGGCGTGGCTGGGTGTTCGACCGCTACGTCGGGTGCTGTCTCGATGTGTCGTCGCGCGACGCCTTCCACTTCGTGTCGCCGCGAATCTCGTTGTCGCTGCGGGATGGCCCGGGCATCGGCGCCCGGCGCCTCGCAGTGATGAACGGCGGCACGCTGCTCGCGCCGCTCGGCGCGGCGGTCGCCGGTGACGGCCGGACCTGGCTTCCGGTGGAGGTGCTTACGACCGACCGGCGGGGCGCGCGGATGGGCCTCCACCCGCTACGTCGAGTGCTGCGTGCGTCCGGTGGGGCTTCCGCCGCCCCCACCGAGGTCCGCGCCGCCCGTCGCCTCGACCGTTCCGGGCACCGCCCCCGCCCCGCCGTCGATCGCGGGCACCGGTACCGGCTTCGTCGTCGGCGCCGACGGCGAGATCCTGACGAACGCGCATGTCGTCGACGGATGCGTCGGCCTCGAGGTCGCGGGTCACGGCGCAGCGACGCTGATCGCCACTGACGTCTTCAACGACCTTGCGGTCCTGCGGATCGACCGGGCTGCCACGAGGAAGCGCCTGACCCTGCGGGACTTCGGACCGCGCGTCGGCGACGAGGTGCTCGTCGTGGGCTACCCGCTAGGGTCGATGCTCGCAAACGCCCTGTCGGTGACGACGGGCAATCTGTCGGCGCTGAGCGGCGTCGGCGGTGACGCGCGCCACCTGCAGATGACGGCACCGGTCCAGCCGGGCAACTCCGGCGGCCCGCTCCTCGACCGCGCCGGCAACGTCGTCGGCGTCGTCGTCGCGCGACTCGACGACCAGGCGACGTTCGCGGCCGCGGGAGCGCTGCCGCAAAACGTCAACTTCGCCATCAAGGCGCCGGTGGTGCGCGCCTTTCTGGAAGCACGCGGCGTCGACCACGCGCTCGACCGGGAGCCAGCGATCGCCGAGCGCACCGTCGCCGACGTGGTCGAGGCCGTCCGCGGCTCCGTGGTGCAGGTCGTCTGCCTGCGCTGATCGAAACGCCCCCATGGCCGCCCTTACGCGGCCGATCGTGCTCGCCGGAAGGAGATGCGGCGGTCGCCGCTGTGCTTGCGCTCGACGTCCCAGCCGCGGTCGCGCAGGAGCGGCGAGATGCGGTTGATCCGCGTTCCCAGGGCTGCCGGCGTCGAAGGCCACCTGAGATCCCTCCGGGTCTCGGGTGGGGCGCGGTCGTCGAGTTCGCGGACGAGGTCGGTCGCCGTGCCGTCCCATTCGTCCGTGCCCCGCGCCTCGAGGAAGGCCAAGAGCGCGACGGCGACCGGGTCGTTCTCGAACGCCGTGTCGCGACCGCTCCTCTGATTGGAGGCGAACGCCTGCAGGAACGCGTCCGCTTCGAAGCCGAGCCCGGGACAGGCCGCCACGCTGCGCTTGGCGAAGTCGGCCATCCGCGGGAGCGACGAAAGGCGCGTCGCCGGCAGTCCCGAGAGCATGCGGACCAGCCCGTCGCAAAGGGTGCCGAGGATCCGCGGATGCCAGAAGGCGAATTCCTCCCAGAATGCCTCCTCCGCCCGCCGCCTGTCCTGCGCGATGCGCGGCAGGTGGAGCGCGATGCACCGGTCCGCGAGGTCCGGCCGGCTCGCGAGATCCGGGATCCCGTTCATGACGACGGGGTTCGC
>CAZJNX010000091.1:0-18358 GCA_964547415.1 uncultured Hyphomicrobiales bacterium
GACCCGGACCATCAAAACCTTACCGAGTCACGAGTATGGTGCGCCGGTATCACTCGCCCGCATGTTGTCGGGAAAGCCGCGCATGCCTGTCGCCGCCGCGCTCGCCAACCGCATGGTGCGCGCGGCCGGGGTCATGATGGGCAAGGAAGAGGACTGTCGCGGTCCGGCGGCCGTCGGGATGACGTCGGGGATGTGAACAGGGCGATTGAGCGTCCGGGCGGATGGTCACGCACCGGGTCGGGTGAACCAGCAAACGGACACCGCAGCGCCGCGAGCGCGGGTGAGCGACCTTTATCCGACCTGCGGACATCCATACGGGCCAGCGGCGTGGGAAGGCCGCAGCTTCGAGGCCGCACACGGGCGCACCTCGCCACATGCTCCCACGCAACCGGAAACCGCCTGCATCCGAAGGGGCGTCCACACACCTCCGGCGGGTGACGGCGGCCAGGATCCCTCACCCGCCTTCCAGGCTACGGCTGCCCGTCGGGACGGCTCTGCCGTGCGCCGCTCGAGGAAAACCCGTCTGGCCGGGCGCCTCGACCCCGTTCGGGCAAGGCGCCGGAAAAGGGCCGCGCCGCGGCGGACACCGGCGTCAGTTCTCCTGGAAATGGTCGTAGATCTTGCGGGCGAGGCTCTCCGAGATGCCGTCGACCTCCGCAAGATCCTCGAGGCCAGCCTTCTTCACCGCCTTCGCGGTGCCGAAGTGCTTCAGCAGCGCCCGCTTGCGGGTGGCGCCGACGCCCGGGATGCCGTCGAGCGGGTTCGCCGTCATTTCCTTCTTGCGGCGGGCGCGGTGGCTGCCGATGGCGAAGCGGTGGGCCTCGTCGCGCAGGCGCTGGACGAAGTAGAGGACCGGGTCCCGGGGCGGCAGGCGGAAGGGCTTCCTTCCCGGCTGGTGGAACTCCTCGCGCCCCGCCTCCCGGTCGACCCCCTTGGCGACGCCCACGAGCGGCACGTCCCGCACGCCGAGGTCGGCGAGGACGGCACACGCGGCCGACAGCTGCCCCGCCCCGCCGTCGATGAGGACGAGGTCGGGCCAGGGCGGCAGCCCCTCCTCCGGCACCGCCGCCTCCCCCTTCGGCCCCGCCTCTTTCACGAGCCGCGAGAAGCGGCGCGTCAGCACCTCCCGCATCATGGCGAAGTCGTCCCCCGGCGCGATGTCCTCCGAGCGGATGTTGAACTTGCGGTAGTGCTGCCTGGAGAAGCCGTCCGGGCCGGCCACGATCATGCCGCCGACCGCGTTCGACCCCATGATGTGGGAGTTGTCGTAGACCTCCACGCGGCGCGGCGGGGCCGGCAGCTCGAACACGCGGGCAAGGCCCTCCAGCAGCGTCGCCTGGCTCTGCCGGTCGGACAGGCGGCGGCCGAGGGCCTCCTTGGCGTTGGCGAGGGCGTGCTCCACGAGGTCCCGCTTCTGCCCGCGCTTGGGCGCACGGATCTCCACCTTCCGCCCGGCCTTCTCGCCGAGGGCGGCGGCGAGGAGCCCCTCCTCGGGCAGGTCGTGGGACAGGAGGAGGAGCGAGGGGACGGGCTTGTCGTCGTAGAACTGGGCGAGGAAGCTCTGCAGGACGTC
Source organism: uncultured Hyphomicrobiales bacterium (assembly GCA_964547415.1). Lineage (GTDB taxonomy): Bacteria > Pseudomonadota > Alphaproteobacteria > Rhizobiales > Amorphaceae > CAZJNX01. The sequence continues at coordinate 1,574 of CAZJNX010000091.1, forward strand.
CGCCGCCTCCATGGACGGGTCCGCCTTCGGGAAGAAGGCCCGGTTCCCCCAGTTCTGCCCGGCGCGGAAGAAGAAGACCTGGATCGAGGTCTCGCCACCGGCCTGGTGGGCGGCGAACACGTCCGCCTCCTCGATGCCGGCCGCGTTGATGCCCTGGTGGGAATCGACATGGGACAGCGCCGCGAGGCGATCGCGAATGCGGGCGGCCCGCTCGAAGTCGAGCGTGTCGGCCGCCGCCTCCATCTCCGCCGCGAGCTGCCGGCGGATGCCGCCGGACTTGCCCGACAGGAAGGCCCGCGCCTCGGCGACGAGGCCCGCGTAGTCCTCCGGTGAGATCTCGCCGGTGCAGGGCGCCGCGCAGCGCTTGATTTGGTGAAGGAGGCAGGGGCGCGTGCGGCTCTCGTAGACCGAATCGGAGCAGGAGCGGATCAGGAACGCCTTCTGGAGGGCGTTGATCGTCCGGTCGACGGCCCCCGCCGAGGCGAACGGGCCGTAGTAATCGCCCTTGCGGCTGCGCGCGCCGCGGTGCTTGACGATCTGCGGGGCCGCGTGGTCGCCCGTGATGAGGATGTAGGGGAACGATTTGTCGTCCCGAAGGAGCACGTTGTAGCGCGGCCGGTAGCGCTTGATGAGGTTCGCTTCCAGGAGAAGCGCCTCGGTTTCCGTCCCGGTGGTGATGAACTCCATCGCCACCGTCTGGTTGATCATGGACAGGATGCGGGAGGACAGCCCGGTCGGCCGACTGTACGAAACCACCCGCTTCTTCAGGCTGCGCGCCTTGCCGACGTAAAGGACGTCCCCCCCCTTGTCGAGCATGCGGTAGACGCCGGGCGCGTTCGGCAGCCGCTTCACCTCCTCGGCGATCAGGGCGGCGCCGGTCGCCTTCGTGGCGGAGCGGCGGAAGCGCACCTCCTCCACCGGAACGCCCCGCTGCAGGAGCGGGGTCGCCCCCTCGCGCACGCGGCTCGCGGTGGCGGGCTCGTCCGCCTCGCCCCCGGCCGCCCCTTCCCCGTCGTCCCGGTCCATGGTTCCCATGGACGGGAGATCGCGCACCCGGGGCGTCGGCGCAAGCCCCGGGCGGCGGGCGATCAACCCTTGCCGGAGGAGCGGTTGCCCTTGCCGAGTTCCTCCTCGGCGCGGTGGTCCTTGTCCATCTTCTCGAAGCTCTCGCGCACGCGGGCATCGGGCTCGCGCTTCGCGTCGGGCTGGGCGTGGCGCTGGTCGCGCACGCTCTCCTGGTCGTCGCCCTGCAGCTTGTTGTCGCCCTTCTTCTGCTGGAAGAGGTCCACCTCCTTGGTGCCCTCCTCGAAGGCGTCGGGGCCGGCACGCTTCTCGCCCTGCTGCCCGGTGTCGCCGCCGCCCGTTCCCTTGCCGTCGCGGGTCATGTGCGCACTCCTTTCATCCGTTGGCCGTGACGGGGAAAACGGTCGCAGGCGCGGTCCGTTCGCCTCAGTCCTCGCCGACGCCGGTCACGTCCGGCGTCTGCCAGGACAGGTGCTGGCCCGCGTCGAGGGCGATCATCTGGCCGGTGAGGGAGGGCGTCTCCAGGATGAAGCGAACGGCGCGCCCGAACTCCTCGAGCGCGGGCTGCCGGCCGAGGGGGGTCGCCGCCACCTGCCGGGCGAACGCCTCCTCCCCCTGCCGGTCGTGGCCGAGGGTGGGCCCCGGGGACAGGGCGGCGACGCGCAGGCGCGGGGCGTAGGCCTGGGCCATCGTCCGCGTCATCCACCACAGCGCCGCCTTGGAGGCGGAATAGCTGAAGGCCTGGGGCGTCGGCTTCCACACCCGCTGGTCCACGAGGTTCACCACGACCCCGGTCTCGCCCGCGGGAAGGCGCGCGGCCATGTCGCGGGCGAGGAGCGCGGGCGCGAGGGCGTTCACCGCCATGTGCCGCTCGAAGAAGGCGGCATCGAGCGTGTCCGCGCCGTCGGTCTCGTAGACCGAGGCGTTGTTGACGAGGAGGCCGAGGGGCCCGAGCGCCGCCGCCGCCTCCGGGACGATGCGGGCGACGGCCCCGGGGTCGGAGAGGTCGGCGACCACCACGGCGGTCGCCACCCCGTGGGCTTCGGCGAGCTCGGCGGCGAGCGCCTCGGCGGCGTCCGCGGAGGCGTTGGCGTGGATCGCGACGGCGTGACCGTGGGCGGCGAGGTCGCTGGCGATGGCGCGGCCGATCCGGCGGGCCGCGCCGGTGACGAGGGCTGTCGTCATGGCATCCTTCGGCTGGTGGTCTCACCCGCATACGCCGACGCGCGTCGGGCGGATGACGCCGCCCTCACCCCTCCTTCAGGAAGGTGACCGTCTTGCCCCAGGACAGGCCGTGGGCGAGGACGAAGCCCGCCTCGAACATGTGCCGGTAAAGGGCGGTGATCGCCGCGTCGCCCACCACGTGGGGGTGGATCTCCACGATGACGGCGCGCACGCCCGAGAGCGGCGCGGCGGAAAGCACCGCCACCTCCGCCCCCTCGATGTCGAGGACGAGGACCGTCGGGTCCTTCTCGGCGACGACGGACGCCACCGCCGCGGCGGGCACGGCCGTCGGCCGCGTGTCGCCCCGCTCGAACAGGCTCGAGGAGATGACGTTGTCGTGGACGTGGAAGACGATCTCGCCCTCCTCGGCGGCGAGGGCGGCATTACGCGCGTCGAGGGCGAGAGCGTTGTTCGCCAGGTTCTCCGTCATCAGGGCGAAGGCGACGGGGGAGGCCTCGAACACCGTCACGTTCTGCGCCCCGACGATCCGCGCCGCCGTCATGGACACGACGCCGAGGCCCCCGCCTCCCTCCACCACCCGGTCGCCGGGGACGAGGACGCGGCGGACGATCACCCGCTCGGCGTCCTCGTAGGCGCCGCGCCAGAGCATGTGGACGAGGTCGCGGCTCATGCGCGCCGGGTCCACCGCGACGGCGAGGCCGTCGAGGTCCACCGTGCGCACGCGTCGGAAGCGGCGCCACTTCATGGTGCGCCGGGAGACCGGCAGGCCCTTGATCTCCGCCCCGAGGGAGGGGCCCGTGGCGAGCGCCGTCATCCGTCCGTCCGTCCGTCCGTGCCGCGGGAATGGGCGGCTTCAATGGCACGGCCCCGCCGCGCGGGCAACGGGCGGGCTTCCCGCCGCCGCCGCCCCGTGCCAAGAGGGCGGCCCATCCATCCGACCCGCCCCCGGGAGACGAGGTTGAGGGACGACCTTCCCGCCCGCTTCGAGGCCGCCTTCGGCACGCCGCTGCCACGGATGCGCCTTCCCGATTCGCCGGTCCACGTGGTGGCGCTGTGCTACAACGAGCGCCTGCGCCTGCCGGATTTCCTCGCCCATCACCGGGCGCTCGGCGTCGCGAGCTTCATCGTGGTGGACAACGCCTCCACCGACGGGTCGGCCGAGTACCTCGCCGCGCAGGACGACGTCCTCGTCATCTCCACCGAACGCCCCTACCGGGACCACAAGAACGAATGGCGCGAACTGATCCACGAGGCGTTCCTCGTGGGCCGCTGGGGCCTTTTCCTCGACGTGGACGAGCTGTTCGTGGCGCCGGACTGGCCGGCCCCGCTCGCGGGCTACGTCGCGCGGCTGGAGGCGGCGGGGGCGGAAGCCGTCTTTTCCATCATGCTCGACATGTACCCGCGGGAGCCGCTGACGGACCCCCATGCGAGCGACGGCGTGCCGATGATCGAGGCGGCGCCCTTCTTCGACGGGTCGGGCTATCACATCTTCCCGATCCGGCGGCGGATGCACCGGCGCTTCCCGACGCCGCCGTGGAAGATTTTCGGCGGCCCGCGGGACCGGGTGCTCGCCCGGGACAGCGAGCGCCGCCCGGCCACCGCCGCCGACCGGTTCCTGCTGAAGCACCTCTACCCGCTGGACCAGGGGCGGGCGCGCTACCTCGCCACCCGCGAGCTCGCCTGGCGGCTCGAGCCGGTGGTGAAGCGCACCATCTCCGCGTTCGCCCACGTGAACTCCAAGGTGCCGCTCCTCAAGGCGGACAGGCCGGTCTCCTTCTACGGCGGCGTCCACATGCTGGCCCCGCGCCTGAAGCTCGCCCCGGACCGGGCGGCCATCCTCCATTTCAAGTACCTCGGCGACTTCGTGGAGAAGGCGCGGGAGAACGTCGCCCGCGGCCAGCACGCCCGGGACGGCGGCTACTACCAGCGCTACCTCGAGAAGGCGGACCGCCTGGCGGAGCTCTACGACCCGGCGATCTCCCGCCGCTTCGAGGGCGTCGGGAGCCTCCTCGACGCCGGCCTCGTCCTGCGCCGCCTCTGATCGCCCGCGCGCGGGCCGCTCGCCCCCGCCCGGTGCCCGGCGCGCGCCCGGGAAAAGGCGGCGGCCGCCCTTTCCCTCCCCTTTACCCCGGCCCGCGGGGGGGCCAGTCTTCTTGCGAGAGGCGGAGCTGCGAGGGCATGGACGGCGAGGCGGACAATGGCGGGGCGCATCTCCTCGTGAACGGCGCGGCGGTCCCCTGCCGCCCCGGCGAACCGGTCGCCGCCGCCCTGATCGCCGCCGGCATCCGGCGCCTGTGGGCGAGCCCCGCGGGCGCGCCGTCAGGCGCCTTCTGCATGGCCGGCGCGTGCCAGGGCTGCCTCGCCCGCGTGGACGGGAACTGGCGCGAGACGTGCCTCGTTGCCGCCAGGGACGGCATGGAGATCGTCCTCGGAGAGAGCCCGTGAACGCCCCCCTCCTGCCGCCCCCCGACACGCCGGACACCCACGTGGTCGACCTCGCCGTCCTCGGTGCGGGTCCCGCCGGCGCGACCGCCGCCCGCGTGGCCGCCGCGGCCGGTCTCGAGGTCGTCCTCCTCGACGAGGCCGACGCCCCGGGGGGCCAGGTCTGGCGCGCGCCGCCCGCGGGCTTTCCCGGCCCCGACAATGGGACGGGGGAGCGGTTGCGCCGCGCGCTCGAGGGCGGCGCGGTCCGCTTCCTCGGCGGCCGGCGCGCCTGGTCGGTCGTGCGGATCGAGGCCGCCCACCCCTTCCGGGTCGATTTCGTGGGGCCGGAGGGCAACGGCGTGGTGATCGCCCGGGCCCTCGTCGCGGCCCTCGGGACGACGGAACGGGCGGTCCCCTTCCCGGGCTGGACGCTGCCGGGCGTCGTGGGGCTCGCCGGGGCGCGGCTCCTCCTGCGGGCGTCGGACGCGCTGCCCGGGCGGCGGACGGTGGTGGCGGGCACGGGGCCGCTGCTGGCGGCCGTCGCGGCGGGCATCCTGAAGAAGGGCGGGGAGGTCGCGGCCGTCGTGGACCTGTCGGGCCGGGCGGCGTGGGCGCGGGCACTGCCCGCCCTACTGCAGCGGCCCCGCTCCTTCGCCCGCGGCGCGGCCCGGGCCGCGCGGATCCGCGTGGCGGGCGTGCCGGTCCTTTCCGGCCACGCCGTGCGCGCCGCCCGCGGGACGGCGGCGCTCGAGGCGGTGGAGGCGGGGCCGGTGGACCGGCGCGGCGCGCCGCGGGCGGGACCGGTGCGCCGCTTCGAGGCGGACGCCCTCGCCGTCGGCAACGGCCTCGTCCCGGCGACGGAGGTGACGCGGCTCCTCGGCGCCCGCCACGTGTTCGACCGGCCGCTCGGCGGCTGGCGCCCGGCCCTCGACGAGCACGGGCGGACCTCGGTCCCCGGCCTCTACGTCGCCGGCGACGGGGGCGGCGTGACGGGGGTCGGCGCGGCGCGCCTGTCGGGCCGGCTCGCCGGGGCGGCGGCGGTGGCGGACCTTGCGGGCCGGCGCGGGCCGGGCCGCACCCGGTCGATGATCCTCGCCATGCGGCGCCGGGCGCTCGCGGGGCGGGCGCTCTCCCGCCTCACCGCGCTCCGGCCCGGGCAGGTGGCGGCGATCGGCGACGACACCGTGGTCTGCCGCTGCGAGGACGTGACCGCCGGCGCGATCCGGGCGGCCGTGCGGGCCGGCGCGAGCGAGGTCAACCAGCTCAAGCACTTCACCCGCTGCGGCATGGGCCCCTGCCAGGGCCGCCTGTGCGCGGACGTGGCGGCCGAGCTCGTCGCCCTGGCCGTCGCGGGGACGGACGATCCCCTCGCCGTCGACAGCGCCCGCCGCCGCGTCGGCCAGTGGACCGGGCGCGTGCCCCTGCGGCCCGTGCCCGTCGCGAGCCTCGTCGGCACCTTCGACTACGCCGACATCCCGGTGCCGCCGCCGCCCGCGCTGTGACGGCGGCGCCCCCCTTCGGAGGACACGCGATGGCGGAGGCGACAGGCGCCATGGCGGCGGGAGCGGGCCGGTGAGCCGGCCCTACGACGCCCTCGTGACGGGCGGCGGGATCCACGGGGCGAGCCTCGCCCTGTTCCTCGCCCGGGCGGGGATGGACGTCGCCCTCTACGAGAAGGGGTCCGTGTGCCGCGCGGCCTCGGGCGTCAACGGGGGCACGCTCTCCCTGCAGACGACCCGCGCCGCCCTCGTTCCCCATGCCCTGAAGGGCCGGCAGATGTGGCGCGCGGCCCGGGACTGGCTCGGCGAGGACGTGGGCCTCACGGTGAGGAGCGGGCTGTCCCTCGCCTTCACCGAGGACGAGGAGGCGCTCCTCGTGGAGCGGGCGCGGCTGCAGCGGGCGGCGGGGGCGGCCGTCGAGGTCGTCCCCGCCGCCCGGGCGCGGGCGATCGAGCCGGGCCTGTCGGACGGGGTCCTCGCCGCCGCCCACTACCCGGACGAGGGCTTCACCGCCGCCTACCTCACCGGCCGCGCCTTCCGGGCGGCCCTCCTCGCGGCCGGCGTCCACCTGTTCGAGCACACGCCCGTCGCGGGCGCCGAGCCCGCCCGGGAGGGCTACCGGCTGCGCCTTGCCGGCGGGGCCTTCGCCACCGGGCGACGGCTCGTGCTGGCGGCCGGGGTGTGGACGGAGGCGATGCTCGCCTGGCTCGGCGTGCGCCTGCCGCTCGCCGCGCGGGTCGACCAGCTCGCGGTGACGGAACGGACGGGTCCGCTGGTGCGCACCGTCCTCGGCGTCGCGAGCGGCCTCCTCACCCTGGTGCAGCACGGGGACGGGACGGTGGTGATCGGCGGGGGCTGGCAGGGGCTCGGCGACCGGGAACGGGGCGGGCACACCGTCCACCCGGACCGGCTCGTCGGCAACCTGCGCCTTGCCTGCCACGCGGTGCCCGCCCTCCGGGGTGCGCGCCTCGCCCGGGCCTGGGCGGGGCTGGAGGCGGAGACGGCCGACGGGCTGCCGGCAGTCGGCGAGCTGCCGGGCCATCCGGAGGCCTTCGTGTGCGCCGCCGTCCCGTCGGGCTACGCGAGCGGGCCCTACGTGGCGCGGCTCCTCGCCGACCGCATCCTCGGGCGGGAGCCGGAGCGCCCCCTCTTCCCGCCTGGTCGGCTCGTCGTGCCCGACGAGCCGCCCCCGGCGGAGGGGGGAGACGCCGTCTCCGCCCGCGCGGGCCGCTGAGGCGGCCCGGACCGGTCTTTGCGTGACGGTCGTCACGCCCGGCCCGGCAACCCGGTCTTAACTGTAACGGGCGGCAATGGTAGCCGCGCGTCACGGATTCGATTCGGGGAGGCACTCGCCATGCGGATCGCCCTTTTCGCCCTCGTGATCGTCGCGATCGGCGCGGCCATGGCCGCGGCGACGGCGAGCGAGGTGGAGACCGTCCTTCCGTTCCTGCCGCGCATCGTCGCCTGAGGCGGCGGTCGTCCGGGCGGAGCGACCACAATCGACGCAAGCTTCGACCAACTTTGGTTGGTCATCATGGGCTCGCTGCCCTAGCCTTCAAGGCAAGGGCCAGCCCGGCGCAAGGCGTTGGAAGGTTGCATCCGCAATGAACAGGAATTTCTGGTTGTTTCTTCTCGGCCCCGTCTTCGCGTTCGGGGCCGGTCCGGCCGCCGCCGCGGAGTGCGGCCTTTACGACTACCGCGCGCGGATCACCGACGTGATCGACGGGGACACGGTGCGCGCGGACATCGACCTCGGCTTCAACACCTGGCGCAACGACGAGCGGCTGCGCCTGTTCGGGATCGACGCGCCCGAGCTGAGGAGCCGGGAGGAGCGGGCCCGGGCCGAGGCGGCGCGGGACGCGCTGGCCGCGCGCGTCCTCGGCCGCGAGATCATCGTGTGCACCCTTTCCGACCGGCGCGGCAGCTTCAACCGCTACCTCGCCATCCTGTTCCTGCCGGACGGGGAGAACATCAACGAGTGGCTGATCGCGTCCGGCCACGCCGTCCCCTACAGGGCGGACTGAGCGGCGGCGATGGCCGGCGGCGCCACGGGCTCCACCGGCCCGAAGCGGGCGCGGAACGCCGCCTTCAGCGCCACGTCCACGTCCGCCATCGTGGCCGTGAGGCCGAGGTCGGCGAGGCTGGTGACGCCGTGGGCGCGCACGCCGCACGGCACGATGCCGGAGAAGTGCTCGAGGTCCGGGTCCACGTTGAGGGCGATCCCGTGGAAGGAGACCCAGCGCTTCAGGCGGACGCCGATGGCGGCGATCTTGTCCTCCCTTCCCGCGCCCCGCTCCGGGCGGCGCACCCACACGCCGACCCGGTCCGCCCGCCGCTCGCCGGTCACGTTGAAGGCGGCGAGGGTGTCGATCAGCCAGTCCTCGAGGGCGCTCACGAAGGCGCGCACGTCCCGCCGCCGGTCCGAAAGGTCGAGCATCACGTAGGCGATCCGCTGTCCGGGCCCGTGGTAGGTGTACTGGCCCCCGCGCCCGGCGCGGAAGACGGGGAAGCGGTCCGGCGCCACCAGGTCGTCCGCCTTCGCGCTGGTGCCGGCGGTGTAAAGGGGCGGGTGCTCCACGAGCCAGACCCGCTCGCCGGCCTCTCCCGCCGCGATGGCCGCGGCCCGCCGCTCCATCTCCGCCAGCGCCTCCGGGTAGGGCACGAGCTCGTCCGAAACCGCCCATTCCACGGGCCGGCCGGAGCGGCTCGCGAAGGGGGCGCGCGCGAAAGGGTCGTGCTGCATGTCGGTCATACCCGTTGCAAGGGGCGCATGGGGTGCGCCCGTGGCCGAGGCGCTTGAAACCCCCGGCACGATTTGCTACCTCGCCGCTCACGATCAAGGCGGCCCCGCGCCGCCCTGACGTGCGGTCGTGGCGGAATTGGTAGACGCGCAGCGTTGAGGTCGCTGTGGGGCAACCCGTGGAAGTTCGAGTCTTCTCGACCGCACCATCCCCCTCCTCCGGCGAGGGCTCCTGATCCCGGCAGGCGAACCGCCACCCCCTCCCCTCCGAGCGGGCCGTCACGCGGCGGGCCGCGCCCCGGGGGTCGGCACGATGTCCCCTGACGCTCCGTTTCCCGTTCCCGCGTCCATTCGCTCCGGCCGCGGCGCGGGTGGCCCGTGCCCCGATGGCCCCGGGCATCCCCCGGCGCGGTCCACGGGCAGATCCGTCGCGCTGGCGGAACGGACCCTGCCGCCAGGCCGCCGGAGCCGACGCACCCAGAAGCGCGCAGGGGGCGGGCCGGATGGGCCCCGAAGAGCCGAAGGCGTGGATTGACGCGGCCCGCCCCCGGCGCGAGCCTCGATGCGATCGGTCGGCCGACCCGGTTCATCCCGCGAGGCGATGGACCCCGGGCTTGTCCGTCGTCGCGAGGATGTCCCGGAGATAGCGGGCCGCCGCCTCGCCCTTGAGGGCGCCGCGCCACATCTCGGCGACCGTCTTCTCGTGGAAGGACAGGGCGTCGGGGGCGGAGGTGATCATCGCCACGCCGACGCGCACGTTCGGCTGCTCGCCGAGGCGGAAGGGGCTGATCGACAGGATCTTCCGGTCGGGCTGGCGGAAGATCTGGAAGCCGGTGTGGGGCAGCGCGTCCGTCACGAGGCCGATCTGCACGCCGATGGGCGCTTCCTCGATGAGGCGGGCGAAGTGCTCCACCTCGTGGCGGGCGAGGCGGCGGCGCTCGGCCGCGGTCGCCTCGTCGAGGAAGGCGCGGCCGGAAAAACCGGTCCTCAGGAAGCGCTCGATGTCGAGGGCGGAGATGAGGTTGACGATCCCGGGCCGGCGGCGGGCGTACTGGGCCTTGCGGCTTTCCAGGATGCCCATGATGGTCCTGACGTCCTCGAGCGCCCGCGCCCGGTCCGGCTGGTCGTCGCGGATCGTCTCGGTGAGAACCTCGCCGAGGGTGTCGTGGAAGGCGTCTGACGCGAGGAGGTAGGAGATCGGCCCGGCGAGGATGGAGATGTGCTCGGCCGTCTCCTCGATCTGGCGCATGCGCTCGAAGTAGCTGACGGCCGAGGGGATGTACTCGATGCCCACGCCGAGGAGGGTGGGGATCGACACTTCCAGGAGCTCGGCCAGCTTGTCGAGGGTGTCGAGCTTGACGAGTTCGCCCTTCTCGAAGCGGTAGAGGGCGGTGCGGGAGATGCCGAGGCGGCGGGCGATCTCCTCCGCGCCGAGCCCCGAGCCGAGGCGGAAGGCCTTCAGACGGTTGCCGATCTCGTCGTAACGGAACGCCACGCGCCCCCCCCATTCTCGCGATCCGCGCGCTGGCCGGCCGATCCGCGGACCGGCGGGTCTTGCCGCGATATGGTACCGCGGGCGGCCGTTCGCCGAAACCGTGGGCCGGGCGGCGGCTTCCCGCCCATCGTCGGCGGGACGTTCAAAAAACGGAAGATTTCTTGATTTGCGGACACCGGGGCGGTTGAATGGCCCCCGAGCCCTGCCCCCGCCGCCGCCGAGGACCCGCGCGATGAGCCAGACCCTCACCATCCGCAAGCCGGACGACTGGCATCTCCACGTGCGCGACGGGGAGATGATGAAGGCGGTCCTCCCCTTCACCGCGCGCCACTTCGGCTGGGCGATCATGATGCCCAACCTCGTGCCGCCCGTGCGCACCACCGCCGACGCGATCGCCTACCGCGAGCGGATCATGGCGGCCCTCCCCGAGGGCTCCACCTTCCGCCCGCTGATGACCTGCTACCTCACCGACGACACCGACCCCGACGACCTGGAGGCGGGCTTCCGCGAGGGCGTCTTCACGGCGACGAAGCTCTATCCTGCCAACGCCACCACCAACTCGGCCGCGGGGGTCACCGACTTCGAGAAGATCATGCCGGTGCTGGAACGCATGGAGAAGATCGGCATGACCTTCCTCATGCACGGGGAGGTGACGGACCCGGACATCGACGTCTTCGACCGGGAGGCGGTCTTCATCGAGCGGCACCTGTCGGTGTGGACGCGGCGCTTCCCCGGGCTGAAGTTCGTGCTCGAACACCTGTCGAGCCGGGTGGCGACCGCGTTCGTGCGCGCCTCCAACGGGCAGGTGGGCGGGACCATCACCCCCTATCACCTGAAGCTGAACCGGACGGACTGGCTCGGCTGGGGCAACCGGCCGTACATGTACTGCATGCCCGTCATCAAGACGGAGGACGACCGGCGCGCCCTCGTCGCCGCGGCGACCTCGGGCGAGCCGTGCTTCTTCCTCGGCACCGATTCGGCGCCCCACCCGGTGGCGAGGAAGCTCGCCGTCGTGGGCGCGGCGGGCCTGTTCAACGCGCCCGTCGCCATCGAGACCTACGCGGAGGTGTTCGAGGCGGAAGGCGCCCTCGACCGGCTGGAGGCGTTCGCCTCCCTCAACGGGCCGCGCCACTACGGCCTGCCGGTGAACGAGGAGACGATCACCCTCTCCCGCGCGCCGTGGACGGCGCCCGAGGCGGTGGAGGTGCCGGGCCCCGACGAGCGCGCCCTCGTCTACCGCGGCGGGGAGACGATCCCCTGGCGGGTCGTGTCCGCCTGATCCGATGGACGAGACGGCCCTTTCCGAGATGTCCGCCGTCGCCATCCACCGGGCGATCGCGGACGGGCGGACGACGGCCGAGGCCGTCGCCTCCGCGTGCCTGGAGCGGATCGCCGAGCGCGACGGCCTCGTGCGCGCGTGGACCGCGGTGGAGCCCCGGGCGGTCCTCCTCGAGGCGCGGGCCCTCGACCGGGGGCCGTCGCGCGGGGCCCTCCACGGGGTGCCCTTCGGCGTGAAGGACGTGATCGACACGGCGGACCTTCCCACCGGCATGGGCTCGGTCCTGTACGACGGATACCGGCCGGTGGCGGACGCGGCGTGCGTGGCGACGGCGCGGGCGGCGGGCGGCCTCGTCCTCGGCAAGACGCGGACGGCCGAGTTCGCCGGCGCCGATCCCACGATCACCCGCAACCCGCTCCGGCCGGAGCACACGCCCGGCGGCTCCTCCAGCGGCTCGGGCGCGGCCGTCGCCGACCGGCACGTGCCGCTCGCCTACGGCACCCAGACGGGCGGCTCGGTGCTGCGGCCCGCCTCCTTCTGCGGCGTCGTCGGCTTCAAGCCGAGCTTCGGGGCGATCAGCACGGCCGGGGTGAAGCCCGCCGCCGTCTCCTTCGACACGATCGGCCTCATCGCCCGCGTGGTCGAGGACGTGGAGCTCTTTTTCGCCGTCCTCACCGCCGACGAGGCCGCCCCCGCACCGCCCCCCGAGGCGGGCCCGTGCATCGCGCTCGCCCGCACGCCGCTGTGGGAGCGGGCGAGGGAGGACACCCGCGCGGCCGTGGAGGGGACGGCCGCCGCCCTCGCCGCCTCCGGCGCGCAGGTGACCGAGGCGGACCTGCCGCCGGTCTTCGCCCGCCTTCCGGTGGTGCGGGCGGTGGTGAACGCCTACGAGCGGGCCCACGCCCTCGCCCACGAGTGGCGCACCGGCCGCGACCGGATGGCGCCGAACACCTTCGCGGTGTGCGAGCGGGGCTTCGCCATCCCGCGGGCGGCCTACGTGGCGGCGTTCGCGTGCATCGAGGAGGCGCGCGCGGGCATCGCCGCGACCTTCGAGGGCGTCGACGCGCTCCTCACGCCCACCGTCGACGGGGAGGCGCCGGAGGGGCTCGACTGGGCGGGCCCTCCGGCCTTCCAGGAGCCCTGGACCCTCCTCCACGTGCCCGCGATCACCCTTCCCCTCCACACCGGGCCGTCCGGGCTGTCGGTGGGCATCCAGTTCGTCGGGCCGCGCCACGGCGACCGGCGCCTCCTCGCCGTCGCCCGCTGGGTCGAGGCGGCGCTCGCGAAAGGCTGATCCATGGAGATCCGCAACACCTTCACCGTGCCCCTCCCGCCGGAGGAGGCCTGGCCCCTCCTCCTCGACGTGGAGCGGATCGCCCCGTGCCTGCCCGGCACCACCTACGAGGGCAAGGACGAGGACGGGACCTTCCGGGCGACGGTGTCGGTGCGCCTCGGGCCGGTCACCCTTTCCTTCCGCGGCAAGGCCCGCTTCGTGGAGGTGGACGAGGCGGCGCGGCGCGCGGTCGTGAAGGCCGACGGCCGCGACACCAAGGGCCGGGGCGACGCGGCGGCGACCGCCACCTTCGTGGTGGCGGCGGACGAGGCCGGGAGCCGCGTGTCGGTGGCGACGGACCTGTCGCTGACGGGCACGGTCGCCCAGTACGGCCGGGCGAAGGGCATGATCGAGAGCGTCGCCCAGCAGCTCGTCGCCGCCTTCGCCGACAACCTCGCCGCCGACCTCGCCGCCACCCGCGCCGCGCCCGCCACCGCCGACGAGGGCGCCCCGACCGTGGCGGACGCCCTCGCCGCCGGCCCGCCCGCGACGTCCCCCGGCGATGAGGCGGCCGCCCCCGCCGCGGAAGGCAGCGAGGCGGCCGAAGGGGCACGCGCCGAAGCCGCCGCGCCCCGGGCGCCGGGCGGCGCGCGCGGCGGGCGGCCGGCGGGGGCGGCGACGCCCATTTCGGGTTTGCGCGTCCTTCTCGCCGCGCTCGCGGGCTGGCTCGGCCGCCTCTTCGGGCGGCGCTGAGGGCCATGGCGCCGGCCGCCGGCGCCGGCCGGCCGGGCGGCCTGCTGCCGCTCCACGCGGCGGGCTTCTTCAGCCTCAGCCTGATGCAGATGGTGGGGCTCGCCGTCCCGCTGCTGACGACCGACCTCGCCTTCGGGCCGGACCTCGTGGGGCTGATCCTCGCCGCCCGGTCCGTCCTGCCGTTCCTGCTCGCGATCCACTTCGGCGTCCTGATGGACCTGTTCGGCCCGCGCCCGGTGCTCGCCGCCTCGGCGGTGACCGGCCTTTGCCTCGCCCCGCTCTACCCCCTCCTCGCCTCGCCGGGGCCGCTCGTCGCCCTGCAGCTCGCGACCGGGCTCGCGGCGGCGGCGGGCTGGCTCGGCGCCCAGACGGCCCTCGCCCGCGCCGGGGCGGGGGACACGCGCCTCACCGGCCGCTTTTCGTTCGTGACGGCCATCGGCTCGATGACGGGCCCACTCCTCCTCGGCCTCGCCTGGGAGGCCGGCGGGGCGACGGCGGGCTTCCTCCTGGTGTCGGCCTGGAGCGGGGGGCTCCTGGTCGCGACCCTCGCCCTGCCGCGGATCGAGCCGGACACGGGCGTGCCCGCGGGGCGGCCGGCTGTTTCCCGCCTCGTGCCGCGGCCGATGGACTACGTGCGCGCCTTCGCGCTGATGGCCCGCCCTTTCGTCGCCTTCGTGATCGCGATGACGTTCCTGAGGATCGCCTTCGTCGCCGTGCAGGAGAGCTTCTATCCGGTGCACCTCACCGAGCGGGGCCTCTCGCCGGCCGCCATCGGCGCCCTCGTCTCCCTCGCCTGGGCCGTCAGCATCCCGGCCGCCCTCCTCGCCGGCCCCCTCGTGCGCCGCCTCGGCTCTGACGCCCTCGTGCTCGGCCTGTCGGTGGCCCTCGCCGTCCTCGCCATCGCCGTGACGCCGTTCCTGGCGACGGTCCCGCTCCTCGCCGTCGCCTCCGCCCTCTTCGGCCTCGGGCAGGGGATCGGCTTTCCCCTCGTCATGTCGCTCCTCGCGGGGACGGTGGGCGCGGCCGAGCAGGGCCTCGCGGCGGGCCTCAGGGCGACGGCGAACCGTCTCGCCGCCGTCCTGGTGCCGCCCGTCATGGGCCTCGTCGCCGGGGCGGCCGGCCTCGGCCCGGCCTTTCCCATCGTGGGCGCGGCGGCGGGCCTCGTGATGGGTCTCGCCGTCCTCCACCTCGCGCGGGCGAGCAGGCGCCCCTGACCGGTCCCGTTTTCCGGGACTTGTCACAAAATTGGAATTGGCGCTTGCCAGCTGGCACCCGCGCTGCTTCACTCTCCCCAAAAGGACGAGATCCGGGGAACAGCACGCAACAGGACGGGCGGGACGCCGTCCCGACCCGTCGTCGGCCATCGGGCCGCGGCAAAAGGCGGCGCCAGGTCGCCGACCCTCCAGAACGGGAACACAGGAGAACGGCAACGATGAAGCACGTCGCAACGCTCGCGGGCGCCGCGATCGTCTCCCTCGGCCTCGCGTCGGCCGCGAAAGCCGAGGAGTACACCCTCACCCTGTGCGGGGCGAGCCTGGGGGGCCTGTGGTCCCTCGTCGGGGCGGGCGTCGACGCGGCGGTGAAGGAGAGCTTTCCGGGCTCCACCATCACCTACCAGACCTCCTCGGGGGGCCTTGCCAACGTCGTGCAGGTGAAGCGCGACGTGTGCGACATGGGCATCGCCAACGACGGCGACCTCATCTACGCCGTCAACGGGCGCGAGCCGTTCGACGAGAAGATCGAGGGCTTGACGGCGCTCTCCGTCCTCTACGACTGGGCGCCCGTGATGTGGATCGCCCGCGAGGACTGGGCGGAGGAGCACGGCATCGAGGACATCGGCGACCTCGCCGAGAAGCAGGTGCCCGTCCGCCTCGTCTTCAACCGCCGCGGCCTGCTGACGTCCGCCATCACCGAGGCGACGCTGGAAGCCCTCGGCGTCTCGCTCGAGGACATCGAGGAGTGGGGCGGCTCGGTCCAGTTCCAGGCGTCCAACGAGCAGGCCGAGCTCATGCAGAACGGCCGCGTGGACCTTCTCGCCAACACCCTGTTCGAGGGGCACCGGACCATCACCGCCATGTCCCAGGCGGTGGACCTGAAGATGCTGTCGGTGCCCCAGGAGGCGATCGACGCCACCATCGAGGAGTTCCAGCTGAAGCCCTGGACCATCGAGGCCGGCACCCACGACTGGCAGGAGAACGACGGGGTGACGGTCACCACCTCGATCATCCTGTTCGTGGACGAAAGCATGGACGAGGAGACCGCCTACAACATCGTCAAGTCCATGATCGAGCATCCGGACCAGATGGCGGCGGTCTCCAACGCCATGAAGCGGTTCGAGCCGTCGATCATGACCGACCAGTCGGCGATCCCCTTCCACCCCGGGGCGATCAAGGCGTACGAGGAAGCGGGGCTGATGTAACGGTCCCGTCGCAGGGGTCCGCGCGGGCGTCCGCGCGGACCGGTCGCCGGCGAGCGGCGAGGGAGAGCCCGTCTTGAACATCGCGCGCCTTGCCCTGTCCACCGGCGTCCGCCGCCGGCCAGCGGGGCTCGTGGGGCACGGACTCCGCCTCTACGCGGTGCTGGTCGCGGCCTACACCATCTGGGCGGCGGCCTTCTCCACCTGGGACGTGCTGGCCAGGACCATCGTGTTCCTGTGCATGATGCTCGTCCTCGTGTTCGTGCTCGTCGGCCATTCCGAGCGGGCCTCGACGGAGCGGCCCACCGTCCTCGACTGGGCGCTGTCGGCCCTTTCCTTCGCGTGCCTCGTCTTCTTCCTCCTCGAGGTGGAGACGATCGCGCGGCGCATCACCCTGTTCGACCCGCTCACCCCCGCCTACTGGTTCTTCGGCGGCTCGGTCCTCGTCCTGTCGCTCGAGGCGGCGCGGCGCACGGTGGGCCTCGGCCTCACCGTGATCGTGCTCGTCTTCGTCGCCTACAACCTGTTCGGTCATTTGATCGAGGGGCCGCTCAACCACGGCTACATCTCGCCGGGCCACTTCCTCGACATCATGGTGTTCACCACGGACGGGCTGTTCGGCATCCCCGTCCAGGTGACGGCCACCTACGCCTTCCTGTTCGTCATGTTCGGCACGATCCTGGAGCGGGCGGGCGGCG
>CAZJNX010000092.1:0-1310 GCA_964547415.1 uncultured Hyphomicrobiales bacterium
GCGACCGCGGAACCCTTTCCGACGGCCGTCCGGGGCGGGCCGAGAACGCTGGTGCCGGACACCCTCGTCGTCCTCGAGGCCACCAGCGGATGCGATCGCCCGCTGATGGCCGTCCGCGGCATCCCCTTCGCGCGCGTCGACCCGCGGCAGGCAGGGGAGTTCTCCCGCGGCTTCGGCGTGGTCGCCAGGACCGACCGTGCCGCCGCCCGCGTCTGCGCCGAGACGGGCACGCGCCTCCTCCGGCCGGCCACCACGCCGGCCCGCGCCCGCCTCGGCGACTTGCTCCGCCGCCCTCGCGAGCTCGTGGACGTGCGACAGGCCGAGACGCCCCCTCGCCACGGCGCCGGCGAGAACGGGGTCGCCGCCGCCACCGAGGCGATGAGCGACCTCCTCACCCGCCGGATCGAGAAACCTCGACCGTGCGTCGCCCCCTTCAGCGCCGGGGGCCACGACCTTGCCTCGCAAGCGCGGCTGCTGGCGGCCGTCCCCGGCGCCGGCCCCGGCGCCGGCCCCGGCGCCGCGCCATCCTTCCCGGCGCACCGCCCGAGCGCGGCACGCTCCCTCGCCGGCCTCGCTCCCCATGCCGGGGAAAGCGGCCTGTGGCGCGGTGCACGGCGCATCCGGGGAGGACGACGAGAGGTCCGCGAGGCACTCACCATCGCCGCCCTGACCGCCTCTCGCTGCGTCCCGTCTGCCGTCGCCATGTGCGCGCGGATGCGCGCTGCCGGCAGGCTGCCCAGGGCCGGCCGCATCACCGTCGCCCGCCAGCTCCCCGTCATCCTCGACGGCATTTTGGGCAACGGCCGCCGCTCAAAGCCTGCACGAAAACGCCGTTGCCCGCTTCGTGGGCGGTTCCGACTCCTGAGAGGAGGGAGCAATGGAGCAAAAGAAGCCGCCGGACACCTCGTCTTCCGAAGCGGGGGAGCCCACGGTGCGCCGCGTGCTCGAGCATGAGAGCAAGTACGCATCGCAGCCAGCGGCGATCAGCTCGATCGCCACGAAGATCGGCGGCACCGGGAGGCGCCGCGGAGGCGGGATCGTCCGGCGCAACACGCCGATCAACCCGCCGCCTGATGAGTCACGTCCCCCGATCCGACCATGACACTGCACTTTTGGCATGATGCCGCGCTGGTCGAACAAGCGCCGCAGCGTCCTGGCGCCGACGGACAGGCCCGTGCGCAGCCCGCCCATCGGCTCTTTGAGCCCGATGTCCTCCTCTGCGGCCACGATGGCGGGAATGATGCCCCCGCTCCACGGCGCGGCGCGACCCGGGCGGCGGTTGCCGCCCCGCGGCTTCGGCACCACGCGCC
>CAZJNX010000092.1:1410-18215 GCA_964547415.1 uncultured Hyphomicrobiales bacterium
GTCCGGCTCGTCCGCCACGATGGCGGGGATGCCCCCGCTCCAGGGCGCGGCGCGACCCGGGCGGCGGTTGCCGCCCCGCGGCTTCGGCACCACGCGCCGCAGCGTCGCGAAGCCGACGGACAGGCCCGTGCGCGTCAGGCCGCCCATCGGTTCGTGGAGCGTGATGTCCGGCTCGTCCGCCACGATGGCGGGGATGCCCCCGCTCCAGGGCGCGGCGCGAGCCGGGCGGCGGTCGCCGCCCCACGGTTTCGGCACCAGTCGCGGCAGCGTTGCGAAGCCGACGGACAGGCCCGCGGGCCTAGCCGGAGCGCCATGTCCTTGTCGTCCGCCACGATGGCGGGGATGCCCCCGCTCCACGGCGCGACGCGACCCAGGCGGCGTTCGCCGCCCCGCGGCTTCGGCACCAATCGCTGCAGCGTCGCGATGCCGCCGGACGGGCCTAGCCGGAGCGCGATGTCCGGCTCGTCCGCCACGATGGCGGAGATGCCCCCCGCTCCACGGCGCAACGCGACCCGGGCCGTGGTCGCCGCCCCGCGGCTTCTGCGTCAAGCGCCGCAGCGTCGCGGAGCCGACGGACGGGCCCGCGGGCCTAGCCGGAGCGCGATGTCCGGCTCGTCCGCCACGATGGCGGAGATGCCCCCCGCTCCACGGCGCAACGCGACCCGGGCGGCTCTCGCCGCCCCGCGGCTTCGGCACCGAGGGCCGCAGCGTCGCGACGCCGACGGATAGGCCCGCGGGCCTCGCCGGAGCGCGATGTCCTTGTCGTCCGCCACGATGGCGGAGATGCCCCCCCGCTCCACGGCGCGATGCGACCCGGGCGGCGGTCGCTGCCCCGCGGCTTCGCCACCGAGCGCCGCAGCGTCGCAATGCCGACGGACAGGCCCGCAGGCGCGAGCCCTTCCATCGGCTCGTGGAGCGTGATGTCCGGCCCGGCCGCCACGACGGCGGGGTCCGCCCGCTCTGTGGCGCGACGCGGCCCGGGAAGCGGTCGCGGCCCCTCGGCTTCGACGTGACGTCCTCGGTGCGGGGCGCGAGCACATGCCAGCGGAGGGTGCTCGCCGCGCCCAACCCGGACCGGGCGGCGGGCTGTCGGCGGGACCTCGAACATTCGACCGATGCGGCGACGGGTTCGGGCGGGTCGATAAAGGGCTCTCGCCAACCACGCGGGCCACCCTCCAGCATGCACCTCGAAAGGGACCGGGGCGGTTCTTGCGAACCCGGCCCGTTCCACCGACCTGCAAACCGCTCCCTGGGCCTCGCGGAGGAGGGCGGGATCGTTGGGCCTGCCAGCCCACCCCGCGCCGCCGCTGGCGAAGGTGGGCCACGGATGGAGGGCGCGCCGACCGCGTCGGCGCAGTCTCACGGCCCCCGCGCCGTTCTCGGGCCCGACCGACGGCGCCGGACCGGGAGGCGCCCGCCGGGCGATGCAACGGCCGCCGGGCGGGCGGGCCCGGGTCAGCCGAGGAAGGCGCCCGGGTCCACGTTCTCGCGGAGGAGGGCGGTCCGCAGCTTCTCGAGGGCGCGGTTCTCGATCTGGCGGACCCGCTCCTTGGAGATGCCGAGCTGGGCACCGAGCGCCTCGAGGGTCGCGCCCTCGTCCGTCAGCCGGCGTTCGCGGACGATCCTGAGCTCCCGCTCGTTGAGCACCTTGAGGGCGTCCATCAGCCAGCGGGTGCGGCGCTCGGTGTCGATGGACTGGCTCACGGTCGTGTCGGGAAGGGGCGCCTCGCAGGCGATGAAGTCCTGCCGGTCGGCACCGCCGCCCTCCGACTCGAGGACGGGCGCGTTGAGCGATGTATCGGGCCCGGACAGGCGCGCGTCCATCAGCTCCACGTCGGCGCGGGACACGCCGATCGCCTGGGCGATCTCCTCGTACATGGCCGGATCGGGCGTGCCGGCCCCGCTCTTCGCCATCTTGGCGCGCAGACGGCGCAGGTTGAAGAACAGCGCCTTCTGCGTGGAGGACGTGCCGCCGCGGACGATGGACCAGTTGCGCAGGATGTAGTCTTGGATGCTGGCCCGGATCCACCACGTGGCGTAGGTGGAGAATCGGACCTGCCGGTCCGGCTCGAAGCGGGCCGCCGCCTCGAGGAGGCCCACGTGACCTTCCTGGATCATGTCCGCCATGGGAAGGCCGAAATGGCGGAAGCGGGCGGCGATCGCGATGACGAGGCGCATGTGGGCCGCCGTGAGACGGCCGAGCGCCACCTCGTCCCCCTCCTCGCGCCAGCGCCGGGCGAGCTGATGCTCTTCCTCGCGCTCGAGGTAGGGCGCGTCCATGGCCGCCTTGACGAAGCGCCGCCTCGAACCGTCGTCCTCAGACATGGGCTGACTCCAGTTGGTTGGGACGCTCGTCATACGCGCCGCCTGTCGAACTGGATTAGGCCGCCGTCCTTCGGCCGGTTCCCGGGGGCGACCTCGCCGCGCGTCGACGGACGCAATCACGGCGGGCTTGCCCGGAGCTTGCCCCGCCAGCCACCGGGGACCGCGGGCGAGAAAAAAGGCGGGCGCGACTCCTTGTCGCGCCCGCCCTCGCATTCCCTCAGCGATGGAGCGGTCAGGCCGCCTCGTCCCGCTCCTCGATCTCCTCGCCCGCCGCGGCGGCCGCGCGCTCCTCCTCCTTGGTGGGGCGGCGCGGGCCCTTGGCGAGGTTGGCCTCGATCTCCTTGATCGCGGCCGCCTCGTCGAGCTTGCGAACGGCGCCGATCTCCCGCGCCATCCGGTCGAGCGCAGCCTCGTAGAGCTGCCGCTCGGAGTAGGACTGCTCCGGCTGGGTGTCGGCGCGGTAAAGATCGCGCACCACCTCGGCGATGGAGATCAGGTCGCCGGAGTTGATCTTGGCCTCGTACTCCTGGGCCCGCCGGCTCCACATGGTCCGCTTGACCCGGGCTCGGCCGGTCAGGATCTTGAGCGCCTTCTCGACCGTTTCGGGGTCGGAGAGCTTGCGCATGCCGACGGTCTTCACCTTGGAGACGGGCACCCGCAGCGTCATCTTGTCCTTCTCGAAGGTGATGACGATCAGCTCGAGCGTGTGACCGGCGACCTCCTGCTCCTCCAGGGCCTGGATCTGTCCGACGCCGTGGGCCGGATAGACGATGAAGTCCTTCGGTCGGAAACCCGCTGCCTGGGCGCTCTTGTCCTTGGAAGCCATCGATCACGTCACTCCTGCAGCGGTGTCGCACGCGGGGTTGCAGGCGACACCTTTACCGTTTGTTGATTGTATTTTCCCGACGACGCCGGGGACAGCGGTGCTCCCGCAGGGGCCCCCTTCCACTATCCCAAGCCTGGCGAGGAACGGTTCAGGATCGGAGCCGATCGGTATCCACAAGCCCCGAGGGGGCCACGAACACCATAGGCACCCGGCAGTCCAGCGCTCCGATCATTTGGTCCGTATAACACGGATCGCGCGGAAACTGAAGGCACATTCGTTCCGGACGGCGGGCGGCTGGACTGCCGCCCGCGCATGCGACCGCCAGCGCCGGCGGTCAGTCGCCCTCGCCCGGCTCGGCCGAGAAGAACTTGTCGAACTTGCCCTCGACCCCCTCCCATTCCTTGGCGTCGGGCGGCGCGTCCTTCTTGGCGGTGATGTTCGGCCACTCCTTCGAATAGGTGGTATTGAGCTCGAGCCACTTCTCGAGGCCGGGCTCGGTGTCCGGCTTGATCGCCTCGGCCGGGCACTCGGGCTCGCACACGCCGCAGTCGATGCACTCGTCCGGATGAATGACGAGCATGTTCTCGCCCTCGTAGAAGCAGTCCACGGGGCAGACCTCGACACAGTCGGTGTACTTGCACTTGATGCAGGCTTCCGTCACCACGTAGGTCACGTCGGTCTCCTTGTCATACGCCGGGTTCAAAGGCCCGTGCATGGGTTGGGGGCGTGCCGCGCTATAGCCCGCCGGGCAGGCGCGGACAAGTCGGCCGGATGTGCCGGCCGAGGGTGGGAACGGCGGCCATCAGGCGCCGTCCGATACGGTTTCGTAGACCGCGGCGAGCGCCTTCGCCGGCAGGCGGCGGTCGACGATGCCGGTCACCTTGAGGACGCGGACGCGGCCCTGGTGGGCGATGGTGAGGACGTCGCCCGGGCCGATCAGACGCGCGGCGTTCGTCACCTTCTCCCGGTTGAGCCGGACGCCGCCGCCCGCGAGCAGCTTCTGGGCCAGGGTGCGGGTCCGGGTCACCCGGGCGTGCCACAGCCAGCGGTCCACCCGCTGGCGGACGCCGGGCGCTTCGCCGTCGGCGGTGGCCCCGTCCGCCGTGCCGCCGTCAGCCGCCACGCTGGCGCCGCTCCAGGTCGTCCTTCAGGCTCTTGAGGGCGGCGAACGGCGAATCCGGGTTCGGCTCCGGGCGGCGGTCGCGCTTGCGGGGCTCGCCGCCGCCCTTGCCGTCCGGGCGGCCGCGCGGGCGCTCGTCCGCCTTGCGGACGCGCTCCTCCTCGCCCTCGCGCCGCTGCTCGCCGCGGCCGCGCTCGCCCGGCTCGCCCCCCCGCTCGGACGGGCCGCGGCGCGGTTCGCCGCCACGCTGCCGGCCCTCGCCGCCCCGGCCCTCCGCACCCCGTGCGTCACCGCGGCCGCCCTGCTGGGCGCCGCGCCGGCGCGGGCCGCGGGCCGCACCCTGGTTGCGCTGGGGGCGCCAGATCTCGATGAGGACCTCTTCCCCCTCGGCCGGCTCCCCCTTTCCGTCCGTCCCGGCGGCCTCCGCCGTCCCGGCTGCCGGCGTCCACGCGACCGCCTCCGCTTCCCCGCCGTCCGCCGTCTCCACCGGGGCCGTCGCAAGAGCCTCGCCGGCCACCGGCGCCTCCGCGACCGGCCGCGGTTCGCCGGCGTCCGCGACCCCGGTCGCAGCCATCCCGTCGGTCGCAGCCTCGACGATCACGGTCTGCGTTTCCCCGGCGTCGGGGGCTGCAGCGGACGCGGTGGCGTCCGCTGCTCCCTCTGCCGGCTTTTCCGCCCTCGTCCCCGGTTCCCCGGCGTCGACCGTTGCAGCGGACGCGGTGGCGTCCGCCGCTCCCTCTGCCGGCGTTTGCGCCCTCGTCCCCGGTTCCCCGGCGTCGACCGTTGCAGCGGACGCGGTGGCGTCCGCCGCTCCCTCTGCCGGCGTTTCCGCCACCGTCCCCGGTTCCCCGGCGTCGGCCGTTGCAGCGGGCGCGGTGGGGTCCGCCGTCCCGGCTGCCGGCGTTTGCGCTACCGTCCCCGGTTCCCCGGCCTCGGCCGTTGCCGCGGGCGCCGTGGCGTCCGCCGGCGTTTGCGCCACCGTCCCCGGTTCCCCGGCGTCGGCCGTTGCCGCGGGCGCCGTGGCGTCCGCCGCGTTTTGCGCCACCGTCTGCGGTTCACCGGCGTCCGCCGTCGGGGCTGCGGCCGCCGCCTCCGCGGCCGCGGCCGGTTCCCCCGCGACGGCCGTCTCGACCGCAGCCGTCGTCTCCAGGGGCGCGGGCACCGGACCGGTCGCCGCCTCCGCCTCCGCCTCCGAAGCGGTCGACCCGGCCTGCGGGGCGGCGTCGGCGGCGGGGGGCCGGGCGGCCTGCTCCTTGACCCGCAGGCGCTCGGGGGCGGGCCTTGCCCGCTCGGCCCGGGCGGCGGCGACGCGCGCCTTCTCCTCCTCCGTGGCCGGACGGCGCTCCACCCGGTAGCCGAGGGCCTTCAGGACCGAGTTGAAGTCCTCGCCCGAGCAGCCGAGGAGGCTCGTCATCGAGACCGTGACGAGGAAGCCCCCGCCGGTGGAAATGGCGCCGGGCGGAGGATCGCCCGCCTCGGGCGCCGGGCGCCAGGCGATCAGCGGGCGGATCTGGTCGGCGAGCCGCTCCAGGATGTCGACCCGCACCGCCCGCTTGCCCACCACCTGGAAGCCCACCGCCCGGTACAGCCCCTCGGGGATCGACGGGTCGTGGGGCAGGGACGTGCGCCCCGAGTGGGACAGCTGCGGCAGGTCCGACAGGCCCGGCGTGTCCGGCCCCCCGTGGCGCAGGGACCACAGCTGGGCGATCAGCTGGCTCGGCCCCGGCTTCAGGAGCATCGGCACGTAGATGTTGTAGGCCCCGAAGCGCACGCCCTTGGCGCGCAGGCTCGCCCGCGCCGTCTGGTCGAGGCCCTTCACCTCGCCCGCCACCTTCTGGCGCGACAACAGGCCGAGGGCCTCGGCGATCTGGAAGGCGACCCCGCGGGCGACGCCTTCCAGCCCCTCGCCCGCCCTGAGGTCGAACAGGGGCTTCAGGAGGCCCTCCACGTGGGCCCTCAGCCACTGGCCGACCCGCGCCTCGGCCCGCTCCTTGAGGGGGGCGGACAGCGCCTCGTCGGCGAGGAAGATGACGTCGGGCCTGAGCGTGTCGTCGGAGGCGACGATCCGCGCCACCGGCGCGCCCTGCCAGCGCACCACCCCGTCCGAGCCGAGGGCGAACTGGGTGTCGGGCGCCGCCGACAGCCGCTCGGCCCGCCGGTCGAGCTCGGACGTCAGCACCTTCGCCGCAGCCGCGCGCAGCGCCTTGTCGTGGGTCGCCTCGCCCGCCGCCTCCGGCTGGAAGCGGAAGCCCGACAGCGTCCCGACGCGGTGCCCCTCGACGATCACGTCGCCCGCCTCGGTCACCTCCGATTCAAGCATCTTGTTTTCCCTGAGCCGTTTCATCAGGACGCTGGTGCGCCGGTCGACGAAGCGCTGCACCAGCCTCTCGTGCAGCGCGTCCGACAGGCGATCCTCGATCTCGCGGGTGACGTTCCGCCAATGGACCGGGTCGTCAAGCCAGTCGTTGCGGTTGGCGATGTACGTCCAGGTCCGGATGTGGGCGACGCGGTTCGACAGGGTGTCGATGTCGCCGTGGGTGCTGTCGGCGTGGCGCACCTGCCGGGCGAACCAGTCGTCGGGGATCCGGCCGTCGTTCGCGAGGAAACGGAACAGGGCGAGCACCAGCTCGCCGTGGTTGGCGGGCGCGATCTTGCGGTAGTCGGGGATCTGGCAGACCTCCCAGAGCCGCTCCACGAGGGCCGGCTCCACCGCCGCGTCGCGCACGTCGGCGTCTTTCAGGACGTAGGCGAGGGCCGTCTGGTCCTCCGCCGGCGGGGCGCGGGTCAGCCCCTCCTCCCGCGGCGTCTCGTCGAGGGAGGCGGTGAGCGCACCCACGGACGAGAAGTCGAGGTCGGCGTTGCGCCACTGGAACACTTTCACCGGCGGGAACTGGTGGCTCTCCAGGCTCTCCACCAGCTCGTCCTCGAACGGGGAGACGCGGGCCGTGACGCCGAAGGTGCCGTCGCGCATGTGGCGGCCGGCGCGGCCGGCCACCTGGGCGAGCTCGCCGGAGGTGAGCCGGCGGAACTGGTAGCCGTCGAACTTCCTGTCCGAGGCGAAGGCCACGTGGTCGACGTCGAGGTTGAGCCCCATCCCGATGGCGTCGGTGGCGATCAGGAAGTCGACGTCGCCGGCCTGGAAGAGCTCCACCTGGGCGTTGCGCGTGCGCGGGGAGAGCGCGCCCATGACGATCGCCGTGCCGCCGCGCATGCGGCGGATGAGCTCGGCGATGGCGTAGACCTCGTTCGCCGAGAAGGCGACGACGGCGGAGCGGGGCGGCAGGCGGGTGAGCTTCTTCTGCCCGGTGTACTGGAGGATCGACATGCGCGGGCGCGTCACCACCGACACGCCGGGCAGGAGCTTTTCGAGGAGCGGGCGGGCCGTCGCCGCGCCGAGGAGCAGCGTTTCGTAGGCGCCGCGCATCCTGAGGATCCGGTCGGTGAAGACGCGGCCGCGCTCGAGGTCCCCGGCGAGCTGCACCTCGTCGATCGCCACGAAGTCGACGTCCGCGTCCTGGGGCATCGCCTCGACCGTGGAGACGACGTAGGCCGCGCCCGCGGGGGCGATCTTCTCCTCGCCGGTGACGAGGGCGACCTTGTCCTCCCCCACCCGCGCGGCGATGCGCCCGTAGACCTCGCGCGCGAGGAGGCGGAGCGGCAGGCCGATGAGGCCCGTCCTGTGGGCGAGCATCCGGTCGATGGCGAGATGGGTCTTGCCGGTGTTGGTCGGCCCGAGCACCGCGGTCACCGTCCGGGCGCGCACGGACGGCGGCAGGGCCGCGCGGGACAGGGAATTCATGGGCGTACCTTGCAAGCGTCGGCCCCGGCTCGTCGTCGTCACCCGGTCCGTCCCTAGCACCCGCCGGCCGCATTTGCCAGCAAGGGCGGGGGGACCGCCGCGGACGCGGGCCCCGGTCCCGACTTTTCGCGCCGCCCGGCGGCGGGGCGGCCGTGCGGCCCGGCGTCCGCTTCACGATATGGTGAGCGGACCGGCGAACCTCCACCCGGGCGGCCGGGCGGGGCCTCAGCCGTCGCCGGCTGCGGCGAGGCGGGTCGGCCGGATCGACAGGGACTGGGCGACGACGCGGATGAGGCCGGACCTGGTCTGGAGCTGGACCGCCGCGGGAATGAGGACGCCCGCGTCCGGGATCGGGATCAGCGTGACCTCGAGGCCGCGGTTCTCCATCAGGTACTTCACCGCCTCGCGCTCGGGCCGGTGCCCGGAAACGGGAATCCAGCGCGCGCCGCACACGACGGCCGGCCCCGAATGGTCGCCCACCTCCACCGTCTCGTGGCGGCGGTAGCTGAGGCGCACGTCGTAGCGGGTCCACCCGTCGAAGATCTCGAGCGTGCGGTCGCAGGCCGAGGCGTCGAGGGCGCGCCCGGCGGGGAACGGCATCAGGCCCGAGCTCAGCGGGTCCACGATGCCGCGCTTGTGGGCGTCGGTGACCGGCACGCGGGTCGGGGCGAATTTCAGCGGCGGGCGGGCCGCGAGGGAGGCGACGGTGCCGCGGCGCATGTCCATGCGCACGGCGATCTCCTTCTCGTAGTCCTTCGCCGACACGCGGTAGCGGCTCGGCTCCACGCGGGTGCCGTTCACCGCGCCCGCCGCCTCCACCGAGGTGCGCGTCGCGGTGACGATGGTGCCGAGGCCGGTCGGCGTCATGCGCACGGCCGCGTCGTAGCGGCCGCCGTTCATGCGCAGGCGCAAGGTGGCGTTGGCGAGCGGCAGGCCCGCCACGAAGATCTTGTAGTCCGCGTCCACGGCCCGCTTCTCCGCGAGCGCGGGCGTGGCCGCCGCGATCAGGACCGCGAGGGCGACGGCGAGCGGCCGCAGGAAAGCGCGCGGGCGAAACGGCGACAACGTCATGAAGGGGCCCATCCAAGCCATGCCTCGCGCGGGCGGGGCCCGTGCGTGTCCGCCCGCCCTGCCGCGTCGGGCGGAACATTAACCCCACTCGCACCGGAACGCCACTCGCCGCGCGCCCCGTCCAGCGCCTTGACGTCGCGGGGGCGAAGCCATAGACAAGCGACTTTCCGGAAAGGGGCGACGGTCGAGCGGGCGGTGCCGCGCCGCCCGCCGTCGCGACGAGACAGAACGGGATTTCGACGATGGCTCGGCGGTGCGAGTTGACGGGCAAGGGCGTGCTCGTCGGGAACAACGTGTCCCACGCCAACAACAAGACCAAGCGGCGCTTCAAGCCGAACCTGTGCAACGTGACGCTCCTGTCCGAGTCCCTGGGCGAGAGCGTCAAGCTGCGCATCAGCGCCCACGCGCTGCGCTCGGTGGAGCATCGCGGCGGCCTCGACGCCTTCCTGATGAAGGCCGACGATGCGGCGCTTTCCGAGCGCGCGCTCCTCCTGAAGCGCCGCGTGGCCGAGAAGGCCGCGGCGGACGAGGCCGCGGCCTGACACGACGCCGGCGTTCGCCAGCGGCGGCGCGCCGCGACGGACCGGACGTGGCCTGGCGGGGGAGAGCGGAGTGAGCGTTCGCGCGAGGGGCATCCTGATCGGCATTGCCGCGATGGCCGCCGTGGTCGTCGCGTCCAACGTGCTCGTCCAGTTCCCGGTCCAGGGGGCGCTCGGGCCGCTGGTACTCGCCGATCTCCTCACCTGGGGTGCCTTCACCTACCCGGTCGCCTTCCTCGTGACCGACCTCGTCAACCGCCGCCTCGGCCCGGCGACGGCGCGGCGCGTCGTCTTCGCGGGCTTTCTCCTCGCGGTGGTCCTGTCGGTGGCGTTCGCCACGCCGCGCATCGCCATCGCCTCGGGGACGGCCTTCCTCGTGGCGCAACTCCTCGACGTCGCCGTCTTCGACCGGCTGCGCCGACGTGCCTGGTGGCAGCCGCCCCTCGTCTCCTCGGCGGTCGGCTCGGTGGTCGACACCTTTCTCTTCTTCTCGCTGGCCTTCGCCGCGTCCCTCGCGGTCCTCGGCCCGAACGATCCCTTCGCCATCGGGGCCTCGCCGCTCCTCGGGGTCTTCCCCGCAGCCGAAGCGCCCCGCTGGGTCTCGTGGGCCCTCGGCGACCTCGCGGTGAAGCTCCTCGTGGCCATCGCCCTCCTCGCGCCCTATCGGGCCGTCCTCGCCCTCATCGGCGGCCCCCGCGCAGCGCCCCACGCGGGCTGACCGGCCCGCGGCCCGCACCGGCGGGACGAGCGTCGCCGTAGCGGCGCCGGCGGCGCGACGCCCCGGCACCCGGTCCTCTCTGCCGATTGCCGTCGGGGCGGCCCTTCGCGCGCCCGCGCCGCCTCACCGGGCCGATCGGCGGCCGCCAGCGGCGGAACGGCAGGCCATGGCGTGCGGCCGGCCAAGCGCTCCGGCTGCCGCCAGCCTCACCCCGCCTCGAGACGGCGGCCGCGGAACTGGAAGGCCACGATCAGGACGGCGACGGCCACCACCAGGATCATCAGGGTGGCGAGGGCGTTGACGTCGGGCGACACGCCGAGGCGCACCCGCGAGAAGATCACCATCGGAAGGGTCGAGGCGCCCGGGCCCGAGACGAAGCTCGCGATGACGAGGTCGTCGAAGGACAGGGTGAAGGCGAGCAGCCAGCCCGAGATCAGCGCCGGCGCGATCACCGGCAGCGTGACCGTGAAGAACACCACGAACGGCCGCGCCCCGAGGTCCGCCGCCGCCTCCTCGATGTCGGTGTCCATGGCAGAAAGGCGCGACTGGACGATGACCGCCACGAACGCCGTGCAGAAGGTGGCATGGGCGATGATGATGGTGGTCACGCCCCGCCCGTGGGGCCAGCCCACCAGCCCCTCCATCGACACGAACAGGAGGAGGAGGGAGAGCCCCAGGATCACGTCCGGCATCACGAGGGGCGCCGTCACCATCCCGGTGAGGGCGGCGCGCAGGCGAAAGCGCCCGTAGCGGGTGAGGACGTAGGCCGCCAGCGTGCCGAGGACGAGGGAGATGGTCGCCGCCCAGAAGGCGACGCGGATCGACAGCCACGCCGCCGACAGGAGCTGCTCGTCCCGAAAGACCTCCGCATACCAGCGCGTCGAGAACCCGCCCCAGACCGTGACGAGCCGCGAGTCGTTGAAGGAGAACACGACGAGCGAGGCGATCGGCGCGTAGAGGAACAGGAAGCCGACCGCCACGAAGAAGGGGAGGGTGAGACCCCGCCTCATAACGCCTCCCTGCCGCCGACGCGGCCCGCAACGTTCCTCAGGAAGGCGATCGGGATCACCACCACGAGAAGGATCGCCACCGCCACCGCGGAGGCCACCGGCCAGTCCCGGTTGGCGAAGAACTCGTCCCACAGGATGCGGCCGATCATCAGCGTGTCCGGCCCCCCGAGGAGGGCTGGGATCACGAACTCCCCGATCGCCGGGATGAACACGAGGAGCGAGCCGCCCACGATCCCGGGCACGGACATGGGCAGGGTGACGGTGAGGAAGCGCGTCGCGGGCCGCGCGCCGAGGTCCGAAGCCGCTTCCTCGAGGTCCCGGTCGAGGCGCACGAGGTTGGCGTACAGCGGCAGCACCATGAACGGGAGGTAAGTGTAGATGATGCCGACGTAGACCGCGAAGTCGGTCTGCAGCATCGTCACCGGCTCTGCGACGATCCCCACCCCCATGAGCGCCTGGTTGATCAGCCCTTCCCGGCTCATGAAGCCGATCCAGGCGTAGACGCGCAACAGGAACGACGTCCAGAACGGCAGGATGACGAGGAGGAGGAGCACGTTCTGCAGCGGCTGCCGGGCGCGGGCGATGAAGTAGGCCATCGGGTAGCCGATGAGGAGGCACACCACCGTCGAGACGGCCGCGATCTGCACCGATTCCAGGTACGCCGCGACGTAGAGCGTGTCCTCCAGCAGGAACAGGTAGTTGGAGAAGTCGATCCGGACCTCGAGGACGCCGGTCCCCGCCCAGGTGAACATGGGCAGGAACGGCGGCTGGGCGATGGTGGGCTCCGACAGGGAGATCTTCGCCACCACCAGGAACGGCACCAGGAAGAACACCGCGAGCCAGACCGTCGGGATCGCGATGACGGCGGCGCGGCCGAACCGGCGGGCCGCGAGCCGCCGCGCCAGGCCCGCCAGCGAGCGGGGGAGGGGGCGCGCTTCCGCCCCGTCAGCCCGAAACGCCATGACCGCCGTCCCCCGCCCCGCGTCCCACCATCAGCCCGCGAGCGCGACGCCCGCGCGCGGGCTGAAAGTGACGAACACCCGCTCGTCCCAGGTGACGGCGTCCTCCTCGGCCCGGTCCACGTTCGCCTTCATGACGTCGATCCGCCGGCCGCCGTCGAGGATCACCCGGTAGATGGACTGGTTGCCGAGGTAGGCGATCTCCTCCACCGTGCCGGGCAGCCCGTTCACCGGCGGCGCGGGCGCGGTGCGCTCGAGGCGCAGCTTCTCCGGCCGGATCGCCACCCACAGGCGCGTCCCCTCCTCCGCCTCGATCGGCTGGGCGAGGGCGACGCGGGCGGCGGGCGCGTCGAGGGCGACGACGATCCCCTCCTCGGTGCGCTCCGCGAGGCTCCCCTCGAACAGGTTCACCGACCCCAGGAAGTCGGCGACGAAGCGGGAGGCGGGGCGCTCGTAGAGCTCCTGGGGCGGACCGATCTGGACGATGCGGCCCCGGTCCATGACGCCGATGCGGGTGGACAGGGTCATCGCCTCCTCCTGGTCGTGGGTGACCACGATGAAGGTGATGCCGAGGCTCTCCTGGATGCGTACGAGCTCGAACTGTGTCTCCCCGCGCAGCTTCTTGTCGAGCGCAGCGAGCGGCTCGTCCAGCAGGATCAGCTTGGGCGCCTTGACGAGGGCGCGGGCGAGCGCGACCCGCTGGCGCTGGCCACCCGACAGCTGATGGGGTTTCCTGTCGCCGTAGCCCTCGAGCTGGACGAGGCGCAGCATCTCCGCGACCCGCTCGGCGATCTCGCCCCGCGGCCGGCCCTCCCGGCGGAGGCCGTAGCCGATGTTCTTCGCCACCGACATGTGGGGAAAGAGAGCGTAGGACTGGAACATGAGGTTGACCGGCCGCTCCCACGGGGGAACGGCGGTCATGTCCTGCCCGTCGATCTCGATGGCGCCCGCGGTCGGCGTCTCGAAGCCCGCGAGCATCCTCAGCAGCGTCGTCTTGCCCGAGCCCGACCCGCCGAGGAGGCCGAACAGCTCCCCCCGGTAGATGTCGAGGGACACCTCGTCGACGGCCGTCACCGGCCCGAAGGTCTTGGTGACGCCCCGGATCCGCACGAACGGGACGGCCTCCGGGTCCGTCCACGGCCGCGTGACGGCCGCGCTCGCCATTTCGCCCGCGGCCCCGGCGGCGGGCGGGCGGCCCTTCGTGACGGCGTCCTGCACCGGCGTCTCCCCCGGGAACGGCGGCGCGATCAGCGGCCCGTCTTGAGGCGGGTGAAGGCGCGGGTGAGCTGCCGGTCGAACCGCGGGGAGTGGGCCTTGAGGGCGAACAGCTTGTCCTTCACCGCGTCGGGCGGGTAGATGCCCGGATCCTGCTTCACCTCGTCGTCCACCATCGGCAGGGAGGCGGGCACGGCGTTGGCATAGAACACGTAGTTGGAGTTGTTCGCCGCCACCGTCGGGTCCAGGAGAAAGTTGATGAAGGCGTGGGCGGCGTCCGGGTTCGGCGCGTCGGCCGGAACGGCGAGCATGTCGAACCAGATGACGGTGCCTTCCTCCGGAATCGTGTAGGCGATGTCGACGCCGTTGCCGGCCTCTGCCGCCCGGTCGCGGGCCTGCAGGATGTCGCCGGAGTAGCCGAAGGCGATGCAGATCTCGCCGTTCGCCAGGTCGTTGATGTACTGCGACGAGTTGAAGTAGCGGATGGAGGGCCGGACGGACTCCAGCAGCGCCTGTGCCTTCTCGAGGTCCGCCGGGTCCTCGCTGTTGGGGTCGAGGCCGAGGTAGTTCATCGCCGCCGAGTAGATGTCGGGCGCCTCGTCGATCATGGCGATGCCGCAGTCGGCGAAGTTCTGCGCCACCGCCGGGTCGAAGATGAGGTCGAAGCTGCCCGTCGGCGCGTCCGGCATCCGCGCGGCGATCGCGTCCACGTTGTAGCCGATCCCGGTGGTGCCCCACATGTAGACGGCGCCGTACTTGTTGCCCGGGTCGTTCGCCTCCACCGCCTTCATGATGGAGGGATCGAGGTTGTCGAAGTTCGGGAGCTTCGAACGGTCGAGCTCCTGGAACACTCCGGCCTGGATCTGCCGCTCGAGGAAGTTGGCCGACGGCACCACCACGTCGTAGCCCGACGAGCCGGCGAGCAGCTTCGCCTCCACGACCGAGTTGTTGTCGAAGACGTCGTAGTTGACGTTGATCCCGGTCTCCTGCTGGAAGGTCGGGAGCGTGTCCGCCGCGATGTAGTCGGACCAGTTGTAGACGTTGACGGTCCCGCCGTCCTGGGCCGCGGCGGCGAGCGGGAGGAGGGCGGCCGCGAGGGCGCCCGCGAGGGGGGCAGGGATCGGTCGCATGGCTCGGAGCTCCGGGTCGGTGCGGGATCGGGTCCGGCGACACTTTTCCGGATCGGGCCCGCCGGTCAAGGCCGACGCGCATGGCTGACCCGCTCCGAGCGGACGGCGCGGCGAGCGGGCCGCCCGCGCAAGGCGAGCGGAACCCCACCCCGACCCTCCCCATTGCCCGCACGAGCCGGCCATGTGCCGCAAGGTCGCGGCGCGGCCCCCGCGCCGGATCCACGCGGTCCCCGGCGCGCAACCGCGAAGGCGCCCCGTGAACGACGATCTCCGAGACATCGAGCGGCGCGAGCCCTCCTCCCCCGGTGCGGCCGCGGGCGCGCCGCGGCGCTTCACGGTGGTCACCTGGCTCCTCGTGGTGGTGGCCGTGGTGCTGGTCGGCTGGGCGCTCCGGGCGGCCGGGGTGGTCGCGATTCCCGTCATCGCCTCGCTGTTCATCGCGCTCGCCGTGGCCCCGGTCGCGGACTGGGTGAAGGCGCGGGTCCCCACGCGCCTGCGCCGCCTCGGCGACGCGGCGGCCATGGCCGTCGTCCTTCTCGTGCTCGCGGCCTTCTTCGCAGGCATCACGGTGAGCGCCCAGCAGGCCGTCTCGGAGTTCGGCGGCCTCTACGAGGAGGTCCAGAGCGCCCTCGACACCGCCGGCGAGCGGGTGGACGGGGGGCGTGCCGGCGAGACCGGGGGCGGCCCCGCCGCCCCGGACGACGGGGAGGCGCCCGACCCGGCGGACGGCGGCGTCACGGCGGCGCCCCCCGGCCCCGCAGCGGGCGCGGACGGCAACGGCAACGGCCTCTTCCGCGACCTGAAGGACCGGGCCGGCGCCGCGCTCGCCCGCTCGGGCGGCGACCTCGCCGGCTGGGCGTCGAGCTACGCCACCACCGTCCTCAACTCGGTCACGGCGGTCATCGCCGCCCTCACCCTCATGTTCTTCCTCGTGCTCCTGATGCTGATCGAGGCGCCCCGCTGGCGCGCCAAGGGGGCCGCGCTGATGGGCGATCGCCAGGTCGGCGAGTGGCGGGACACGATGGCGGTCGTCGCGAAGAGCTTCCGCTGGTACCTGATCGTGCGCGGTGCCCTCGGCGCGGTCACGGCGACGCTCTACGTGCTGTGGATGTGGCCGTTCGGCGTCGGCCTCCTGCTGGTGTGGTGGGTGCTGACCTTCTTCCTCAACTTCATCCCCACCCTCGGCTCGATCATCGCAGGCGTCCTGCCGGTCCTCTACGCCCTCGTCACCAAGGACTTCCAGACCGCGTTGCTCGTGGCGCTCGGCCTCCTCGTCATCGAGCAGATCATGGGCAACTACGTGGATCCGCGCATGCTCGGCAAGCAGCTGTCCCTGTCGCCGCTCGTCACCTTCGTCGCCCTCGTCTTCTGGGGGTGGATGTGGGGGGTGGCCGGGGCGCTGCTCGCCGTTCCCATCACCATCCTGTTCGTGATCGTGGGCGCCCACGTCCATGCCCTGCGCCCGCTCGCCCTCCTCCTGTCGGACGAGACGAACCTTTCCGCCCTCGACAAGGTGGCGACCCGCCGCTGAGCGGGCGCGCGCCGCCGCCTGCAACAAAACCTTCACATGGTCTCTCCTCCACCGTGTTATCAGGGCGCGTGCGCGGGCCATCGCGGGTCCGCCGCGGGACCGCCGGACGACGTGGAGACGAGGATGAGCGCCCCCGACAGCGAGAACGACACGCCCGACTGGCTCAAGGCGGAGCTCGAGGACGCCCTCGACGAGGATCTGGAGCTCGAATTCGGCGACGCTGCCCTGTCCCTCGAGATCAAGCGGATCTACAAGGAACGGCACCGCGACTGGCTGCCGCGGGAGGTCTACTTCCCGGCGCTGATCCGCCTGCAGGCCGAGCTGATCAAGATGCACCACTGGGTGGAGACCACCGGCGCCAAGGTGCTCGTCGTCTTCGAGGGGCGGGACAGCGCGGGCAAGGGGGGCGTCATCAAGCGCATCACCCAGCGGCTCAACCCGCGGGTGTGTCGCGTGGTCGCGCTGCCGAAGCCGTCGGACCGCGAGCGCACCCAGTGGTACTTTCAGCGCTATGTCTCCCACCTGCCGGCCGGCGGCGAGATCGTGCTGTTCGACCGCTCCT
>CAZJNX010000093.1:0-3173 GCA_964547415.1 uncultured Hyphomicrobiales bacterium
GCAGGGTCCAGATCGAACGCGGGCTCTTCCAGCCCCAGCGCGTCTCGCGCGGACAGGGCGCCAGGTACTGGTTGAGCCGCCGCTTGAGCGCCGCGACGGCGCGCGCGCGCAGATCAGGGTCGAGCGAGTCCCACTCGTAGTCGATCCGTTGGTTGGCCCCGGCGAGCTTGTTCACCCAGCGATTGAAGAAAGGTTCGATGTCGAGCGCGTCGCCGGCGTCGTTGAGGTGGGCGCCCATGTAGACATCGAGCGCCACGAGCACCGCCTGGAAGGCGCGGGTGCCCGATCCTCCCGTCGCGCCGACGACGACGGGCGGCGGACGGTGGGACAGCGGCACCCGGACGCCCGCGCGTTCACCCGCTCCCTGGCGGGGGCGAGCGCCCGGCGGGCGTGCGCCGACCTTCTCGAACAACCGACGTCCGCTCCGATCGCCGCCGCGTGCGGCAACGGTCGAGGTGTCCCTCACGAGGTCGGCGAGGTGCGGGAAGGGGCTCTTCTCCAGATCGCCGCGAACCTGCTCGCGCTGCTCCTCGTCCGCGAGCATGTTTCGCCGGGCGATGAAGGAGAGCCACTCGCGCACGTCCTCCTCCGCCGCCGCCGACCACGCGGCATCGTCCCAGTGGCGACGGATCGGCAGGCCGCGCCGCTCCAGGAGATCCTTGATCCGATCCACGTCGATCATCGGCAGCGCGAGCATCTCCGCGATCTGGCCGCTCGCCTTCACCGGCTTCAGCTGGGAGACGACGACATCGTGGTAGGCGAGGCTGCGGGCGCGCGGTTCCGCGAGCCAGGCGCCGATGCGCTTGCGCGCGCGGCGGCACAGGACGTCCACGTCACCGATCCCGCGGCCGAGAAGCTGGAGGCCGTGGATCGCGGACCCCTCCGCGAAGACGATGTGGCGGGCCGAGCGGTAGGCGTCCAGCTGCTCCGCGATCGGGTGAGCCTCAGGCCGCAGGACCCGCGCTCCGCAGGCCGCGAGCACCGTCTCCAGGTAGCTCTCGCCAACGAGGCACGTGGCCTGCTTGGCGCGCGAGACGTACAGATGGTCGACCGGGGCCGGCGGCGGGGACTTGCGGGCGAGGAGCGTGTCGAGCCGGTCGAGGTAGTCGGCCCGCGGCGGCGTACCGAGCTGCTCTGGCTGCGGGACCACGTTGAGGGTGCGGAACAGGGTCGGGCGGCAGACGAACCGCACCCGCTCGGCCGGCACCTCGAACCAGTCCAGGATCTGGCGGAACCAGCGCGGGGCATCGGCGAGCGTCGCAACCTGACCGTTGGCGACGGCGCCGAAGACGAGGGTCGAATCGGGGCGCGCGGCGAGCGATTCGGGCACGCGCGTGAGATAGTCCTGAAGCGCATGGCCGAAATGGAAATAGAGCGGGCCGATCCAGAAGGCCCCCGGGTCGTCCAGGGTCTCCTCGATGGGCATGGCGGCCGGGGCGACGTCGGCGGGCTGTTGCTTTCGGCACAAGCGCGCGACGGTCTGGTTCTCCCAGTCGGGCCACAGTGGACCGCCAACGAAGCGGCTGGCGGTCCCGACATCCGCGCGCTGGAATACCCGGAAGGGGAAAACCGGGACGTCCCGAAAAGTCAGCATCATTTCCCCGCAACTCCTCGTCACCTCGGCGGGCCGCTCCTCGCAACTCCTCGTCACATCGGCGGGCCGCCGAAACAATCCCGCCATCCGGAAACGACGATGCCTCGCCGGTCCGAGCTCGCGCGTCCCCCCGACGACGCGCCCGATCGGCGCTTTGGACCGCTTGGCGGCCTTCGCCGCCTTCTGCAGCGCCGCCGCCAGTGCCTCGATCTCTTCGGGTTCGAAGGTCGTGGTCGAGACCCCGTCGAGTCCACCGGTCGGCTGATCGTCCAGCGCGGCGAGATCCTCGCCCATCATCTCGCCGACCCAGGCCAGGTCCTCGGCGGCTTGCTCTCGTACGGCCTCGGCGATGCTTCGCGGCAGACGGAAGCGCGGCCCGTCCACCTCGACGAGCGGGTGAACGAGGAGGTGCGTGAAGCGGAGGTGATCCTTGCCGTCGTCGATCACCGAAGAAAAGTACGTCTCCAGCGCCGTGCCGCGGATCTGCCGAAGCAGAGGCTCCGGGAGTTCGGCAGGCCATCGCCGGTGTCGCAAGGCCTCGTTCAGCACCGACAGGAGCTTGGCACCGGGTTCGGACAGCGACTCGTTCCGTTGCGGCGCCTTCGCACCGGCCAGCGCTGCGGTGTCGCGATCGATCATTCCCAGGACGGTCTGCAACACGTCGCCATCCACCAGCCGGTCCTTCCGGAACGGATGCAGGCGCACGTTGTCCCGGCCGAATACCTGGAGCGCGGGCCCGAACCGGTCGCGATAGCGTGGCAGCGGCGGATGCGCCCGGATCTGCGGCAGTGAGTTGTTGCCCTTCAGGCGCTCGGACGCGGCGCTCCGGGCGAAGGAGACCGGCGGCCGCACCAGCGCCAGGGCGACGACCCTGTCGTAATGCCGGCCCACCCGCTCCCTCAGCGATGCGTACCCCTCGCGCCCGAGGAAGCTCGCGTCCTCGCCGGACACGAGGACGTCGAGCCCGGCCGCGGCGCTGTCGGCGAGGAAGGCGTCGAACCGCTCCGTGAGCGCCTCTCGCTCGTTCGCATAGGACACGTGGCCGAAACGCGCGTGCTTGCGGTCGATGAACGCCCGGTTGGGATGGAACTGGCTCTCGAGGAAGACGCTGTGGTTGTTGTGCGGCAGGTCCGGCACCGCGATGCCCGCGGTGGCCGCGAGGTCCCGATTGCGCGCGAGGAAATCCTGCAGGGCCGTCGACCCGGTCTTGTGCATCCCGAGATGGAGGTAGAAGGTCGGCATCACGTCAGTCTCCGTGACCGGCACGAAACGGTCCGCGCCCAGGGCGCGGGGCTTGCCGGCGCGCCGCGCGGCGGCCCTTCTGCCACCGGGCATTGACCGGTGCAAGTGCAGGGCCCGGCGGCCGCGGGCGCCGGGCGGCCGCTTGCCGCGCCATCCCCCGTCCACTAACAAGGTGGGCTGGTGCGGAGCGCCCCGCGCACGGACATTCTCGAGGATCGTTTGCGATGCAGCCAGACAAGCCCTGGATCTTCCGGACGTACGCGGGCCACTCCACGGCCGAGGCCTCCAACCGGCTCTACCGGGCGAACCTCGCGCGCGGCCAGACGGGCCTGTCCAT
>CAZJNX010000093.1:3183-17061 GCA_964547415.1 uncultured Hyphomicrobiales bacterium
TCGCCTTCGACCTGCCGACGCAGACCGGCTACGACCCGGACCACGCCCTCGCCCGCGGCGAGGTGGGCAAGGTGGGCGTGCCCGTCTCCCACCTCGGCGACATGCGCACCCTGTTCGACGGCATCCCGCTCGGCGAGATGAACACGTCGATGACGATCAACGCCACCGCCGCCTGGCTCCTTTCCCTCTACGTCGCCCTCGCCGACGAGACCGGCGTCGACCGCAAGCGCCTCACCGGGACGACGCAGAACGACATCGTCAAGGAGTACCTGTCCCGCGGCACCTACGTGTTTCCGCCCAAGCCCTCGATCCGCCTCACCGCGGACATGGTGTCGTGGACCTACGCCGAGGCGCCCAAGTGGAACCCGGTCAACGTGTGCTCCTACCACCTGCAGGAGGCGGGGGCGACGCCCGTTCAGGAACTCGCCTACGCCCTCGCGACCGCCATCGCCATCCTCGACGCGGTGAAGGCCGACGGGGGCCTTTCGGACGAGGACTTCGAGCGGGCGGTGGGCCGCATCTCCTTCTTCGTCAACGCGGGCATGCGCTTCGTCACCGAGATGTGCAAGATGCGCGCCTTCGTGGACCTGTGGGACGAGATCACGGCCGAGCGCTACGGCGTGAAGGACCCGAAGAACCGCCGATTCCGCTACGGCGTGCAGGTCAACTCCCTCGGCCTCACCGAAAGCCAGCCGGAGAACAACGTCTACCGCATCCTGATCGAGATGCTCGCCGTCACCCTGTCGAAGAAGGCGCGCGCCCGCGCCGTGCAGCTGCCGGCCTGGAACGAGGCGCTCGGCCTGCCGCGCCCGTGGGATCAGCAGTGGAGCCTTCGCGCCCAGCAGATCCTCGCCCTCGAGACCGACCTCCTCGAGTACGGCGACCTGTTCGACGGCTCGCCCGTGGTCGAGGCGCGGGTGGAGGACCTCAAGGCCCAGGCGCGGGAGGAGCTGGCCGTCATCGAGGGGATGGGCGGGGCGATCGCCGCCGTCGACAGCTCCTACATGAAGCAGCAGCTCGTGCGCTCCAACACCGCCCGCCTCGCCGCCATCGAGAGCGGGGAGCAGGTGGTGGTGGGCGTCAACCGCTACGTGGAGGGCTCACCCTCCCCCCTGTCGGGCGGGGTCGACATGATCCAGACCGTCGACCCGTCGGTGGAGCGCGAGGCGGTGGAGCGGATCGCCGCCTGGCGCGCGGAGCGGGACGGCAAGGCCGCCGAGGCCGCCCTCGCCACCCTCGAGGCCGCCGCGCGGGAGGGGCGCAACGTGATGGAGCCGTCGATCGCCTGCGCCAAGGCGGGCGTGACCACCGGCGAGTGGGGCGAGACGCTGCGGCGCGTGTTCGGGGAGTACCGGGCGCCGACGGGCGTGACCACCGGGTCCGGCGCCTCCCCCGAAGCCCTCGGCGCGGTGCGCGAGACGGTGGAGAAGCTCGCCGCCACCCTCGGCCGCCGGCCCAAGCTCCTCGTCGGCAAGCCCGGCCTCGACGGCCATTCCAACGGGGCCGAGCAGATCGCCGTGCGCGCCCGCGACTGCGGCATGGAGGTGGTCTACGAGGGCATCCGCCTCACCCCGGCGGAGATCGCCAACGCGGCGCTCGAGGAGAGCGTCCACGTGGTCGGCCTGTCGATCCTGTCGGGCTCGCACCTGCAGCTCGTGGAGGAGGTGATCCGCCAGATGCGCGCCCGCGGGATCGGGGACGTGCCGGTGGTGGTGGGCGGCATCATCCCCCAGGAGGACGCCGAGACGCTGAAGGCGGCGGGCGTGGCGGCCGTCTTCACCCCGAAGGACTTCGACCTCACCCGCATCATGGGCGAGATCGCCCGGATCGTGGAGGACGCCGCCCTGGAAGCGTGCTGACCGGGGCGGCTGACGCGCCGCGTCCGCAGGCGCCGCGGCCCGATCGACGGGGTGCCACCCACCGCCAGCGGGGCGGCGGGTCGGCCGAACCCTCGATATCATCTTCCCGGGGCGGAGACTGGCCGGCGCGGCGCCGACGGCACGCGGGCGGCGGGAAGCCGACGACACGCGGGTGGCGGGTAGGCGAAGCGCACCGCATGCCCCTGCGGCGGGCGCGGCGCCACCACGCCGGGTTGTGGCGCGAAAGGCGCGGCCGGGCCCTGGCATGCGCCTTCCGCGGGGCGGCCGCGCCACCCCGGGTGGGACCGTCGGCGCATGCGATGATATGAGGGGCACCGTGTCCGCCGACGGCCCCAACGCGAGCTGCCCGATACGCCCATGAGCGCCTTCGACGTCCTCTTCCGTTACGACGCCGCGATCTTCTTCGTCCTCGGCCTCCTCGCCGCCGTGCCGCTGATCCTCCTCGATCGCAGCGGGCGCGGGCGGGAGCGGATCGTCGACCTCCTGCTCGCCACCTTCCTGTTCTTCTCCGGCACGGTGCGGTTCCTGCTCCTGTTCCTGCAGGCCCTGTTCTTCCCGGACCTCGACCCGTCCGCCTCGATCCTCGACGGCCAGGACGAGGTGCTCGCCCGCCTCGCCTTCGCCGAGCTCGCCATCGCCATCGTCGCCCTGTTCGGCTTGAGGGCGACGGTCCCGGTGCGCCTCGTCGCGATCGTGCCCCTCATCGTCGTCCTCCTCGGCACCGGCGTCGGCTGGGCCGTCCTCGCCCTCGTGGAGACGACCGCGGTCGGCTGGCCGCAGGTGGACACGGTGGTGGCCGTCGTCGCCGGGCTGTTCGCCGCCGTCATGATGGCGCTCGACTGGGCCAACCGGTCCGACGCCCCCGACCCGCTCGAGCCGGGCGGCAAGCGCTTCACCTACTGACCGCGCACCCTGGGACGGCGCCGGCCGCCGTCCACCGGCCCGGCCGACAGGGCGGGCGCAAGCCCGGTGTGGCGGGCGTAAAGGCGCAGGTCCTGCCGGTAGAGCCGCTCCACCGTCTTCACGAGCGCCCCGTCGTGGAGCGCTTCGAGGGAGGGCGCCGCCCCCTCCCGCCGCATGGCGGCGAGCCTGTGGACCGGCGTGTCGGCGTAGGCCCCCGGCGCGCCCGTCGCCTCCAGGTGGCCCACCTGGTGCTCGAGGCGGTCGCGCACGTCGTGGAGCGTCATGCCGAGCCGCTCTTCGAGCACCGCCGCCATCCCTGAAAGGTCCTTCATGTGGAAGACGGCGTCGTAGGTCTCGTAGACCAGAAAGTCCGACTGGGGACGCCAGTGGTGGTCCGCGGTCGGGTTGTTCGCCACGAGGTCGACGAAGCTGCGGAAGGTGAGCTCGGACGGCTCGAAGCCGCGGCCCGTCTCCTCCCGGACCACCCAGATGTTGGGCTCCATCCGGACGATCTTGTCGAGGAAGCAGCTCCTCAGCCGCTCGAACGGGTCGCGCAGGATCACGAAGGTGAACCGCGCCCTCAGGAGCTCGCCGAGGGTGGGCACGAAGGTGTGGTTGTTGCGGTGGATCCAGTGGACGTCGTCGAGGGAGGCGACGCAGCCGTTCTCCGCGGCGATGGAAAAGCGCATCATCGAGCAGGCGTTCTTCGGAATGAAGGTGAAGACCGCCTCGGGCCGGTAGATCGCCATGGCGTGGGACACAGCGAAGCGGTGGGCCGCATTGGAGCCGAGGGGCCCGTGGTCCGCCCGCGCGAAAGCGAGGCGGCGGGGATGGGCCGGAAGGCGCGCGCCCTTCGCCCTCGGCACGGCGGCCGCCCTCCCCGCTCAGCCCGCCGCGGGGGCGAAGGTGGCGAGCCGCCCGGGAAGGGCCGCGATCCCCTCCGCGCCCACGTTGGCGAAGGCCATCCTGAGGAACCCGTCCTGCCCCTCCCCGAAGAACGGGCCCGGCAGGGTCAGGACCCCCTTCTCGGCGGCGAGGCAGGCGGCGACCGCCACCGCGTCCCGCTCCGCGAACGGGTGGCGCACGTAGGCGAAGTAGGCGCCGATGGCCGCGATCTCCCATCCCGGGAGCCGCTCGAAGGCGGCGCGGAAGGCGTCCGCGCGCCCCGCGATCGCCGCTGCGTTCGCCGCCCGCCAGGGGCCGAGCGCCTCCATCAGCGGGGTGAGGGCGACCTGCGGGATCCGCGGGGCGCAGATCTGGAGGTTGTCCATCACCGTGCCCGCGGCCGCCGTCACCCCCTTGCCCGCGACGATGGCGCCGAGCCGGTGGCCCGGGATCGCGTAGGCCTTCGAGAAGCTGTAGAGGTGGACGAGGACGTCCCCCCAGTCGTCCCGGGCGAACAGGCCGTGGGGCGGGCCGGCCCCGGGCGAAAGGAAGTCCCGGTAGGTCTCGTCGAGGACGAGGACGATGCCGCGGCGCCGCGCCACCTCCGCGAGGGCGGCGAGCCGCTCCGCCCCGTAGACGGCCCCCGTCGGGTTGTTGGGCGAGACGAGCACCGCCGCCTTCACCCCCGGCACGACGGCCGCCTCGAGGGCCGCCGGGTCCGGCAGGAACCCCGCCTCCGGCGCGAGGGGAAGGGGCGCGACCCTCACCCCCAGCATCCTGAGGCCGGCGTCGTGGTTGAAATAGCACGGGGTGGTGACGAGCACCGTCTCCCCCGGGCCGGCAAGGGCAAGGGCCGCCACCACGAAGGCCTGGTTGCAGCCCGCCGTCACCACCACGTTCGCCTCGCCCACGCGGCCGCCGTAAAGGGCGGCGATCTCGGCCGCGAGCGCACGCCGCAGCGCGGTCTCGCCCGCGATGGGCCCGTAACGGGCCGTCGCCGGATCGGCGGCGGCCTCGGCGAGTGCACCGAGGAGCGCGGGCGGCGGGTCCCCGTCGGGCACCGCCTGGGACAGGTCGAGGAGCGGGCCGGCCGACCCGTCGTACTCCGCCGCCCACCCCTTCACGAGGGGCACGGGAGGCGGCGCGAGGGCGGCCACGTTCCCGTTGAGCGCCGGCCCGTCGCCCCGCCGCGCGGTGGCCGCGGGCCCGCCCGTTCCACTCCCCCGCGCCTGCAAGCCGCCATCCTCCGCTGCGATCCGTCCAGAAGGCGTAGCGCGAAGCGGGGACCGGCAAAAGCCCCGATGCGGCCGGCCGCACCGACGGGACGCGCCCCCTTGCCATCCTCTCGCCCAAGGGTTAACACAACCATTAAGGGCGAAGGCGGATGGACGGGGCGGCCGGGCATCGTTCGCACGCGCCCCCTCGACCCAGGCCCAGACCGGCAGACACGAGCCTCCGCCATGGAAGAGGACGAGGACCGCGCGGTGGTCCGGGGAACGCGGGGGGACGACCGCCTCGCCGGCACCGCCGGGGGCGACGACGTCCGCGGGGTTGGCGGCGACGACCTAGTCGATGCCGCACGGGGGGCGGACCGGGTCGCGGGCAGCCGCGGCGCGGACCGGATCGCCGGGGGCGCGGGTCCCGACGCCCTCGCCGGCGGGCCGGGGGACGACCGGATAGACGGGGACGGCTTCCTCGACTTCCGCTTCCCGACGCGGACGGCGAGCACCACCGTCACCGTCGAGGAGACCGGCGAGGACATGACCC
Source organism: uncultured Hyphomicrobiales bacterium (assembly GCA_964547415.1). GTDB lineage: Bacteria > Pseudomonadota > Alphaproteobacteria > Rhizobiales > Amorphaceae > CAZJNX01. The sequence goes on from CAZJNX010000093.1 coordinate 8,619, forward strand.
TGTCGGTGACGGCGCCGACCCGCCTCGGCGGCGTCGCCGCGGACATCGCCGGCACCGTCGACACGGGCGGGCCGACGGGCCAGCTGCGCGTCGCCCTTGCCATCGACGTGTCGGGGAGCGCGGGCTTCGCCTACGAGGGCACGCCGGTGGGCGATGCCAATTTCGACGGGGAGGCCGACACCACCCTCGACGCGGAGGTGGTGGCCGCGGTCGCGCTCCTCAGGTCCCTCGCCCGGGACGTGCCCGGGGACCCGCTGGTGTCGATCATCGCCTTCGACGAGGGGGCGGAGACCGTCTATTCCGGCGGCCTCGGCTCCGGGTCCGAGGGCGGGCTCCGGCAGGCCCTCGACGCGGTGCGGGCGCTCCGGGTCGGCAACGGCACCGACTACGAGGCGGGCCTTTCCGAGGCGATCCCCTTCTTCGCGGGCAGCGAGGGGCCGACGACCGACGTCCTCTTCTTCCTCAGCGACGGCACCAACTTCGACGGAACCGACTTCTCCCAGGAGGTGGACCGGCTTCGCGACCTCGGCGTCGACATCCGCCCCGTCGGCATCGAGAACGCCGACAGCGCCGCCGACCTCGACCTCGTGGACGACGGCCGCCCCAACGGCTCGGTCACCTTCTTCGACGACCCGGGCCGCCTCGACATCACGACGGTCGGCGGGCGCCTCACCGGTTTCGCGGTCGACCGCCTCGATATCTTCGTCGGCGGCGACCGGGCGGCGCGGCTCGGCCCGGACGACTTCGAGGAGACCGCCGACGGGATCGCCTTCGCCGCGTCCGTCGCCGGCTTCGTGCCGGGGGAGGACGACGCGCTGCGCGTGGTCGCCGTGGCCGACGACGGGGCGGCCACAGAGGCGGTCCTCGACCTTTCCGTCCCGGAGCCCGCCCCGATCCGCGCGGGCGACGACGAGATCGCGGGCGGCGACGGCGACGACTTCATCGACGCGGGCGACGGGGCCGACGTCGCCAGGGGTGGCCGCGGCGACGACGTCATCATCGGCGACTCTCCCCCCGCGAACGACGGGGAGGGCACCACCCGCACCGTCTCGGACGCGAAGACGGTTCCCTCGACGGGCCAGGACATCGCCATCAGCCTCACCGTCCCGGAAACGGCGGACGGGCGGACGGCGAAGGTGAGCGGCTTCGTGTCGACCGGCGCGGTGGCGGCGGAGGCGAACGTCGTCGTCGTGGTCGACGTGTCGGGCAGCACCGGCGGCGCCTACGACGGCACGCTGGTGGGCGACCGCAACGGCGACGGCGTTTCCGACACCACCCTCGACGCGGAGATCGCGGGCGCGGAGGCGCTGATCCGCTCGATCCGCGAGGACGCGGGCCTCGGCGGGGCCGAGGTCTCGATCATCCCGTTCAGCTCCACCGCCTCGACGCTGATCACGGCGCGGGCCGACGCGGACGCGGACCGCAACGGCCTGTTCGACGTGGAGGAGGCGCTCGCGGGCCTGCGCTCCATCGGCGGAACCGACTACGAGGCGGCGCTACAGCAGGCGGTCAAGACCTTCGAGGCGGCGCCCGAGGGGGAGAACATCCTGTTCTTCCTCAGCGACGGGGCGAACGGCTCGGGCCAGAACTTCCTCGACGAGGTGGCGGTCCTGCGCGACACGCTCGGCGTCGACATCCGCTCCATCGGCCTGCAGAATTTCGGGTCGACGAGCGACATCGACCTCGTGGACGACGGGCTGTCCAACGGCTCGGCCGAGTTCGTGGAGGACCCCGGCGCGCTCACAACCACCATCGTCGGCAGCGGGGTGGAGGTGGCCGACGTGCGGCGGGTCGACATCGTCCTCAACGGCGAGGTGGTAAAGAAGATTCCCGCCGGGCGGCTGCGCGAGACGCCCCTCGGCCTGCGCTTCGAGGCGGACCTCACGGGCCTCGACCCGCTCCGGGACGACCGGGTGGCGGCGCGGGTCCTCACCAGCGACGAGGACCGCACGCGGGTCGCCGTCGCGGAGGTGATCGCCGAGCCCGCGAACCCGGCCGAGAGCGGCGGGAACGATACCCTCCTGGGCGGCGGCGGGTCCGACACCCTCATCGGCCTCGGCGGCGACGACATGATGGCCGGCCGCCGCGGGAACGACCGCCTTGTCGGCTGCTCCGGCGAGGACACCCTGAAGGGCGGCGACGGCAACGACCAGTTGATCGGCGGGCCGGCCGCCGACGTCCTGCGGGGCGGTGCCGGCGACGACCGGATCAGGGGAGGCGGCGCCGAGGACTTCGCCTCGGGCGGCGCGGGGCAAGACCGGCTGTTCGGCGCGGCGAGCGACGACCACCTGCGCGGTGGCGGCGGCGACGACCTGCTGAGGGGCGGGAACGGCAACGACACGGTTCTGGGCGGCAACGGCGAGGACACCCTCGACGGCGGCGGCGGCGACGACGCCCTCGTCGGCGGCAAGGGCGCGGACGTGTTCATCTACCGCGGGGACAAGGACACCATCGTCGACTTCGACGGGGAACTCGACGCGCTCCGCATCCGCGGCGAAGGGCGCGACCTCTCCACGTTCCTCGAGGTCGCCGTCGAGGTGGACGGCGACGTGGTGGCCGACTTCGGCGGCGGCGACGTCCTCGTCCTCCTCGACACCACGCTCGCCGCGGTGAGCGGCCCGGACCTTCTGGACTGACGGGGTCCCCTCGGGAGCGGGCGGGGCGGCCCGCCCCCCTGCGGCACCGGCGGCGCGATGCGGGCCGTCAGCGGACCGCAGACGCGAACAGCGCCTCCGCCCGTCCGGCCAGCGCGCCACAGCCGACGGCTTCCAGGGTGGCGACGATCTCACCGTGGGACCCGGCGTCGATCAGCGACTGGGGCCGGTAGGCCGCGTCCAGCCAGGCCGCCACGTCGCCCTCCACCGCCCGCCGCCACGCCGCCTCGTCCCAGTGGCGCGAGAGCGGCACCCCGCGGGCCTCGAACAGGGCGAGAAGCCCGTCGCCGTCGAGGACGGAGATCCCAACCGCGCGGCCCGGAACGCCTGCGGGCGTCCTGAACGTCAGTTCCTCGCGCACGAAGTCGTGCCAGCCCGCCCGCCACGCCCGGTCGGCGAGCTGCGCCGCACCCATCCGCAATCCGCTGCGGCGGCAGATCACGTCGACCCCTCCGAGCCCACGGCCGAGCAGCGCGAGGGCGTAGATGGCGGAGCCCTCGGCGAAGACCATCGCCTCGGCCGCGCGGTAGAGCTGGAGCTGGTCCTCGAGCGACGCGGTCTCGGGGCGGATCACCCGGACGCCGGCCGCGGCGAGGCGCTCCTCGAGGTAGGCCTCGCCGGCGAAGCGGCCGCGCTGCGCCGCCCGGGACACGTACAGGAGGGGGACCCGCGCCGCCGGCGGCGGCTTGCGCGTGATCAGCGCGTCGAGCCGGTCGAGGTGCTCCGCGGACGGACCGACGCCGAGCTGCTCCGCCTGCGGCACGACCGAAAGCCGGTCGAACAGCGTCGGCGCGGCGACGAAATGGAGGCGCTGCGCGCGAACCTCGTACCAGTCGAGCATCTGGACGAACCAAGCCGGGCAGTCGGCGAGGGTGCTGACGGGCCGCTCGGCCCGCGACGAGAAGACGAGGACGGCTTCGGGATCGGCCGCCAGCGAGCCCAGGATGCGGGTGGAAAACTCGATGACGCCGTGGCCGAAGTGGTCCTGGACGGGGCCGGCCCAGAAGGCGCCGGCGACGTCCGACCGGTGGACGGGCGGCACCGGCTCGGGGCGAACGTCCTGCGGGCGTGCGTCCCGGTGCCAGCGCGCGGCGACCTGCGCGTCCCAGTCCGGCCAGACCGGGCCGCCGCGGTGGGCGGCGCCGCCCTTGACCAGCCGGTCGAGGAGCTGATCGTAGGGGACGACGAGGATGGAGTCGAAGGTGCCGATCGGTTCGACCATGAAAGCGCCCGCCCGCTGCGATGCCCCCGGATTGGGCGCCACCGTGGCGGCGGCGGCCCGGCCTGTCCACCCGACCGGCGGGCGGTGACGGCGGACCCGGCCGACGAGGCGCGGCCCGACGGGCCGGCCCGCGCCCTCGAGGCCGCCGTGGGCGCCAGCGTCCGCGACACGCGGCTCGCACTCGGCGTCACGCTCCAGGAGCTGTCCCGGGCCGCGGGCGTGTCGGTCGGGATGCTGTCGAAGATCGAGAACGGGCTCGCCGCCCCGTCGCTGTCGACGCTGGCGGCGCTGTCGGCCGCCCTCAACGTGCCGATCGGGACCTTCTTCGCGCGGGTCGACGAGAAGCGGGAGGCGACCTTCGTGAAGGCCGGCGCCGGCCTGCCGATCGAGCGGCGCGGCAGCGCCAAGGGCCATCTCTACCAGCTCCTCGGCCACGGCCTCAGGAGCGCGGTCCGGGTCGAGCCGTTCCTCATCACCCTCGACGAGCGGTCTGACGCCTACCCGATCTTCCGCCACCCGGGCACCGAGTTCATCTACATGCTGGAGGGCGAGGTGACCTACCGCCACGGCGACAGGACCTACCGGCTCGAACCGGGCGACAGCCTGTTCTTCGACGCCGACGCCCTCCACGGACCGCTCGAGCTGCGCCGCCTGCCAGCCCGCTACATCGCCGTCATCGTGACGCCCTCGGCCGAGGGGGAGGGCGATTGACCAGCGGCCTCGCAACGGCCTATTTCACCCAGGTGCAAATTTTTTGCCCGGCCCCGTCGCCGGCGGAAGGAGCCACGCCATGTGCGGCATCGTCGGCCTGTTCCTGAAGAACGAGGCGCTCTCGGGCGAGCTCGGTCGCCTGACGGCGCTCATGCTGTTGGAGATGTGCGACCGCGGGCCCGATTCGGCGGGCTTCGCCGTCTACGGCGCGGCAGAGGACGTCGCCAAGATCACCTGCCTCACCACTACGGGGACGACCGACTGGCGGGCCGTGGAGGCGGACCTGTCGGCCCATCTCGGCACCCCGGTCGAGACCACCGTGATCGGCGACCACGCGCTTCTGCGCACCCCGGCGGACGGCGGGGCGGCGCGGCGGCGCCTCATCGCCGCGAACCCGGACGTGACGGTGCTCGCCGTCGGCCGCGCCATCGAGCTGTTCAAGGGCGTCGGCGACCCGATGGCCGTGGCGGACCGCTTCGGCCTTGCCGGGCGCGCGGGCAGCCACGCCATCGCCCACACGCGGATGGCGACCGAATCCGCCGTCACCACCGCGGGCTCCCACCCCTTCTCCACGGGCGCGGACACCTGCCTCGTCCACAACGGGTCGCTGTCCAACCACAACCGGCTGCGGGAGGTGCTGCGCCGCCGCGGCGAGACCTTCCAGACCGAGAACGACAGCGAGGTGGCGGCGGGCTACCTCGCCTGGCGGATGCGCGAGGGGGACGCGCTGCCGGACGCCATCGCCCGCGCCCTCGAGGACCTCGACGGCTTCTACACCTTCGCCATCGGCACCGAGGACGGCTTCGCCTGCGTGCGAGACCCGATCGCCTGCAAGCCCGCCGTGCTCGCCGAGACGGACGACTGGGTGGCGATGGCCTCCGAGTTCCGCGCCATCGCCCGCCTGCCGGATGCCGAGAACGCCGCCATCTGGGAGCCCAAGCCCGCCGAGATCTACTCCTGGAGCCGCGCGTGAGCCTGTCCAACAGCCGCCTCGACCTGTCCCGCGAGGGCCTTCGCGCCGTCAACGCCGCCCTCCAGGCCGCCACCGAGGGCGCCTTCGAGGTGACGAACCCGGGCGGCGCCCACTCCCTCGCCGTCGGCCTCGCGGCGCCGATCGAGGTGACGGTCCGCGGCCACGCCGGCTACTACGCCGCCGGCATGAACAAGCACGCCACCGTCACGATCGAGGGGAACGCGGGCACGGGCCTTGCCGAGAACATCATGTCCGGCCTGGTGCGCGTGAAGGGGGACGCGAGCCAGTCCGCCGGCGCCACCGGGCGGGGCGGGCTCGTGGTGATCGAGGGCTCGGCGTCGGCCCGCTGCGGCATCTCCATGAAGGGGGTGGACATCGTGGTGGGCGGCGACGTCGGCCACATGTCGGCCTTCATGGCCCAGGCGGGGCGCCTGGTGGTGTGCGGTGACGCGGGAGCCGACCTCGGCGATTCCATCTACGAGGCGGAGCTGTTCGTGGCCGGCCGCGTCGCCTCCCTCGGCGCGGACTGCGAGGAGAAGGAGATGACCGCGGCGGACGTGGAGGCGCTCGCCGCCCTCCTCGAGCGGGCGGGGATCGCGGCCGACGCCGCCCGCTTCCGCCGCTACGGCTCGGCCCGCCGCCTCTACCACTTCGACGTCGACAACATGGACGCCTACTGATGACGGACGCGCCGAGGATCCCCCGCACGGTGCCGCGCAAGGCGGCCCTGTTCGACGACTACACTCTGTCGGAGATCCGCCGCGCGGCGGCGACCGGCATCTACGACATCCGCGGGGGCGGCGCCAAGCGCAGGGTCCCCCACTTCGACGACCTCCTCTTTCTCGGCGCCTCCATGTCCCGCTACCCGCTCGAGGGCTACCGGGAGCGCTGCGACACGGACGTCGTCCTCGGCACCCGCTTCGCGAAGAAGCCGGTCCACCTGAAGATCCCCGTCACCATCGCGGGCATGTCCTTCGGCAGCCTGTCGGCGGCGGCCAAGGAGGCGCTCGGCCGCGGCGCCTCGGCCATGGGCACGTCCACGACGACGGGTGACGGCGGCATGACGGCCGAGGAGCGGGAGCATTCCGAGACCCTCGTCTACCAGCTCCTGCCGTCCCGCTACGGCATGAACCCGGACGACCTCAGGCGGGCCGACGCCATCGAGGTGGTGGTGGGCCAGGGCGCCAAGCCCGGCGGCGGCGGCATGCTCCTCGGCCAGAAGATCTCGCCGCGGGTCGCCGAGATGCGCACCCTCCCCGAGGGGATCGACCAGCGCTCGGCCTGCCGCCACCCGGACTGGACCGGCCCGGACGACCTCGAGATCAAGATCGGCGAACTGCGCGAGATCACCGGCTGGGAAAAGCCCATCTACGTGAAGGTGGGCGCCGCGCGGCCCTACTACGACACGGCGCTCGCGGTGAAGGCGGGCGCGGACGTCGTCGTCGTCGACGGGATGCAGGGCGGCACGGCGGCCACGCAGGAGGTGTTCATCGAGCACGTCGGCATCCCCACCCTCGCGGCCGTGCGCGAGGCGGTCCGCGCGCTCCAGGAGCTCGACATGCACCGGACGGTGCAGCTGATCGTGTCGGGCGGCATCCGCTCGGGCGCGGACGTCGCCAAGGCGCTGGCGCTGGGGGCGGACGCGGTCTCCATCGGGACGGCGGCCCTCGTCGCCCTCGGCGACAACGACCCGGCCCTCGAGGCGGAGTACGAGAAGCTCGGCACCACGGCCGGCGCCTACGACGACTGGCACGAGGGCAACGATCCCGCCGGTATCACGACGACGGTGCCCGAGCTCGCCGCCCGCCTCGACCCGGTGAAGGCCGGCCGGCGCCTGAAGAACTACCTTTCGGTCATGACCATGGAGGCCCAGACGCTCGCCCGCGCCTGCGGCAAGAGCCACGTCCACAACCTCGAACCGGAGGACCTCGTCGCCCTCACCGTCGAGGCGGCGGCGATGGCGGGCGTCCCCCTCGCCGGCACCAGCTGGATCCCCGGCCGCTGACGCACCGGGGCGGCGCTTCCGTGGGGACGGCCATGGGCAGCGCCAACCTCGTCCTCGCACACCTCGGCGCGATCCGGACCAGGATCGACCGAACCGACACCAACGCGGAAGATCTGCGCGAACAACGGCGGGGGGCTTAGCCTGCGCGAACATGCCCGGGACGGGGACGAGGTGCGGCAGGACCGGCAGATCGCCCGTCTCGAGGACGACGTCGAGCGCATCGAGCGCCCCACGGCCTCCCCGAGGCGGACGAGATCTGACCCCGCCCGCGCCACGCCCTCGCCCTGCGGCGCGCGAGGGTTGACGGGCGGCACCTTCCCGGCGGAAGAGACGGGTTCAGCCTGCGAAGGCCAGACACGCGCGCGGCCGCCCGGCCCGCGACGTCCGCCGGTTCCGGCGCGGCGCGGCGGGCGGCGAAGGGTCCAAGGGTCCGATGGTCGATAAGACGTACGAGGCGGCCGAGATCGAGCCGCGCATCGCCAAGACATGGGAAGAGGCCGGCGCCTTCCGCGCCGGCGCCGGCGCCGGGAGGGACGCCCGCCCCTTCTCCATCATGATCCCGCCACCCAACGTGACGGGCTCGCTCCACATGGGCCACGCCCTCAACAACACCCTGCAGGACGTCCTGTGCCGCTTCGAGCGCATGCGCGGCCGCGACGTCCTGTGGCAGCCCGGCACCGACCACGCGGGCATCGCCACCCAGATGGTGGTGGAGCGCGAGCTGGAGCGCAACGGCGAGCCGGGCCGGCGCGCGCTCGGCCGCGAGGCGTTCGTCGAGCGCATCTGGCAGTGGCGCGAGCAGTCCGGCGGGACCATCCAGAACCAGCTGAAGCGCCTCGGCGCCTCGTGCGACTGGAGCCGCGAGCGCTTCACCATGG
>CAZJNX010000093.1:17071-18188 GCA_964547415.1 uncultured Hyphomicrobiales bacterium
CCGCGACAAGCGCCTCGTCAACTGGGACCCGAAGTTCCTGACCGCCATCTCCGACCTCGAGGTCCAGCAGGTGGAGGTGGACGGCAAGCTCTGGCACTTCCGCTACCCGCTCGCCGACGACCCGTCCCGCCACGTGGTCGTCGCCACCACCCGGCCGGAGACGATGCTGGGGGACACCGGCGTCGCCGTCCACCCGGAGGACGAGCGCTATCGCGACCTTGTCGGGCGCAAGGTCCGCCTGCCCCTCGTCGGCCGGCTGATCCCCATCATCGCCGACGAGTACGCCGACCCGGAGACGGGCTCGGGCGCGGTGAAGATCACGCCCGCCCACGACTTCAACGACTTCGACGTCGGCCGCCGCCAGCGCCTCGCCATGGTCAACGTCATGGCCGAGGACGCCTCGATCGCCATCGACGGCAATGAGGCCTTCCTCGAGGGCCTGCCGGACGCGGTCCCGGCCGAGACGATGGCGCTCCACGGCCTCGACCGCTTCGCCGCCCGCAAGAAGATCGTGGAGATGATGGAGGCGGAGGGCTGCCTCGAGACGATCGAGGAGCACCGCCACATGGTGCCCCACGGCGACCGCTCGAACGTGCCGATCGAGCCGTTCCTGACCGACCAGTGGTACGTGAACGCCAAGCGCCTCGCCGGGCCGGCGATCGACGCCGTGCGCCGCGGCGAGACCACGTTCGTCCCGCGCAACTGGGAGAAGACCTACTTCGACTGGATGGAGAACATCCAGCCCTGGTGCGTCTCCCGGCAGCTGTGGTGGGGCCACCAGATCCCCGCCTGGTACGGCCCGGACGGGCGCGTGTTCGTGGAGAAGAGCGAGGCGGACGCCATCTGGGCCGCGGGCGCCTTCTACGGCCGCGAGGTGCGAATCGCCGACCGGGAGACGGCGACGGCCGCCGCCGGGACGGGCGGTTCGGGCCCGATCCTCATCTGGCAGGACGAGGACGTCCTCGACACCTGGTTCTCCTCGGCGCTGTGGCCGTTCTCCACCCTCGGCTGGCCCGAGCGCACGCCGGAGCTGCGCCGCTACTACCCGACGACGACGCTCGTGACCGGCTTCGACATCATCTTCTTCTGGGTCGCCCGGATGATGATGATGGGCCTC
>CAZJNX010000094.1:0-18184 GCA_964547415.1 uncultured Hyphomicrobiales bacterium
TGCCCTCCACCACCGCCGTGCGCAAGCCGAGCTGGGCGGCGCGGATCGCCGTCACGTATCCGCCCGGCCCCGCCCCGATCACGATCACGTCATAGGCGCCGGCCATTCGCGTCCTCCCGTCCTTGCGGCGCCCCTGCCCGGTGCCGCTTGCCCCGCTTTCAGCACCCTTTCCCGCGCGCGTCCACCGGGGCGGGTGCGGCGCGGGGCCCGTTCCTTTTTTGTTCCATCGCCGGCCGGCCCGTGGTACAAGATCGCGCAATACCGGAGGGAGGACGCCATGGACGCGCAGACCACCGCGGCGGTTGCCGCCAAATTCACCCGGCTGTGCCGGGAGGGGAAGGACGGGGAGGCGGGCGAGCGCTTCTGGGCGCCCGACGTCGTCAGCATCGAGGCGACGCCCTCGGAGATGGCGCGGCTTCAGGGTCCGGAGGCGATCCGGGCCAAGCACGCCTGGTGGTACGAGAACGTGACGCTCCACGCGGCGGAGGTGGAGGGCCCGTTCGTGAACGGGGACATGTTCGCCGTCATCTTCCGCCTCGACGTGACGATGAAGGGTGCAGGCCGCCAGAAGATGGAGGAGGTGGCCCTTTACACGGTGCGGGACGGCAAGGTGGTGGAGGAGCGCTTCCTCGAGGCTCCGGGCTGATCGCCCGGTCCGCGGGGGCGCCGCGGCCGTGGGCGAGGCGGGAAGGCAGCCGTTCGGCCCGCCGCCCGGTCTCGCCTCTTCCGGAGCTCGCCCGGCGGCGCGCGGAACCGGGCGGTGCGACCGCCGTTCGCCACGTGTGCGGCGGGTGTGCGCGTCCGCCGCGACAGGGAAAGAAGCCACCAGGGAACAAGCCATGCCGAACACGATGTCGACCCACGACGCCGCGCGGATCCTGATCGATTCGTACGGGGACCGGGCGCGAGTCGAGGCCGCCCGGCGCGAGCAGGAAGCCTCGAGCGCCGGCAAGGCCGAGGAGGCCGCCGACTGGCGCCGCGTGCGCGAGTTCCTGACCCAGCGGGCAGGCCCGGGCAACAGCTGACCGGTGCGCCGGGACCTGGCCGGCCAGGCCGCGCCGTGGCCGGTCGGCCCCGGCCACCCGCGGGCTCGCGCCTTTCCGCCGAACCCGCCGCCCTCGAGTCCGGCCGCACGTCCGCCAGGCGGTCCTTCTTCGAACCATGCCGCGGCCGGTTTCGGCGGACCCACCGCTGCGGCGGCCGGGGGCCACGCCCCGGGCGGCCCGCCGCACGAGGGCCGGACGGTCCGGCGGCTCCCCCGGCGGCTCCTCGCCGCAGCCGATCTCGGCGGCGATGGCGGTGACCGCCGCCCGTGGCGATCCATCCTCACCCCGATGCTCGCGCGAGCGGTCCCGCGCGCTCCCGCACGCCGGGAGAAAGGGGCTGTTCGACGGCGTCTGCGCCGGCGGCTCGGACACACGCGGCCGGGCTCGTCTTGCGACGGCGGGTGATCGAAGCCTGGCGCGAACGAGGTCCTCGGCGCGGGCTGCCGTGGCCCCTTACCCGGAAGATCCGCCCGTCCCAAAGGCCATGCGGGGCGCGGCGGGTTCACCCCCCGAGCTGCAGGCGGCAGGTGTGCGGAGCGCGGCGAGGGTCGCGCGGCTGGTGCGGGCGAGCGCCCTTGCGGACGTTCTGCCACCCGCGTCCGTCGCCTGCGGCCCATTCCTCCCTGGCCGATCCGGCAGGCCGTTCGGGGCATGTGGCGGATATCGGGCGATGCTTCTGCTCAAGGCCGACGGAAGCCGCGGCGCCACCGGGTCCACCGCCGACCCGCCGCGGACAAGCCGACACTTTGGCAAGCGCGCCGGAGGCAGGCCGCCGGGACCGCGTGCGCGCCGACGCCGTTCGCGCCCGGTGCGCCTCCCGCGATGCCTCGGGCGGCCGCTCATCCCGCCGCCGGCTCTCGCTCGGCGGTCTGCTCCACCGCCTCGGGCGGCGTGCCGGCGTTCATGACGTCCATGGAGGCGGTGAGGGTCAGCCACACCCCGAGGAGGAAGAGGGCGACGAAGGCGAGGCAGGCCGCGCCCGCCAGCATCGAAGCACCGATGCCTCCGCCCTCGCCCGCCTCGCCGGCCGGGCGCGGCGCCGTCTCCCGCTCGATCGTCCAGCCGCTCTCGCGGTCCTTGCCGGTGGCCATCCACAGCCCTCCCTTCCGGAACGGGCCGAGCATCGGCGGGCGCGGTTAACGGGCGGTTCGCCCGATCGACGGCATTGACAAGGCCGAGGCGGTTCATCGCTTCGGCATGGCGGTTTGACGCGCGCCTCTCGCAGCGCGGCGACAGCGTTCGGAACAGTAGCGCACAGCCTCCCAGTCCCGCGCCCACTTGCGGCGCCAGGTGAAGGCCCGCTCGCACACCGGGCACATCTTTTGCGGCAGGTCGGCCTTCGATCGCGCCTTGGCCATCGCCACGCTCCCGTCCTCGGTCGGCGTTGCCCTGTGAGACATCGGCCGCCCCGTCTGCCCCAGGTGGCGCGGGCCGCGCCGGCGGCCAGGGCCCGGCGGTCGTCCTCTCGCGCGGCCGAACGCGGGGTGACGCAGGCGCCCGGCCGGCCGAAGGGGACCGCGACCGGGTCATCGGGCGCTTGCAAATCGCCGTCGATGACCATAGGTTCGCACCCGCATGCAGCTGTAGCTCAGCTGGTTAGAGCGCCGGATTGTGGATCCGGAGGTCGAAGGTTCGAATCCTTCCAGCTGTACCAAGGGTTTCGGGCACTCGGCGGCGACTCGTTCGAAGCGCGGAACGGCTGCCTTCCACGCGGACGGCCGTGGCGGCGCCGTTGACCGACGATCCGCGCCGTCGGCCAACCCCTCGGGCCGTCGCATCGGGATCGGCGCCAGCACGTCGGTGAGCGGCGGGCAGGTCCCACCGGTGTATGGGCTCGACGGGCTCGGGCCAGGCGCGGACGGACGATCCGGGTCCCGGAGCCCCTCCTCCCCATCCCGGAAATCAGGCTGACCAGCGGACACGAGCTCTGATCGCGGCGGGCGCGTTCGGGACGCTCTTCGCCCGGCTCGACCGGGCGATCATTTCGCCCGGCTCGACCGGGCGATCATGGAGACGGGCTGTCTGCCGATGTTCGGGCAGATCGTGGACGCCACGCTGGTGGCGGCGCCGCGCCAGCGGAACACGGACGGCGAGAGGGCGCGGATCAGGTCGGGCAAGACGGCCGCCGGGATCTGGCCCGACAAGCCCGCCAAGGCGCGGCGGAAGGACGTCGACGACCGCTCACCTGTCGAGCACTCCAAAGGCCAGGCCCGCCGCCGGCGGCAAGCCGCGGATCGACGTCGCGATCCCGGCCTCCGGCTACAAGCCGCGCAGCTCCGTCGATCGGCGGCACGGCGTCATCCGGCGCGCCAGGGTCAGGGACGCCGCGGCGGATGACGGGGCGCGACTGCGCGAGGGTCTGATCCGAACGACACCGCCTCGGACGTTTGGGCCGACAGCGCCTGTCGCTCCGCCGAAGACGAGCGGTTCCTCGCCGGGATCGGCAAGGTCGGCCGGACCCATCGTCGCAAGCCGAAGGGCAGGCCCATGCCGAAGCGGACGGCCGAGGCGAACGCCGCCGAGTCGGCGGTGCGCGCCGTCCTCGCGCCCCCCTTTGCCCACCAGAAGGGACCGATGGGCCTCGTCATCCGAACCCTCGCTCTCGCGCGGGCCACAGCCCACGTCATGCTCGCCAACATGACCGACGACATGAGGCGATGGTGCTGGCGCCACAGGCGGAGTCTGCCCGAACGACCGCGAACCGCCCGCCAGGATCGCCGCGCGCGCCAGCCAGCGAGCCCGCCCGTCTCCCCGCTCACGGACCCGCTCTTCCAAAAGTGAAGCGACTTACCTTGTCGAGCTGGCGTCCACCCCCTAGGTGAGTGCGCGCACTCAGGGTGAGTGCCTTGGCTTCGATAAGGAGGTTCCGGTCCATGGGTCCCATTCCCGCCCTCGTCCTGTCCGCGGCCCTCGCGGTCTTCGCCCCGCCCGCCGCGACGGCGGACGACATCGCACATCTGTCCACCGTCTTCGACCGGCCCGAAGCGCTCGCCGGCTGGGAGCAGCACGTCGTCCCCGGCTTCTCCGAGAAGTGGCGGGCGCCGCGCGTGGAGGACGGCGCCCTCGTCCTTCGGCCCTACGCCTCGGGCTGGTTCGAGGACATGCAGGCCGGCCACCTCTTCCGGGAGGTGACGGGCAACTTCGTCGTCACCGCCCGCCTGTCCGTCGAGGGGACCGGGGCGCGCCTGCCGCAGACGCTCTTCTCCCTCGCGGGGCTGTTCGTGCGGGCGCCGCGGCCGGGCCTGTCGGCCGACACCTGGACACCGGGCGGGGAGAACTGGCTGTTCTTCTCCCTCGGCACCGCCTACCCGGCCGGCACGCCCCAGTTCGAGGTGAAGACGACGACCGGGTCCCTGTCGACCCTGATGATCCGGGACGCCGCGGCGGTCTACGCGGACGGACGCACCCGCACGGTCGACCTCAGGATCGCGCGGCAGGGCGAACTCTTCACCCTGCTCGCCCGCATCGAGGGGGAGGCGGCCTTCACGCCCGTCGAACAGTTCATCCGGCCCGACCTTCCCGAGACCCTCGCGGTCGGCCTCACGGCCTATTCAGACTGGGGCGCGGCCGCGCCGCTCTATCCGGACTTTGCGCGCTACAACCGAGAGGCGCCGGCCGGTGAGGGAGACCTCGTGGCCCGCGTGGAACGGATCGACTTCCGCCGCCCCACCGTCGACCGCTTCCCCGTCGCCACCCTCGACCCGTCCGTCGCCTTCATGCCGGACGTCGCCGAGGCGCGCTACCGCGACCTCGTCCTCGACGACCCGCGCTAGGCGCCGCGCGCGCCGGCCACCGGGGCTGGCCCCGGTGGCCATCCCGTCCCCCGCCGTCAGCCGGAGAAGCCGAGGCGGGCGTCGAGGGGGGAGACGGGGCGGGCGGCGGCGAGGGCCGCGCGGGCGTTCTCGCTGTCCCGGTCCATCTGCTCGATCAGCGCCTCCATGGAGGAGAAGCGCTCCTCCAGCCGCAGGAAGGCGATCAGCGTCACCTGCATGGTCTTGCCGTAAAGGTCGCCGGAGAAGTCGAACAGGAAGGTCTCGAGGAGGGGGGCGCCGTTGTCGAAGGTGGGCCGGCGCCCGAAGCTCGCCACGCCCTCCCGGGCCACGCCGTCCACCAGCGCGCGGACGGCGTAGATGCCGTGGGCGAGGCGGTTGTCCGCGCCGAGGCGCTGGTTGGCCGTCGGATAGTTCATGGTCCGCCCGCGCTTCTCGCCGTGGATCACCTCCGCGACCGCGATCGGGTGGTAGCCGAGGAGGCGGGCCGCGCCCGGCACGTCCCCCGCGCGCAGGGCCGCCCGGACGCGGGTGGAGGAGATGGTCTCTCCGTCCGCGTCGGTGAAGGCGTCGACCTCGCTCACCCGGAAGCCGTGGCGGGCGCCTTCCTCTGCGAGGAGCGCCGCCGTGCCGACCCGCTTCGCGCCGAAGCGGAAGTCGTGGCCCACCACCACGTGGGCGGCGTGAAGGCCCTCGACCAGCACGCGGGCGATGAAGTCCTCCGCGGACTGGGCGGCGAAGGCGGCGTCGAAGCGGCTGACGGCAAGGCCGTCGATGCCGAAGGCGCCCATGACGGCGGCCTTCTCCGGCAGCGGCGTGATGCGGAAGACCGGGGCGTCGGGCCTGAACACCGTCCGCGGGTGGGGCTCGAAGGTGAGGGCGACCGCCGGCCGCCGCGCCCGCCCGGCGATGGACAGCGCCTCGCGCAGCACCTCCTGGTGGCCGCGGTGGACGCCGTCGAAGTTGCCGATGGCCACCACCGCACCCGCGAGGGACGGGGGCGTCGCCGCCGGGTCGAAGACGGCGGCCGGCCGGGCGTGGCCCTCGGTCAACGGCGCCTCCCCGCCCTCAGGGCGTGCGCTGGGGCGGGCCGAGGTCGGCGGCCGTCGGCACCTTCACGAGCGCCTCGCCCTCGAGCACCACCGTGTCCTCGACCCGGCACGTGCAGTCGAGCTTCGCCCGCGACTTCTCCGGGTCGAGTTCCACCACCTTGACCGTCACCGTCACCGTGTCGCCGATCTTCACCGGCGCGCGGAACTTCAGCGTCTGGGACAGGTAGACGGCGCCCGGGCCCGGCAGGCGCGTGCCGAGCACCGCCGAGATCAGGCTCGCGGTGTAAAGGCCGTGGGCGATCCGCGTCTTGAACGGCGTCTTGGCCGCGAAGTGCTCCGACAGGTGGATCGGGTTCCTGTCGCCCGACACCTCGGCGAAACCCACGACGTCCGAGGCGTGCACCTCCTTGGAGAGGGTCTCCTCCATGCCCACCGACAGGTCCTCGAAGGACAGCGTTCTGAGTTCAAGCGTCACGGCCCGTCCGCCCCGCGGGGCGCCTCCCTCTTTCTCGTTGTCGTCGTCCGCGCCCCGCCCCTTACCAGGAAAGCCGCGGCATGTAGCCGACGGCCGACAGCCCCTCGGCGGCAAGCCGCGCCGACACCGCGCCGGGTGCGGGCTCGGGGCCGCCGAGCTCGGCGGTGTGGATCCCCGCCGTCACGAACAGGGCATCGAACCCGTTGTCGACGCCGCCGCGAATGTCGGTGAAGAGCCCGTCGCCGACGACGAGCACCTCCTGCCGGGAAAGCTCCCCGCCCGCCACTGCGCCGAGCCGCTCGAGCGCCGCGCGATAGACCGGCGCGTGGGGCTTGCCGTACTGGGCGACGGGACCGCCGAGCTCCTCGTAGATGGCGGCGAGCGCGCCCGAGCACCACAGGAGCCGGTCGCCCTTCTCCACCACCACGTCCGGGTTCGCGCACACGAACTCGAGGCCCCGCGCCGCAAGATCGGCGAGCCGCTCCCGGTAGTCCTCCGGGCTCTCGGTGGTGTCGTCCACGAGGCCGGTGCACACCACGATCTCGGCCGCCGCCGCCTCCACTAGGGCGATCGGCGTGCCCTCGAAGAGGGAAAGGTCCCGGTCCGGGCCGATCATGTGGACGGCCGTGACGCCCCGGGCGAGGAGGTCGGCCCGGGTGACGTCGCCGGAGGAGACGATGCCGTCGTAGGCCTCGCGGGGAAAGCCGAGGGAATCGAGCTGCTCCACCACCAGGCCGGACGGGCGCGGCGCGTTGGTGAGGAGGACCACGGGCCCGTGGGCGGCGCGGAAGGCGGCGAGCGCCTCGGACGCGGACGGATGGGCGGCGATGCCGTTGTGGACGACGCCCCACACGTCGCACAGGATCGCGCGGTAGCGGCCCGCGAGGGCGGACAGGCCCGCAAGGCGCGGGACCTCGGGCGTGGCGTCGGTGGCGGCGGCGGCGGTCGTGTCCATGGGGCAGTCGCTAGGGTCTCCCTCCCCGCCGGTCAAGCGCGCCGCCCGCCGCACGGCCGCCCGCCGCCTCGAGAGCGGGCGGGAAAGCGGGGAGGAGCGGCTGCGCCCGCCTGACAGGGACGGGCGAATCCGGCAAGGGTGGCACCATGGACGAGGCATGGGACGCAGCATCGGCCGGACCCGCCGAGCCGCCCGCCGCCGACGGGGCGCCGGGCGCTCCCCCGCGCGTGCGGCGCCTGTCGGACGGCGTCGTGAACCGCATCGCCGCGGGCGAGGTGGTGGAGCGGCCGGCCTCCGTCGTGAAGGAGCTCGTGGAGAACGCCCTCGACGCGGGTGCCCGCCGCATCGAGGTGACGACCGCGGCGGGCGGCAAGACGCTGATCCGCGTCGCCGACGACGGCATCGGCATGGATCGGGCGGACCTGGAGCTCGCCGTGTGCCGCCATTGCACGTCGAAGCTCGTCCACGAGGCGTTCTCCGCGATCCGCACGCTCGGCTTCCGCGGCGAGGCGCTGCCCTCCATCGGCGCCGTCTCGCGCCTTTCGATCGAAACGCGGGCACGGGGGGCGAACACGGCCTGGCGGATCGAGGTGGACGGGGGGCGGACGGGGCCGGTGCGGCCCGCCGCGCGGCCGGCCGGCACCCTCGTGGAGGTGCGCGACCTCTTCCACGCGACGCCCGCGCGGCTGAAGTTCCTGAAGGCGGAGCGCACCGAAGCGGGTGCCGTCGCCGACGTCGTGCGCCGCCTCGCCCTCGCGCACCCGGCGGTGCGCTTCCGCCTCGTCCAGGGCGAGCGCAGCGTGACGGAGCATCGACCGGCCGCGAGCCTCGCCGAGCGCGCAGCCTCCGTCCTCGGCGCCGCCTTCGCCGACGACGCGCTCCCCCTCGAGGCGGCGCGGGAGGGGATCGCGCTCACCGGCCTCCTCGGCACCCCCGCCTTCACGCGGCCCAACGGCGACCAGGTGCACCTTTTCGTGAACGGCCGCCCGGTGCGGGACCGCGCCCTCCTCGGCGCCCTGAAGGCCGGCTACCAGGACGTGCTGCCGCGGGACCGGCACCCGGTCGCCGTCGTCCACGTCGCGGCCGATCCGGCCCTTGTCGACGTCAACGTCCACCCGGCGAAGACGGAGGTGCGCTTCCGCGACGCCGCCCTCGTGCGTGCGCTCCTGGTGTCGGCCGTGCGCGCCCGCCTCGCCACCGCCGGGCAGGCGGGCCGGCCCGCCTCCCTCGGCGCCCTCGGCGCCGCCGCCGCGCCGTCCCCGGCCGCCCCCGCGATCGCCCCGGGGACCCGCGGCTTCTCCGCGGGCTTCCGGCCGCCGCCCGCCCGGCCCGCGCCGTTCTTCGCCCGCAGCCTTCCCGAAAGGAACGGGCTCAAGGAGGCCGCCCCGGCCTTCGAGGGGATGGACGCCCCTTCCGCCCGCGCCGTCACCGACGCGCCGGACGGTGCCGCGAAGGCCCACCCCCTCGGCGCCGCCGTCGCCCAGCTCCACGGCAACTACATCGTGGCGGAGACGCAGGCGGGCATCGTCCTCGTCGATGCCCACGCGGCCCACGAGCGGATCGTCTACGAGAAGCTGAAGCGGCTGCGGGAGACGACGGGCGTTCCCTCCCAGGGCCTCATGGTGCCGGAGATCGTGGAGCTGCCGCCCGAGGACGCCGCGCGCCTCCTCGCCGTCGCGGACGAGATCGCCCGCTTCGGCCTCGCCCTCGAGGCGTTCGGGCCCGGCGCCGTCGCCGTGCGCGCCGTGCCGGCCGTGACGAAGGACCTCGACGTGCGCGCCCTCGTGACGGACCTTGCCGCGGAGGTCGACGAGGGTGGCCATGCGGACCGCCTCGAGCGCCTCCTCGACCGCGTCGCGGCGACCCTCGCCTGCTACGGCTCGGTGCGCACCGGCCGCCGCCTCACGGTGGAGGAGATGAACGCCCTCCTGCGCGACATCGAGGAAACGCCCAACGCGGGGCGCTGCAACCACGGCCGCCCCACCACCGTCACGCTCGACCTCGCGGACGTCGAGCGGCTGTTCATGCGGCGATGACCGGCCCCGCCCCCGCCACCGGTGCGCTCCGGGACGGGGTCCACGTCCTTCCCGTGCGCGTCTACTTCGAGGACACGGACTTCACCGGCGTCGTCTACCACGGCGCCTTCGTGCGCTTCCTGGAGCGGGGGCGGACGGAGGCGCTCCGGGCGGGCGGCGTCGATCACCGCGGCCTGTCGGCGGGGCGCCACGGGCAGCCGCTCCACTTCGCCGTCCAGTCCCTCGCCCTGCGCTTTGCCGCGCCCGCACGGATCGACGAGGTTCTCCTCGTGGAGAGCGCCGTGGCGCGGATGACGGGGGCGCGCCTCGTCCTTTCCCAGCGCATCCTGCGGGAGGAGACGGTGCTCGTGACGGCCGAGGTGGTCCTGTGCCTCCTCGACCCGGGGGGACGGCCGCGCCCGTTGCCGGACGCGGTGCGCGCGGCGTTGTCGTGAGGCGTCGGCAGGTGTGTGCCGCGCGCCTCTCGCCATCGGCGCGTTAAGGCGCTATTCACCGTGCCGCCGCGAGAGGGGACGGCCGGATGGCAGCGAGGGTGCTCCGGCGTGCGGCGACTTGGCGGACCGCGGGCCGCGCCCATATGGCGAGGCGGCGCGCCCGGCCCGGGACGCCCCGGGGCCGCGGGGGCGCCCAACCGATCCCGACGACGATCGATGGCTTATCTGGAGTGTTGACGGGCGATGCCTGAAGCGGACGTGGTGGCCGGCGCATTGCACTCGCCGGGCGGGTTCTCCTTCGTCGATCTCTTCATGCAGGCCCACATCGTGGTGCAGCTCGTCATGGTCGGGCTGTTCCTCGCCTCGCTGTGGTGCTGGGCGATCATCTTCCACAAGCTGTGGCTCTACGGCGCGATCCGCCGCCGCATGAACGACTTCGAGGACACCTTCTGGTCCGGCCAGTCGCTGGAGGAGCTCTACCGGGGCCTCGCGGGCCGGGAGCCGGCGGGCCTCGCCTCGGTCTTCGTCGCGGCGATGCGCGAGTGGAAGAGGAGCCACGAGGGCCAGCGGCCGGCCGTCGCGTCCCTGTCCCAGCGGATCGACCGGGTCATGTCCATGACCGTGGCGCGGGAGACGGAGGACCTCGAGCGCGGCCTTATGGTGCTCGCCTCGGTGGGCTCGGCCGCGCCGTTCATCGGCCTGTTCGGCACCGTCTGGGGCATCATGACCGCCTTCCAGGCGATCGCCGTGTCGGAGAGCACCAACCTCGCCGTGGTGGCGCCCGGCATCGCCGAGGCCCTGTTCGCCACCGCCCTCGGCCTTCTCGCCGCCATTCCGGCGACCATCTTCTACAACAAGTTCGCGGGAGACGTGTCGCGCATCGCCGCCCGCATGGAGGGCTTCGCCGACGAGTTCCTGGCGATCCTGTCCCGCGAGATCGACGAGAGGCTCTAGGGTGGGCGCGAACCTCCAGGCGCCGGGCAGCGGCGGCGGCAGGCGACGGGGCCGGCGCTACCGCCCGATCAACGAGATCAACGTCACCCCGTTCGTCGACGTGATGCTGGTGCTCCTCATCATCTTCATGGTGTCAGCGCCGCTCATGACCGTGGGCGTGCCCATCGACCTGCCGGAGACGCGGGCCAACCAGCTCGAGGGGGACACCGAACCCCTCACCATCTCGATCACCGCCGACGGGGAGATCTTCCTGCAGGATGCGCCGATCGCCCTCGACGAGCTCGTCACGCGGCTGACGGCCCTCGCCGAGGCGGGCTACGACGAGCGTATCCTCGTGCGCGGCGACCAGGCGTCGGACTACGGGTCGGTGATGCGGGTGATGGGCCGCCTCAACGAGGCCGGCTTCCGCCGGATCGGTCTCATCACCGAGCAGGAGACGGGGAGCTAGAACGATGCGCTTCAGCCTCGTCGTGTCGGCGATCGTCCACTTCGGCATCCTGGCGGCCGCGCTCGTCTCGCTCCCCGATGCGGGGGGCTACGAGCCCTCGCCGGTGACGGCGCTCCCGGTCGAGCTCATCGAGATCACCGACGAGACCGACATCCGGGAAGGCGAGGTGGACGCCGAAGCGGTGCTGGAGGAGCCCGCCGACGCCGCGACGGTGGAGGCCGAGGCCCCGGCCGAGACGGCGCCGGGCCTTGCGAACACACCCGAGGAGGGGGCGCCGAACGAGGAGCGGGCGAACGACCTCACCGCCGAGGCGAGCGCGCCCGAGCCGGGCGGCGCGCCCGAGCTCCTCGAGGAACCGGTCCCCCCCGACCCGCGTCCGGAGATGACCGTCGCGGCCCTCCCGGAAGAGGCCGAACCCGAGGTGACGCCCGCGCCCGAGGCGGCGAGCGCGCCCGAGGAGGCCGCGCCCGAGGAGGCGGCGGAGGCCCCGCCCGCCCCGCGCACGGCCCCGGCCCTGCCGCGGGCCCGGCCGACCCCGCCGCCGCGCCCGGTCCGCGAGGCGCGCCGGGCAGCGCCCACCGAGGAGACGTTCGACGCCGACCGGATCTCCCAGCTCATCAACCGCGCCGACACCTCCGGCGGCGGCGACGGGGCGGGTCGCGCCTCCCTCGGCGAGCGGACGGGCCGGCAGGCCGCCCGGATGACCCTGTCGGAGCTCGACAGCCTGCGCGCCCAGATGGAGCGCTGCTGGAACCCGCCGGTGGGCGCGCTCGGGGCGGAGAACCTCGCCGTGAAGCTGATCGTGAAGTTCAATCCGGACGGCTCGGTGCGCGAGACGCCGAATGCGGCGGTGGTGTCGCCGACGCCCGCCCACCTCGCCGCGGCCGAGAGCGCGCGGCGGGCGGTCCTCGCCTGCCAGCCCTACACGTTGCCGCCGGAGAAATACGACCTGTGGAAGGAGGTGCAGGTCACCTTCGACCCGCGCACCCTCTACTGACTGACCGCGCCGGGCCGCGCCGCGCCCGCGCCTCGCTGGGGAGAGCCCACGATGACGACGCACCGCCCCGGGCCGGCCGGCCCGGTCCCCGCCTCCGCGCGCCGCCTCGCGGCGCCGGCGGCCGTCCTCGTCTGTCTCGCGATCGCCGCCGCGGTCCTCGCGGCCACGGCGCCCGCGCGGGCGGTCCTGTCCATCGACGTCACCCGCGGCCAGCTCCAGCCCGTGCCGATCGCCATCCCCTACTTCACCGGCGGCGCGGGGACGGGCACCCTCGCCCAGGACATCCCGGACGTGATCGCCAACAACCTCGGCAGCTCCGGCCTGTTCCGCCCGGTGGACCGGGCCGCCTTCGTGACGGCGAGCGTGGACGTCGAGGCCGTCCCCCGCTTCCAGGACTGGCGGGCCGCCCAGGCCGACGCCCTCGTCACCGGCTCCGTCACCGACGCGGGCGGCGGGCAGGTGACGGTCGCCTTCCGCCTCTGGGACACCGTCGCCCAGGAGGAGATGCTCGCCCGCCAGTTCACGACGCCTGCCGGCAACTGGCGGCGCATCGCCCACATCGTCTCCGACCTCGTCTACCAGCGCATCACCGGCGAGAGCGGCTACTTCGACACCCGCATCGTGTTCGTCGCCGAGGAGGGGCCGAAGAACGCCCGCCGCAAGCGCCTCGCCATCATGGACCAGGACGGGGCGAACATGCGCTACCTGACCGACGGGACCGAGCTCGTCCTCACCCCGCGCTTCAGCCCGACGAGCCAGACGGTCGCCTACATGAGCTACGGCGGGCAGAGCCCGCAGGTCTACCGCCTCAACCTCGAGACCGGTGAGCGCACCCTCCTCGGCGACTTCCCCGGCATGACCTTCTCGCCCCGCTTCTCGCCGGACGGTCGGCAGGTGATCATGAGCCTTCAGGAAGGGGGCAATGCCAACATCTACACCATGGACCTCGCCTCGCGGCAGACGCGGCGGGTGACGTCCTCCCCCTCCATCGACACGAGCCCGTCCTTCTCCCCCGACGGCAGCCAGATCGTGTTCGAGAGCGACCGGGGCGGTTCCCAGCAGCTCTACGTCATGAACGCCGACGGCTCCGCCGTGCGTCGCATCTCCTACGGGGACGGGCGCTACTCGACGCCGGTGTGGTCGCCCCGCGGCGACCTCATCGCCTTCACCAAGCAGGTGGCGGGCCGCTTCGCCATCGGCGTCATGCGGCCCGACGGGTCGGGCGAGCGGATCCTGACGGAGGGCTACCACAACGAGGGGCCCACCTTCGCGCCGAACGGACGGGTCCTGATGTTCTTCCGGGAGAGCCGCGGGGCCCAGGGCGGCCCGAGCCTGTGGACCATCGACGTCACGGGCTACAACGAACGGCGGGTCCAGATGGCCACGATGGCGTCCGACCCGGCCTGGTCCCCGCTCCTCGACTGACGCCGGCGGCCGCGGTCGGTCGGGGCCGGCCGACCAGGAGGCGCAAGAGGCTCGCGCCGGAATGTCGGCGGGGGTGTCTCACCACCGGAATGGACCGGAAGCGGCCCGAGCGGGCGGCGCCGGGGCGGACGCGGGCGGTTTCGGTCGGCCGGTCGCGTCAGGCGGCGCGGCGCAGGGGCTCGGCCACCGGCTCGATCGCCTCGGCGGGTTCGGCGCGGCCCACCTCGGCCTCGCGGGCGAGGCGCTCGGCCTTCAGCTTCTCCATCCGGCGGGTGGCGGCGACCGCGACCCAGATCATGCTCACCAGAAGAACGCCCTTCGACGCCATGAAGAAACCGAACAGGACGGCAGGTTCCATCGCTTTCCTCCACTCGACGGGGTGGTGACGGGCGCCGGCCCCTCCGGCGCGGGCGCGGTTGGCAGGATACACGGACGCGGCCGGGAGAGCCAGCCGGTCAGGTCAGTCGGCGTCGGCCTCCGGCGCGACCCACCAGGTCTCGAGCTCGATGCCCGACAGGCTGGGCTTGTCCGGCGGGACGAGGCGGCTCGAATGGGCCACCCACTGCACCGGCGTGTGGTAGAGCGGCACCACGTAGAAGCCCGACAGGAGCACCCGGTCGAGGGCGCGCACCGCGTCCTCGAACGCCTCCCGGTCCCGCGCGGCCAGCATCGCCGCGATCATGGCGTCGATCGCCTGCGACCGGGCGCCCGCGTAGTTGAACGAGCCCTGCGCGTCCGCCGCCGCCGTGCTCCAGCGGAACAGCTGCTCGTTGCCCGGCGACAGGGACGACGGCCAGATCACGCGGATCATGTCGAAGTCGAAGGCGGTGAGCCGGGACTGGTACTGCGCCGCGTCCACGTAGCGCACCCGCGCCTCGATGCCGACCGGCGCGAGGAGCCGGGAGAAGGCGAGCGCGAGCCGCTCGTCCGGCCGCGTCGCCACCAGGATCTCGAAGGCCATGGGCTCGCCCGTCGCCTCGTTGACGAGCTTGCCGTCCCGGATCCGCCAGCCCGCCTCGCGAAGAAGGCCGAGCGCCTCGCGGATGAGCGCCCGGTCGCGCCCGGAACCGTCCGAGACCGGCGGGCGCCATTCGCCCGCGAGGATGTCCGCGCGCACCGCATCCGCGAACGGTTCGAGGAGGGCGCGCTCGGCCTCGCTCGCCGGCCGGCCGGTGGAGGCGAGGGCGGAGTTCTCGAAGTAGCTCGCCGTCCGCTCGAACAGGCCGTTCAGGAGGTTCTGGTTGATCCACTCGAAGTCGAACAGCATGCCGATCGCCTCCCGCACCCGCGGGTCGGCGAAGATCTCCCGCCGCGTGTTGAAGGCGAAGGCCATCATGCCCCGCGGCGTGCCCGTCTCCACCTCCTTGCGAACGACCTCGCCCGAGCGCACGGCCAGGAAGTCGTAGCCCGTCGCCCAGCGGGTCGGGTCCGTCTCGAGGAAGACGTCGACGAGGCCGGTCTTGAAGGCCTCGAACATGGCGTTCTGGTCGCGGAAATAGTCGAAACGGATCGTGTCGGCGTTGTAGCGTCCGCGGTTGATCGGAAGGTCGCGCCCCCAGTAGTCCGGGTCCCGCTCGAGGACGAGGCGCTTGCCCGGGTCGACCTCGGCGACGACGTAGGGCCCCGAGCCCACGGGCGGGTCCAGCGTCGTCCGGTCGAACGTCTCCGGGTCGATGGCGTGGGAAGGCAGGATCGGCATGAGGCCGAGGATGAGCGGCAGCTCCCGGTCCTCGCCGCCCTCGAAGACGAAGCGCACGCCGTTCGCCCCCACCCGCTCCACGCGGGCGACCTTGGAATAATAGGTGCGGTAGTTGGGCCGCCCCTTCTCCTTCAGGATCTCCCAGGAGAAGACCACGTCCTGCGGCGTCACCCGCTCGCCGTCGGAGAAGCGGGCGCGCGGGTCGAGGTGGAAGGTGACCTCCGTGCGGTCCTCGGGCACCGCCACGCTCTCGGCGAGGAGGCCGTAGAGGGAGAACGGCTCGTCCCGGTTCCGGTCGAGGAGACTCTCGTAGACGAGGTTCCCGTACAGGAGGTCGCGCAGGCCGAGGGCGATCGTCCCGCGGGGGATGAACGGGTTGAGCGAATCGAAGGTGCCGAGGACGCCGTAGGTGACGGTCCCGCCCTTCGGCGCGTCCGGGTTCGCGTAGGGAAGATGTGGAAAATCCGGCGGCAGGGCGGGCTCGCCGTGCATGGCGATGCCGTGGGCGGGCGTGCCGCCCTCGGAGGCGGCGGCCGCCGGGGCGAGCGCGAGGAGCGCGAGAACGGCGGCGAGGAGGCGGGGCAGGCGGGTCCCGCGCACCTGTCGGCGGAAGGCGCGGAACGCGCGGGCGGCCGCGCTCGCCGGCAGGGGGGCCGGCAGGTCGTCCGGTCGTGTCGTCATGGCGTGTCCCGTCGGTGGCTGCCCGGCGGCGGGCCCCGCGGCCCGTCGGCCCGCGAATCCTGCGCCGCCCGCGCGACGGTACCGGACGGGCGGCGAGCGCGCACCTGACGAAACGGTAACGTTGCCGCGGGTGGAAATCGCGCGCGCGGGCGGCTAGTGATGCAGGCGGTGCTCGGAAGGGGGCCGTGCCGTCCGCCAGCGGTGCGGCCTTCCCCGCCGCGAGAGGATTCCGGGCCGCCGCCCGCGTTCCATCCCCGTCTTTTCGAGGACCGACGATGCGACCCATCCGGACCAGCCTGATCGCCCTCGCCGCAGCCGCCGCGGCGGTGCTGGCGCCCGCCCCCGAGGCGGCCGCCCAGCAGCAGAACGAAGCCGGCCCCCGGGACACCGGCTGGGTGAAGATCTGCAACCGGCGGCCCAACGACAACCGCGAAGTGTGCCTCATCACCAACGAGATCCGCACGCCCCAGGGCCAGTTCCTCGCCTCGGCGGCGATCCGCGAGACCGAGGGCGACGGCGACAGGATCCTGCTCCTCTCGGTGCCGGTCGGCATGCAGATCCAGCCCGGCGTCCAGTTCCAGGTGGACGGGGCGGAGCCGACGACGGCCGAGTACCAGATCTGTTTCCCGAACGCCTGCTACGCCGAGGCGCGGATCACCAACGCGATCATCAACAAGTTCAAGGCGGGGCGGGCCCTGCGCCTCACCACCTTCAACCAGCGGGCCCAGCGCGTTCCCTTCGACATCTCCCTCATCGGCTTCACCGCCGCCTACGACGGGGAGGGTCTGTCCCCGCAGCAGCTCGAGGCGCGCAACCAGGAGCTGGAAGAGGAGCTGAACCGCCGTGCCGCCGAGGCGCGCCAGCGCCTCATCGAGGCCCAGCGCCAGCAGGGCGAGGGCAACTAGCCGGCCCCCGGCCCTTACGGGACGAGGAGGCGGGGGCCCGCTTCGAGGATGGTGGCCGCCTCCGCCACCATCCGCTCCACGATGGCGGCGGCGGGCTCCACCTTGTCGATGAGATCCACCGCCTCGCCGGCGATCACCACCTTCGTGGAGAAATCGTCCTCGGCGGCGGCCGCGTAGGCGGCGCGGGCCGCCTCGCCGGGCGCCGCGGCGGCGTCGGCGGGAGAGGCGATCCGCCCGTGCCAGGTCTCGGCGAAGGCGTTCGCCACCACGCGGCCGGTGTACTGCCAGGGCCAGGCGACGCCGCGGGCGGCGTCGAAGACCTTGGTGCGGAGCGTCCGGTCGCCCTCGGCCGCGGCGATGACCGCCTTGGCCGCGTCCGGCCCGTCCGCCTCCTCGCTGGCCCAGAAGCGGGTGCCGACGAGGACGCCGTCCGCCCCGAGGGCGAGGGCTGCGGCAAGACCCCGCCCGTCGGCGATCCCGCCGGCGGCCAGCACCACCCGCTCCGGCCCGGCGAGGTCCCTGACCGCCGGAAGCAAGGTGAAGAGGCCCCGGTCCATGCCGTGTCCGCCCGCCTCCTGCCCCTGGGCGACGATCACGTCGGCGCCGGCCGCGAGCGCGGCGCGCGCCTGCTCGAGCCGCTGGACCTGGCAGATCGCGACGGCCCCCGCCGCCTTCGCCGTCTCCACGAAGGGGGCGGCATCGCCGAAGGAGAACATGACGGCCCGCGGCCCGCGCGCCATGACGCGGGGGAGGAGGTCGGGCCGCTCGGCGAGGCGCCAGGTGATGAAGCCGACGCCGACCGGCTGGTTGCCGGCCGCGTCGAAGGCGGCGTCGAGCCAGTCCGGGTCGCCGTACCCGCCGCCGATGAGGCCGAGCCTGCCCGCGGCGGAGACGGCCGCGGCGAGGCGGCCGCCCGACACCTTGTCCATCGGGGCGAGGAGCACCGGGTGGTCGATCCCGACGAGACGGGTGAGGCGGGTGTCGATACGGGGCGGCATGGCGGGACCTTTCCTCTGCGACTTCACGTTACCGCCCCCGGGCGACGTGGGGGCGCATGGCTGTCATGGCGCGTCGGGGGCGGCGTATTGTCCGCGCACCGCCGCCGCATTAGGTGGACGGGCATGAACACGATCGACCGGGACCTGCCCGAGGAGGCGCAGCTCACGCCCGAGGTGGCGCGGCGGCGCACGTTCGCCATCATCTCCCATCCGGACGCGGGCAAGACGACGCTCACCGAGAAGCTGCTCTATTACGGCGGCGCGATCCGCATGGCCGGCCAGGTCCGCGCCCGCGGCGAGCGGCGGCGC
>CAZJNX010000095.1:0-15941 GCA_964547415.1 uncultured Hyphomicrobiales bacterium
GGACTTCCCGTATCTGGTGCGCCGCGGCGGCCTCGAGGCGCTGGCGGTGGCACCGCCGGCGAGCCCGGCGGCCGGCAGCCTGTTCGTGTTCCTCGAGAAGGTGCTGAACGGGGAGAGCCGGCTGCGGGCCTGGCGGGGCCGCCCGACCGGAACCGCCGACGCCCCGGCCTTCGCCTTCGAGCCGATCGCCGTGAGGGCCGACCGGGACTGGTCGGTGACCGGCGCCTCCTTCCTGCCGGGCGGCGACCTCCTCCTGCTGGAGCGGCGCTACGGCGGCGGGCTGGACCTTGCCATGCGGATCCGCCGGATCGGGCGGGACACGGTGGCGGGCGCCGTCCTCGACGGGCCCGTGGTGATGGAGGCGGACCTCGCCGACGGCATCGACAACATGGAGGGCATCGCCACCCACGTGACCGACGGGGGCGAGACCCGCGTCACCCTCGTCTCCGACGACAACCGCAGCCTGTTCCAGCGCACCATCCTCCTTTCGTTCGCCCTCCTCACCCCGCTGCCGACACCTCGCCCGGCCGACTGACCGCGCGATCGGCGGCATAGGCGCGTTCCCGCCCGCCGCGCTGGCGTTCGGCGCCCCGCTCGTGCAGTTTCGGCCGCACCGGCGAAGGGGCCGGCTGGCGCGCGGCTTGCTGGCGACGGGGCGCGGAAGCGAGAGGAGAGGACATGCGGCTGATCGGCGTCGACGTCGGGGGGACCTTCACCGACCTCGTGGTCTACGACACCGAGCGGGACGAGACCCGCATCCACAAGGTGCCGACCACCCCGGACAACCCGGCCGAGGGCGTCATCTCCGGCATCCTCGCCATGTGCGAGCGCTTCTCGATCCCGCCCGCGGCGATCGCCCACGTCTTCCACGGCACCACGACGGCCACCAACGCGATCCTCGAGCACGACGGCGCCGTCGCGGGCATGATCACAAACGAGGGCTACCGGGACATCATCCACATCGGCCGCCACCAGCGCCCGCAG
Source organism: uncultured Hyphomicrobiales bacterium (assembly GCA_964547415.1). Lineage (GTDB taxonomy): Bacteria > Pseudomonadota > Alphaproteobacteria > Rhizobiales > Amorphaceae > CAZJNX01. The sequence goes on from CAZJNX010000095.1 coordinate 985, forward strand.
CACTTCTCGATCCAGCAGGAGATCCCCTGGCAGGACCGGCCGCTGATCCGCCGCCGCTACCGCAAGACCGTGCCCCACCGCATCGCCCCGCCGAAGGGCGAGGTGCTCGTCCCCCTCGACGAGGACGCCGTGCGCGTCGCCGCGCGCGAGCTGAAGGCGGCGGGCGTCTCCTCCATCGCGATCTGTTTCCTGTTCTCCTACCTCGACCCGTCCCACGAGGAGCGGGCGAAGGCGATCGTGCTTCAGGAGCATCCGGACGCCTTCGTGACGACCTCGGCCTCCGTCTCCCCCCAGTTCCGGGAGTTCGAGCGGTTCACGACGACGGCGATCAACACCTTCGTCGGCCCGAAGGTGCGGCGCTACGTGTCCGAGCTGGAGCGGCGGATCGGCGAGGCGGGCCTGTCGGCCGACCTCCACATCATGGGCTCCAACGGCGGCGTGGCGACGGCGCAGATGGTGGCCGAGAAGCCGGTGGTGACGCTCCTGTCGGGGCCGGCCGCGGGCGTTCTCGGCGGCACCTGGACGGGCGGCCTGTCGGGCCGCAACTCCCTCATCACCTTCGACGTGGGCGGTACCTCGGCCGACATCGGCATCGTGATCGAGGGCCGCTTCGCCGAGGCGACGCCGCGCGACACCTGGATCGCCGGCTTCCCGCTGATGGTGCCGATGATCGACATCCACACCATCGGCGCGGGTGGCGGCTCCATCGCCCACAGGGACGCGGGCGGCGCCTTCCGCGTCGGTCCGCGCTCGGCGGGCGCGCGCCCCGGCCCCGCGGCCTACGGCCACGGCGGCACCGAGCCGACGGTGACGGACGCCAACGTGGTCCTCGGCCGCCTCGACCCGGAGAACTTCCTCGGCGGGGCCATGGCCCTCGACGTCGCGGCGGCTCACCGCGTCGTCTCGCGCCTCGCCGACGAGATGGGGCTGTCGGTGGAGGCGACGGCGGAGGGCATCGTCACCATCGTCAACGCCAACATGGCGAACGCCATCCGCTCGCGCACGGTGCAGCGCGGCCTCGACCCGCGCGACTTCGCCCTCGTCGCCTTCGGGGGCGGCGGGCCGCTCCAGGCCGCGGACGTCGCCGCGCAGCTGTCGATCCCGGAGGTGATCGTGCCGCCCCACCCGGGCATCACCTCGGCCATCGGCCTCCTGACGTCGGACCTCAAGTACGACCTCGTGCGCACCGCCTTCGAGGTGTCGGGCAGCGTCGACCACGCCCGCGTCGAGGCGAGCCTCGTGGAGATGCGCGACACGCTCCTTTCCCAGTACGCGGCCGACGGCATCGCGGCCGAGCGCGTCGCCTTCCAGCGGACGGCGGACGTGCGCTACGTGGGCCAGGGTTACGAGCTGCGCATCGACCTGCCCGACGGCCCGTTCGACGCGGCCGCAGAGGACAGGCTGTTCGAGGCCTTCGAGGCCCGCCACAAGGTCGAGTACGGCCACGTCTTCCCGGGGAGCGCGAAGGAGATCGTGAACCTGCGCGTCACCGGTGTCGGCGAGACGCCCAAGATCCGGCCCGTGCCGCCGGCGGGCGGCGTGTCGCTGGAGGAGGCGCTGGTGGCGACGCGCGAGGTGACGTTCCGCACGAACGGCGGCCTCGCGAAGCTGTCCACGCCGTTCTACGACCGCACCCGCCTGCCGGTCGACGTGGAAGCGGAGGGCCCCGCGATCGTGCTGCAGGAGGATTCCACCACCGTGGTGCGGCCTGGCGACCGCTTCCGGCTCGACACGGCCGGAAACATCATCATCGCGATCGCCCGTTGAGGAGAGGGACGATGCAGCAGAAGAACCCCGCCGAGACCGCCGCCGACATCGACCCGGTGACGGCGAGCGTCATCCAGGGCGCGCTCCAGACCATCGCCATCGAGATGGGCTACAAGCTGATGCGCATGTCCTACTCCTCGATCATCCGGGAGTCGGAGGACTTCGGCACCGCCCTCACCGACGAGAAGGGCGACCAGATCGCCGAGAGCACCCAGTCCACCCCGCTCCAGTCCGGCCCGATACCCGGCTACGTGAAGGACGTGATCCGCGTGTTCGCCGAAAGGGGCTGGCAGTTCCGCCCCGGCGACGTCGTCATGCACAACGACAGTTACGGCGGGGCGAGCCACGGGCCGGACATCGCCCTCATCGTGCCGGTCTTCCACGGCGGCGAGCTCGTCGGCTTCTCGGCCACCACCGCCCACCACCTCGACGTCGGCGCCCTGTCGCCCGGCAGCTGCGGGATCGTGGACGCCCTCGACGTCTACGCGGAGGGGCTGCAGTTCAAGGCGATCAAGGTGGTGGAGGAGGGCCGCCCGGTGGAGGCGGTCTGGCAGATCCTGAAGGACAACGTGCGGGCGCCCGCCCTCGTGGTCGGCGACATGGAGGCCCAGGTGGCGGCCGGCAAGATCGGCGCCGAGCGCTTCTCCGAACTCATCGAGAAGTGGGGGCTCGAGACCGTCCGCGCCGCCTGCCGCTCCCTGATGGACTATTCCGAGCGGCTGATGCGCGAGGCGATCGCGAAGGTGCCGGACGGCGTCTATCGGGCGGAGACCTTCATCGACGGCTTCCTCGACGACCCGGACCCGATGCGGCGGGACCTGCCGATCGTGGTGACTCTCACCGTGAAGGGCGACGAGGTGACCGTCGACCTCACCGGCACGGCGCCGCAGGTGCCCGACCGGCCCATCAACATGCCCCTCGTCGGCACCGTCGACATCGCGATCTGGCTCACCATCCGCTCGGTGCTCCTCGACAGCGACGTCTACGGCTACATCCCCCAGAACTCGGGGCTGACCCGCCCGATCCACATCGTGGCGCCGCGCGGGTGCCTCGCCAATCCCGTTTTCCCGGCGCCCGTGATCGCCCGCTTCACGCCGGGCAACCAGCTTGCCGACACGGTGATGAAGGCCCTCGCCGAGGCGGTGCCGCACAAGGTCTCGGCCGGCATCGGGAACCTCAAGGTGATCGCCTTCTCCGGCCTCAGGGGCGAGACCCACTGGGTCCACATGGAGATCTTCGAGGGCTCCTACGGCGGGCGCCACGGCAAGGACGGCATGGACGCCGTCGACACCCTCTACGCCAACACCCGCAACAACCCGATCGAGGACATCGAGAGCCACCTGCCCATGCGGGTGACCCGCTACGAACTGCGCGAGAACGTGGTCGGCGCGGGCAAGTGGCGGGGCGGCTTCGGCTCCGTCAGGGCGTTCCAGTACCTCGAGCCCGGCGGCTTCTCGGTGGAAGGGGAGGGGCACAAGTACCACCCCTGGGGCTTCATGGGCGGCAGCCCCGGCATGCCGGCCGCCCTCGACCTCATGCACGCCGACGCCCCGACCGAGAGCCTCGCCTCCAAGGTGCCCTACCACCCGACGAAGCCGGGCGACACCTTCTTCGCCGTCGGCCCGGCGGGCGGCGGCTACGGCAACCCGTTCGAGCGGGACCCGGCCGACGTTCTCGACGACGTCCTCGACGAGCTCGTGACGCCCGCGCTGGCGGAGGAGCTGTTCGGCGTCGTCGTCCGCGACGGCAAGGTGGACGAGGCGGCGACGGCGGCGCGGCGCACGGCCGCCCGCTGATCGCCGCGGCGCCGGCACGGACGCGGCGCGTTCGTGCTGGCCTCGCCGCGGCGTCTTGGGTAAGGGGAGGCGGCCGGAGCCGGACGGATGCCGCGGCCTGCCGCCGGCGCCCGCCTCGCCACCCACGGCCGCCAAGGGAACCGCCACGCCATGGATCTCCTCGCGCTCCAGCCCCAGCCCCTCGTCGCGCTCGTGATCGGGATCCTGATCCTCATCTTCCCCAAGATCCTCAACTACGCCGTCGCCGCCTACCTCATCTTCATCGGCGTCCTCGGCCTGTGGCCCCAGCTCGCCACCTGAGCGCGTCCCGCCCTCGTCTTCGCCCTCGCCTCACGTCCGCAATCGACGCACCGGCGTGCCATCATCGTCGCGGCCCGAACGGGCTCCGTGACCGTGGCCGAACCGCGTGCTAGCGTACCTTCGCGGCGATTGGTGGGCCCGGCCGGTCGCCGCCACCGTCGCGGGCGCGCCGCCACGGCGGCGCGTCGGGAGACGGCAGGTCCGGCGCGCGCCGTGCGCGGCGCGTGCGGCACCGTCCGGAGCGCGCAAGGCGCTCCACGGGTGCCGCGACGGCCACGGCAGGGTGGCCTCGCAGCCGGAAGGACGAAGGTAACGAGGATGACGGACGACGCCGCCACGGGCGAAGGAAGGGCGCCCGACCTGCCCGCGCCCCTCGCATCCACCGAACAGCACGAGGCCTGCCGCCGCCTGCTCGATCACGCCGATACCCGGCGGACCGTCCAGGAGGGCACGGTGATCAGCCGCCACGGGGACCCGTGCGACGGCCTCCACGTGATCGAGGACGGCGTCGTTAACTTCAGCCGGATGAACCTCGCGGGCGAGGAGATCCTCTTCCACGTGGGCCTGCCGGGCTTCTGGTTCGGCCTCAACGAGGTTCGCTCCCTCGGCGGGACGCTGAAGCCGCTGAACGCCGTCGCGGCGACTGCCGCGACGGTGGCGAGCGTGCCGGAGCCCGCAGTCGAGCACCTGCTCGCCAACGACCCGCTGGTGCGGCGCTATTTCACCACCATGTTGATGTGCCGGTACGCGGCCCTCCTCGACATGGTGGAGACGGGCCTCAAGAGCGACCCGGAAGCGCGCCTCGCCACCCGCCTCCTCGCCTTCGCGCGGATCAACGTCCTGCCGGGCGCCCTGCCGCCCCGGATGGACCTGCCGGTGAGCCAGGCGACGCTGTCGGCCCTCACGGGCGTCTCCCGCCAGACCGTCAACCGCTCGATCAAGAAGCTGGTGGAGACGGGGGTGCTGGAGCGCATCTACGGCGGCGTCAGGATCGTCGATTTCGAGAAGCTGGCGGTCATCGCGGGCGAGGCGCTGACCGTCCAGCTGGTCCAGCGCCTCGCCGATGGGCGGGGCCGCTGACCGCGGTCGGCCTGCCCGGAAAGGAACGCAAGAGGGTGTCAGAGGTGAAGGAGCCGGCGCCCGGCGCCACGGACGAGGACGCGGTGGCCAAGGCCTACGAGGCGGGCCTCGCCGCCGAGCGGGCGGGGGACCTGGACGGGGCGGCGGGCCACTTCCGCCGCGCGCTCGCGCTCGACCCGTCGGATCCGGGGGGCGTCGCCGTCCGCCTCGCCGCCATCGGCCGGGGCGAGACGCCCGCCCGTGCCTCGCCCGCCTACGTCGCCACCCTGTTCGGCCAGCACGCCGACGTGTTCGACGAGATCCTGCTCGAGCGCCTCGGCTACGGCGTTCCCCTCCTCGCCCGCGCCGCGCTCGAGACGGCGGGCGGGGCGCCGTTCGCCCGCTGCCTCGACCTCGGCTGCGGCACCGGCCTCGCCGGGGAGGCCATCGACGGCCTCGCCGAGCACCTCACGGGCGTCGACCTGTCGGAGAACATGGTCGAGATCGCCGCCGAGAAGGAGGTCTACGACGCGCTCTACGTGGGCGACGGCGAGGTCTTCCTCGCGGGCCACGAGGGGCCGCCGTTCGACGCGATCCTCGCCACCGACGTCTTCCCCTACCTCGGCGTGCTGGACGGTCTCGTCGCGGGCATCGCGCGGCACCTGGCGCCCGGCGGCCTCCTCGTCGCCTCCACCGAGACGCTGCCGGCGGAGGCCTTCGCGGGCGAAGCCTTCCGCGTCGGGCCGCGCCACCGCTTCGCCCACGATCCGGACAGGCTCGCCGCCCTCCTGACCGCCCACGGTCTGCGGACCATCGCGATGGATCCCATCACGGTCCGCTTCGACGAGGGCGAGCCGGTGCCGGGCCACCTCCTCGTGGCCCGCAAGGCGGCCGGGGGATAGGGCGGCGGCGAGGGCCGTGCTACCGTCCCGGCGGCTGACCTTGGAGAGGGGAGGGCCTATGGCCCGCACGGTCCCGTCGACGCGGCAAATCCTGGCCGCCCTGGTGCTCGCCGCCGCGCTTTCCGGCCTCGGCGCTGGCCCCGTGCTCGCCGCGACGTGCGGCAACGGCCCGGCCGGCTTTCCGCGCTGGCTGGAGGCGTTCAAGGCGGACGCCGTTGCCGCCGGTATCCGGCGGGACGTGGTCGACGGCGCGCTCCGCGGCGTCGCCTACGACCCGAAGGTGATCCGGTTCGACCGGAACCAGCGCTCCTTCACGCTGTCGTTCGAGGCCTTCTACGCCCGCCGCGTGAACCAGGCGATGATCGACCGGGGGCGCCGGTTCATCCGCGACAACCGTGCCCTGATGGACCGGATCGAGCGGGACTACGGCGTGCCGGCCCCCGTCCTCGTCGCCATCTGGGCGCTGGAGACGGGCTACGGGCGCGACTCGGGCAACCTGTCCGTGCTGCGCTCGCTCGCGACGCTCGCCTACGACTGCCGGCGGACCACCTTCTTCACCGGCGAACTGATGGATGCCCTCAGGATCATCCAGAACGGGGACATGCGCCCGTCCGACATGCGCGGCGCCTGGGCGGGGGAGGTGGGCCAGACCCAGTTCCTGATGAGCCGCTTCCTGTGCTGCGCCGTCGATTACGACCGGGACGGCCGCAAGGACCTGATGCGCTCCGTGCCCGACATCCTCGCCTCCACCGCCAAGGTGCTGCGGCGCGACGGCTGGCGCCCCGGCCAGCCCTGGGGTCCGGGCACCGGCAACTACGAGGTGCTGCGGACCTGGAACCGCGCTTCGGTCTACGTGCGCACGATCGCGACCCTCGCCGACCAGCTCGCCGCCTGACCGCCTTCCCGCCGCGGCCTTGACCGGGCGGCGCCACTCGCGGATCGTGGAGGCGTCGGTCCCGCGCCGGGGCTGGCCGGAACGCGTCGAGCGGGGGGCGAGCCATGGCGGAGGGAACGGCGACGGACCGTCGCGAGGACGATTCGGGCGAGGTGCGGCGCGTCGCGGGCGCGGGCGCCATCGGCAACGTGCTCGAGTGGTTCGACTTCGCGGTCTACGGCTACATGGCGCCGTTCCTCGCGACCATCTTCTTCCCGTCCGACGACCCGCTCGCCTCCCTCCTCGCGGTCTACGGCGCGTTCGCCGCGGGCTACGTCGCCCGGCCCGTGGGGGCGGTGGTGTTCGGTCACCTCGGCGACGTGGTGGGGCGCAAGTTCGTCCTCGTCCTGTCGGTCATGATGATGGGGGTGTGCACGGTCGCCATCGGCCTCCTGCCCACCTACGAGCAGGTGGGGGTGGCCGCGGGCGTCATGCTCGTGGGCCTGCGCCTGTTGCAGGGCATCTCCGTCGGCGGCGAGTTCACCGGCTCTGCCGTTTTCATCGCCGAGCACGCGCCGCCCGCCCGCCGCGGCTTCTTCACGAGCTGGGTGAACGTCGGCGCCTTCGGGGGCTTCCTCCTGGGCTCCGCCCTCGCCGCCGCCCTCACGAACCTCTACAGCGACGCGACCATCGAGGACTTCGTGTGGCGCGTGCCGTTCCTGTCGGGCATCGTCATCATGGCGGTCGCCATCTTGATCCGCCGCAACGTGGAGGAGCCGGACCCGGAGGCCCACGGCCGCGCGCCCGCCGGGGACGCCGAGCCCGCGCCGGAGATCGCCGTCTCCCCCGTCCTCCACGCCCTGCGCTACAACTTTGCCGACATCGCGCGGGTGTTCGCCATCGTGATCGGTACGGCGGCGGGCTACTACATCGTCTTCGTCTACGCGATCTCCTACCTCACCGAGCGGATGCACGTGTCCACGGCGGCGGCGATGGACATCAACACCGTCTGCCTCGTCTTCCTCGTCGGCCTGCCGCTCCTGTCGGGGGCGCTCTCCGACAGGGTGGGGCGCAAGCCGCTGCTCGTCGGGGCGTTCGGCGCCTCCGTCGTCCTCGGCTACCCGCTGTGGTGGATGATGCACCATACGGACGTGACGCTGATCCTCCTCGGGCAGATGGGCTTCGCCGTGCTCTACGGCATCGTCTACGGCATCACGCCGGCGACGCTGGCGGAGATCGTGCCCCGCCACGTCCGGGTGAGCGCCCTGTCCATCGGCTACAACGGCGGCTTCGCCCTGTTCGGCGGGACGGCACCGGCCGTCGCCACCTACCTCCTGCAGCGCACGGGGGACGACTTCGCCCCCGTCTACTACATGATCGCCGTGTCCCTCGTATCCCTGGTCGCGGTCCTCACGATCCCGGAGACGCGCGGCAAGTCGCTCGCCGCCTGACGCCGCCTCACGAGGCGACGAGGCGGCGGTAGAGGTGCCAGGTGGCGTGGCCGAGGACCGGCAGCGCCACCAGGAGGCCGAGGAAGGCGGGCGCGGAGGCGAGCGCCATCACGACCCCGATCAGGATCGCCCAGGAGAACATGACGGCCGGGCTCTCGATCACCGCCTTGAAGGAGGTGATGATCGCCGTCACCACGTCCGCGTCCCGGTCGAGGAGGAAGGGGAAGGACAGGACCGTGAGGGCGTAGGCGACGGCCGCGAACGCCGCGCCCACCACGTGCCCCCAGAACAGGAACATGAGCCCGCGCTCGGTGGTGACGAGCTCGGGCAGCATCTCGAGGAACGGCGGCGCGTTGAGCCCGAAGTAGATGGCGTAGATGAACAGCGCCGCCCGGCTCCAGATCCCGAGCCACAGGACAAGGACGAGGCCGAGGGCCATCAGCGCCCGCCGCGCCGTCCCCGCCACGATGGCGCCCGCGTCCGACGGGCCGAAGCCGAGGCCGAGCTCCCGCCGCCGGCTGATCTCGTAGAGGATCGTGGCGGCGAACGGCGCCACCATCACGAAGCCGCCGATGAGGGGGAAGGTGAGGCCGCGCAGGGCCTGCACCTCGGTGACGTAGACGAGGAGCCAGCCGAACGCGGCGTACAGGAAGCCGACGGCGAGCCCGAAGGCGGGAGCGGCGCGAAAGTCCGCCCAGCCAGCGGCGAGCGCCGCCTTGAGGTCCCCGAAGGTGGCCGCCCGGACGGCCGGCACGCCCTCCGCGGGGCGCCACGGGCCGGTTGCCTGCGCCATCGCGTCCTCCCGGTCTTCTCGTGGGTCGTCGCCCGCACAATGCCCGAGGCGCGGCGCGCGGAAAAGCCCGTCGCCGGACGGACGCCGGGGCGCATGGACAGGGCCGCCACCCGCGCCCTAGATGCGCGGCGTGAGCGCGCCCGTCCCAGCCGGTGACGTCGACGGAGCCGTCGGCCAGCCCCTGCCGGAGCCCTTTGCCGGCTGGTTCCGTTCGCGCGGCTGGTCGCCCCGGCCCCACCAGCTGGAGCTCCTCGCCCGCGCGGGGGAGAGCGTCCTCCTCATCGCCCCCACCGGCGCGGGCAAGACGCTCGCGGGCTTCCTGCCGAGCCTCGTCGCCCTCGCCGCGGGGCGCACGAAGCGCGGTGCGTCCGGCGGACGGGAGGTGCCGCGCCGGGCCGGACCCCACACCCTCTACGTTTCGCCGCTGAAGGCGCTTGCCGTCGACATCGCGCGGAACCTCGAGCGCCCCGTCGCGGAGATGGACCTTCCCGTGCGCGTCGAGACCCGCACCGGCGACACGCCCGCGAACCGCCGCCAGCGCCAGCGCCGCGACCCGCCCGACATCCTTCTCACGACGCCCGAGCAGGTGGCCCTCCTCCTGTCCCACACCGACGCCGCGGACTACTTCGCGGACCTTCAGGTCGTCGTCTTCGACGAGCTCCACTCGCTGGTGACCTCCAAGCGGGGGGACCTCCTGTCCCTCGGCCTCGCCCGGCTTTCGCGGATCGCGCCCGGCCTTCGCACCGTGGGCCTGTCGGCCACCGTGGCGGACCCTGACGCGCTGCGCGCCTGGCTCGTCCCCCAGGCGCCGCCGCCGGAGGAGCCCCGCCGCGCCGCCCTCGTCACGGTGCCGGCGGGCGCGAAGCCCGAGATCGCGATCCTGGAAAGCCGCGCCCGCGTGCCGTGGGCGGGCCACATGACCCGCTACGCGCTGGAGGAGGTCTACGAGGCGATCCGCGCGGCCGGCACCACCCTCGTCTTCGTCAACACCCGCAGCCAGGCCGAGGTGCTGTTCCACGAGCTCTGGCGGATCAACGAGGACACCCTGCCCATCGCCCTCCACCACGGGTCCCTGTCGCGGGAGCAGCGGCGGCGGGTGGAGGCCGCGATGGCCGAGAACCGGCTGAAGGCGGTGGTGTGCACCTCGACGCTGGACCTCGGCATCGACTGGGGCGACGTGGACCTCGTCATCCACGTGGGGGCGCCCAAGGGGGCGAGCCGCCTCGCCCAGCGGATCGGCCGCGCCAACCACCGGCTCGACGAGCCGTCCCGGGCGATCCTGGTGCCGTCCAACCGCTTCGAGGTGATGGAGTGCCGCGCCGCCCTCGACGCCAATTATCTCGGCGCCCAGGACACCCCGCCGATCCGCGACGGCGCCCTCGACGTCCTCGCCCAGCACGTCCTCGGCATGGCCGCCGCCGCCCCGTTCGACGCCGTGGCGCTGCACGAGGAGATCGCGACCGCCTACCCCTACCGCGCCCTCGACTGGGAGACGTTCGAGCGGGTGGTCGACTTCGCGGCGACCGGCGGCTACGCGCTGCGCGCCTACGAGCGCTACGCCAAGATCCGCCGCCGCAAGGACGGGCTGTGGCGGATCGCCCACCCGAAGGTGGCCCAGACCTACCGGCTCAACGTGGGCTCCATCGTGGAGGTGCCGCTCCTCACCGTCCGCCTCGTGGGGCGCACGCGGGGCGGGGCGCTGTCCCGCGGGGGGCGGCCCCTCGGCACGGTGGAGGAGTACTTCCTCGAGACGCTGGTGCCGGGGGACACGTTCCTGTTCGCCGGCAAGGTGCTGCGTTTCGAGGGGATCCGGGGGGAGGACGCCCTCGTCACCCGCTCCGACAAGGCCGAGGCGAAGGTGCCCTACTACGGCGGCTCGAAGTTCCCGCTCACCACCTACCTCGCCTCGGTGGTGCGGGAGATGCTGGCCGACCCCGGCCGCTGGTCGGCGCTGCCCGAGCAGGTGGCCGAGTGGCTGCGCTTCCAGGAGGACCGGTCGGTGCTGCCCGGCCGCGACCAGCTCCTCGTGGAGACCTTCCCGCGCGGGCAGCGCCACTACCTCGTCGCCTACCCGTTCGAGGGCCGCCTCGCCCACCAGACCCTCGGCATGCTCCTCACCCGCCGGCTAGAGCGGATGCGGCTCCGCCCGACCGGCTTCGTCGCCAGCGACTACGCCATCGCCGTGTGGGGCCTCGGCGACATGGGCGCGGCCTTCGCCGACCACCGCCCGCCGGTGGAGGCGCTGTTCGACGAGGACCTCCTCGGCGACGACCTCGACGCCTGGCTCGCCGAGAGCACCATGATGAAGCGCACCTTCCGGGCCTGCGCCCAGGTGGCGCAGCTGGTGGAGCGCCGCCACGTCGGCGAGGAGAAGACGGGCAGGCAGATGACCGTCTCCACCGACCTCATCTACGACGTCCTGCGCAGCCACGAGCCGGACCACGTGCTCCTGCGCGCCACCTGGGAGGACGCGGCCACCGGCCTCCTCGACATCCGGCGCCTCGGCGAGATGCTCTCGCGAATCAGGGGGCGGATCGTGCACAAGCGCCTCGAGCGGATCTCGCCGCTCGCGGTCCCGATCATGCTGGAGATCGGCAAGGAGTTCGTCTCGGGAGAGGCCGACGACGCCCTCCTGTCGGAGACCGCGGAGGCGCTGGTGGAGGAGGCGATGGGATGACGCGGGAGGCCGGGGAGGCGGCACCGCTGCCGGGGGCGCTCGCGGGCGAGGTGCGGCTCGCCGGCATCGTGGCGCGGCTCGACCCGTCGGGCGCCCTGTGGTGGCCGGCGGAGCGTACCCTCGTCGTGTCCGACCTCCACCTCGAGACCGGCTCGTCGTGGGCGCGGCGGCGGCAGATGCTGCCGCCCTACGACAGCTTCGTGACGCTCGCCCGGCTCGAGGCGGCCGTCGCCCGTCACCGGCCGCGGCGGATCGTGTCGCTGGGCGATTCCTTCCACGACCCGTTCGGGGTGGAGCGGCTGCCGGCCGAGCTCGCCGGGCGCATCGCGGCGCTCGCCGCGGAAGCGGACCTCGTGTGGGTCACGGGCAACCACGAGGGGCGGAGCGTGTCGGCCCTCCCCGGGCGGACGGTGGACGTCCTCGCCGTCGGCCCGCTCACCTTCCGCCACGAGCCCTCGCCCGCGCTTGCCGAGGGGGCGTTCGAGGTGGCCGGCCACCTGCATCCGGCCGCGCGGGTGGCGGCGCGGGGCCGGGCGCTCCGCCGGCGCTGCTTCGCGGGCTGCGAGCGGCGGCTCGTGATGCCGGCCTTCGGGGCCCTCACCGGCGGCCTCAACGTGACCGACGCCGCCTTCCGCGCCCTCTGGCCGGACCTCTCGGCCTTCCGCGCCTTCCTGATGGGCCGCTCGGCCGTCTTCCCGGTGCCGTCCGCGGCGCTCCTGCCGGGCTGATCCGCTCGCCCGGCGGGCCGGCGGCGGGTATGCTGGCGAAAACGCCCCGGGAGCCCGCCGATGAAACGCACCTTCGCCGTCGTCGCCGCCCTCTTCCTCGCCGCCGCCGCGACGGCGGAGGGGCAGACGCGCCTGCGGGTGCCCATCGTCATCGGGGGCGACCCCTACTACGACGCCTGCAACATGATCGGCGTCGTCTCCGGCCTTCGCGCCGACGGGGACGGGTTCCTCGCGGTGCGCGACGGGCCGGGCACCGACTACCGGATGATCGACAAGCTCTACAACGACGAACAGGTGTGGATGTGCGCCGACCGGATGGGGTGGGTCGGCGTCGTCTATTCGCGCGACGGGCGGGACTGCAACGTGGGCCGCCCCTGGCCGCGGCGGGACCACTACACGGGCCCGTGCGCCGTGGGCTGGGCCCACGGCAACTGGCTGGTGCCGATGGCCGGATAGGCGCGGGCGGCGGGGCCTTCAGCGGTCGGCGGCGGCCTCGGCGAGGCGGGCGAGGAAGGCGCGGGACCAGGCGGCGGCGGTGTTGGTGGTGACGCGCTCGAACATCGCCTGCCAGCGGCGCTTGCGCTCCTCGAGCGGCATCCGGAGCGCCACCTGCAGGCCCTCGGCCATCTCGTCGGTGGAGTAGGGGTTCACGATCACGGCCTCGCGCATCTCCTCCGCCGCGCCCGCGAAGCGGGACAGCACGAGGACGCCCGGGTTCTCCGGGTCCTGGGCGGCGACGTACTCCTTGGCGACGAGGTTCATGCCGTCGCGCAAGGGGGTGACGAGGCCGACGCGGCTCGCCCGGTAGATGCCGGCGAGGCCCTTCCTCGGGAAGGACTGGGTGAGGAAGCGGATCGGCGTCCAGTCGAGATCGGCGAAGCGGCCGTTGATCCGCCCCGACAGGCCCTCGAGCCGGGTCTGGATCTCCGAGTAGGCCCGGACCTCCGAGCGCGAGGGCGGGGCGATCTGCATGAGCGACACGCGGCCGCGGTTCTCCGGGTAGTATTCCAGCAGCCGCTCGAACGACAGGAACCGCTCCGGCAACCCCTTGGAGTAGTCGATCCGGTCGACGCCGATGATCTGGTCGCGCCCGTCGAGCTCCTCCTCGACCAGGCGGAAGTTGCGCTCGCCTTCCTCCGAGTGGGCGAAGGCGGCGAAGGCGTCCCCGTCGATGCCGATGGGGAAGGCGTCGGCGTGGACGCGGCGGCCGAGGACGGTGATCCCTCCCTCCTCGTCCTCCTCCCCGCCCGCCTCCTCGAGGAGGTAGCGGCGGAAGGCCGAAAGGTGCTTGTGGGTCTGAAAGCCCACGAGGTCGTAGGCGAGCATGGCCCTGACGAAGCCGAGATGGTTGGGCAGGGCCGTCAGCACCTCGGGGACCGGGAACGGGATGTGGAGGAAGAAGCCGATGGGGTTGGCGACCCCCGCCGCCCGCAGCTGCGCGCCCAGCGGGAAGAAGTGGTAGTCGTGGACCCAGATGATGTCGTCCGGCCGCAGCAGCGGCACGAGGCGGGAGGCGAAGCGCTCGTTGACCCGCCGGTAGCCCTCGTCGAGCCGCTTGTCGAAGCTCGTGAGGTCGAGCCGGTAGTGCATGGTCGGCCAGAGCGCCCGGTTGGCATAGCCGGCGTAGTACTCGTCGTAGTCGGCGTCGGTGAGGTCGATGGTGGCGATGGCGACGTCGCCGTCCTCCTGGAGGCGCAGGGGGCCGTAGGTGCCGGCCTCGCTGGTCTCGCCCGACCAGCCGAACCACAGCCCGCCCCGGTCGCGCAGGACGTCGACGAGGGCGACGGCGAGGCCACCGGCCCGCCCGGTGTCCTTCAGCGGCCCGACCCGGTTGGAGACGACGACGATGCGGCTCATGGGGCGGCCCTCATACCACGCTGTCCCAGCGCTCCGAAAGGCGGACGGCGCCGTTGATGATGCCGACCATCGAGTAGGTCTGGGGAAAGTTGCCCCACAAATCGCCCGTCTTCGGGTCCACGTCCTCCGACAGGAGGCCCAGGTGGTTCCGGCAGGCGAGCATGTTCTCGTAGATCTCGCGCGCCTCCTCGCGGCGGCCGATGCGCGCGAGGGCGTCGATATACCAGAAGGTGCACACGTTGAAGGCGGTCTCGGGTCGGCCGAAGTCGTCGGCGGCGTGGTAGCGGAACAGGTGGCGGTTGCGCTTCAGCGCCCCGGCGATGGCGTCCACGGTCGACACGAAGCGCGGGTCCGTCGGGTCGATGAAGCCGACCTCCGCCATCAGGAGGAGGCTCGCGTCGAGATCCTCTCCCTCGAAGCTCTCAACGAAGGCCCCCCGCTTCCCGTTCCAGCCCCGCTCGAGGATGGTCGCCTTCACCGTGTCGGCGCGGGTGCGCCACAGGGTCGACGAGATGCCGAGGTGCCGGGCGATCTTGGCGAGCCGGTCGAGCGCCGCCCAGCACATGAGGCTGGAGGAGGTGTGGACGCGGGCGCGGGTCCTGAGCTCCCAGATGCCGGCGTCCGGCTGGTCGTGGAGGGCGTAGGCCCGGTCGCCCACCACCTCGAGGCGGCGGAACTCGTCGACGGCGGCGGGCTGGAACAGGCGGCGGTCGAAGAAGGCCTGGGCGGAGGCGAGCACGATGTTGCCGTAGA
>CAZJNX010000095.1:15951-17654 GCA_964547415.1 uncultured Hyphomicrobiales bacterium
AGTGCTCGTGGGCCTGGTTGCCGATCCGGACCGGCCCCATGCCCCGGTAGCCCGGCAGGGCCGCATGGGTCTCCGTCAGCCGCGCCTCGAGCCCGAGTCCGTAGACCGGCTGGATGTGGTCGCCGTAGGTGAGGGCGATGATGTTGGAGATGTAGCCGAGGTAATTGGACATGGTCTCGAGGTCCGACAGGGCGTTGAGCGCCCGGACCACGAAGAACGCATCCCTCAGCCAGCAGTAGCGGTAGTCCCAGTTGCGCTCCGACCCCGGCGCCTCGGGGATCGAGGTGGTCGCGGCGGCGATGATCGCGCCGGTCTCCTCGAAGGTGCACAGTTTCAGCGTGATGGCCGCGCGGATCACCGCGTCCTGCCACTCGAGCGGCAGGCCGAGGCGCAGGGACCAGCGCTTCCAGTAGTACTCCGTCTCCTCCTCGAAGGACCGGCCGATGGTGCCCGGCCGGTCGGTGAGGCTCTCGTCCGGCCCGAGAAAGAGGTTGATGCCCCGCTCGAGCACGAAGAAGGTCTCGTCCCGGATGAAGGAGACCGCCGCGTCCGTGGACAGGCGCAGGGTGAGGTCCGGCCCCACGAAGCGCACGTGGTTGGAGCCCGAGGTGATCTCCGGCCGCGTCGCGCCCCAGGAAAAGCGCGGGCGCAGGACGATGCGGATGCGCGGCCGGCCCTGGAGCGGGCGAACCCGCCGCACGATCTGGGCGGGCCGGAACACGCGCCCGCGGGCGAGGAAGCGGGGGAAGAAGTCGGTGATCTCCACGCCCGCCCCGTCCTCGGCGTACAGGCGGGTGACGAGGATCGCCGTGTTCTCAACGTAGCGCTGCTCGGCGCGGGCGAAGTTCTCGATCTCGATGGCGAAGGCGCCGTCGTACGGGTCCCCGTTGGGCGCGCCGAGGAGCTGGTGGAACACCGGGTCCCCGTCGGGCCGCGGCAGGCACCACCACACCACCTTGCCCCGCCCGTCCACGAGGGCCGAGACGGAGCAGTTGCCGATCATCCCGACGTCGAGGGTCGTCATGCCGCACCCTCCGCGAGGCGGGCGAGGTAGGCGTGGACGGCCGGAACGTCCGCGAGGGCGTAGCGGGCGGCCGTCTTCCCCTCGCCCACCTTCACGGAGAGGCCGCCCGCCCCGTTCACGAAGCGGAAGCCGTCCTCGTCGGTGGTGTCGTCGCCCACGAAGACGGGCGTGCGGCCCGCGAACGGCGGGCGCTCCATGAAGGCGGCGAGGGCGGTGCCCTTGTCGTGGCCCTTCTGCTTGGCCTCCACCACCATCTTGCCGTGGATGACGGCAAGGCCCGGAAAGGCGGCGGCCGCCGCGTCCACCGTGTCGATCACGTCCCGCTCGCGCTCGGGCGCGGCGCGGTAGTGGACCGCGAAGCCGAGGCCCTTGTCCTCCAGCACGACGCCGTTCCCGTAGAGCCCCGCCGCGTCGAGCCGCCGCCGCAGCGCCTCGATCTCGGGCGAGGCGGGCGCGCGCTCGACCGCCCCGCCGACCGACCGTCGCGTCTCGAGGCCGTGGAGGCCCGCGGCGGGCAGGCTCGCCGGGGCGAGCCAGCGGTCGATCTCGGCGACGGGCCGGCCGCTCACCACGGCGAGGGCCCCGCCGAGCGCGTCGGCGAGGCGGGACAGGAGGCGCGGCAGGTGCTCCGGCACGACGATGGTGTCCGGCGTCGGCGCGATCGCGACGAGGGTGCCGT
>CAZJNX010000096.1:0-17601 GCA_964547415.1 uncultured Hyphomicrobiales bacterium
GAAGCCCGCCACCATCAGGAGCTGCTTGAACTGCTGCGGCGCCTGGGGCAGCGCGTAGAACTTGCCCGGGTGGAGACGGGAGGGGACGAGGAAGTCGCGCGCCCCTTCCGGGCTCGAGGCGGTCAGGATCGGCGTCTGGAACTCCATGAAGCCCGCCTCGGTCATGCGGCGGCGGATGGCGGAGATGATGGCGCTGCGCTTGACGATGTTCCTGTGCATCGTCTCCCGGCGCAGGTCGAGGAAGCGGTAGCGAAGGCGCGTCTCCTCCGGGTAGTCCGGCTCGCCGAAGACGGGCAGCGGCAGCTCCTTCGCCGCCGACAGGATCTCCACGGCCCGCGCGAACACCTCCACCGCGCCGGTGGGCAGGCGGTCGTTGACGGTCTCGGGCGAGCGCGCCTTGACCTCGCCGTCCACGCGGATCACCCACTCGGCCCTCACCGTCTCGGCGATCGCGAAGGCGGGGGAATCGGGGTCGGCCACCACCTGGGTGATGCCGTAGTGGTCGCGCAGGTCGATGAACAGGAGGCCGCCATGGTCGCGCACCCGGTGGACCCAGCCCGACAGGCGAACGGTCTCGCCCACGTTCTCCGGGCGGAGCGCGGCGCAGGTGTGGGTGCGATAGCGGTGCATGGCGGTTGCGAGCCCTCGTGTCCGGCGCGGGAAGGGATGCGCGGCGCAGGTGTGGGTGCGTTGGCGTTTCATGGCGGTTGCGAACCCCCGTGGCCGGCGCGGGAAGTGGCGCGCGGCCGGACTGGGATCGCCGCACCGCGGTCGCGCCGCAAGGGCCATCAAGGGGCGCCGATGTCAAGGCGCGCCGGCGAGGCCCCGTCCGGCGCGGACGGGCCGGACGGGGCGGCGCCGGTGATCGCGACCGTCCAGATGGACGCGGGGTCGGCGGACTTCTTCCAGCGCCTGCGCACGGCCCACTTCCCGCCCGCCCTCGACCGGGTGCCGGCCCACCTCACCCTGTTCCACGCCCTCCCCGGGCCGCTCGAGGCGGAGATCGTGGAGCACGTCGCCGCCGTCGCCGCGCGGGAGGCGCCGTTTCCCATGCGCGTCGCCGGCCCCGTGCCGCTCGGGCGGGGCGTCGCCTTCCGCATCGAGTCGGAGCGGCTCGCGGCCGTGCGCGCGGCCATCGCCGCCCCGTTCCGCGAACGCCTCACCGGGCAGGACAGGCAGCGCTTCCGCCCCCACGTCACGGTCCAGAACAAGGTGACGCCCGAGGCCGCCCGCCGGACGCTGGCGGATCTGGCCGCCGCCTTCGAGCCCTTCGAGGCGATCGCGGAAGGGGTCCAGCTGTGGCACTATGCGGGGGGTCCGTGGCGGCCGGCCGGCGCCATCGCGTTCGCCGCCCCCGCGCCCTGAGGCGGCGACGCACCGGCCCGTGATTTGACATGCCGGGCGCCGCGGCCTTGGGCACGGCCGGGGCGGCGCGACGACGGGGGTGCGGGATGGCCGACGATCTCAAGGTGCTGGTGGTGTTCGGGTCGGTGCGGGAGGAACGGCAGGGCCTCGGCGTCGCCCGCTTCGTGGAGCGGCGGCTTCAGGCGCGCGGCGTTTCGACCGAGCTCGCCGACCCGATGGAGCTTCCCCTCCCCCTCCTTTCGAGGCGCTACGCCCACCACGCGCCGGGGACGGCGCCCGAGCCGATGGTCCGCCTCGCGGGCATGATCGAGCGGGCGGACGCCGTCGCCGTCGTCTCGGCCGAGTACAACCACGGCATCCCGCCGGCGCTGAAGAACCTCCTCGACCACTACCTCGAGGAGTGGTTCTTCAAGCCGGCCGGAATCGTGTCCTATTCCGCCGGGCGCTTCGGCGGCGTCAGGGCGGCCATGCAGCTGCGCATGACGCTCGCCGAGCTCGGCATGCCCACCGTCTCCTCGCTCCTGCCGGTGCCGACGGTCTCCCGCTCGGTGAGCGCGGACGGCGAGGACCTCACCGACTGGCTGACGAAGGCGGCCGACCGCTTCCTCGACGACCTCCTGTGGTGGGCCGCCGCCGCCAAGGCCCGAAAGGCCGCCGCCGGCACCCCGTTCTGACGGCAGGGCCGGGCGCCCCGTCTGGCCTTTCCCGCCGGCGATGCGATATCTGCGGCAGGCGCGACCTTTCGCCGAGCCGAAGGACAGGGCATGGCCGACACGACCACCGAGACCACCACGGGCGGGGCGCCAGCGGCCACCGCCGCCCGCCACGCGGTCGTCCTCATCGTCGACTTCGGGAGCCAGGTCACGCAGCTGATCGCCCGCCGCGTGCGCGAGGCGGGCGTCTTCTCGGTCGTCGTGCCGTTCGACAAGGCCGAGGCGGCCTTCCACGAGCTTTCTCCCGTCGCCGTCATCCTGTCGGGCGGGCCGGCTTCCACGACGGCGGCGGGGAGCCCGCGGGCGCCCGACGTCGTCTTCTCCTCCGGCGTGCCCGTGCTCGGCATCTGCTACGGGCAGATGACCATGACGGTGCAGCTCGGCGGGCGCGCGGAGAGCGCCGACCACCGGGAGTTCGGCCGCGCGGGTGTGGAGGTGGTCGCCCCGTGCGGCCTGTTCGAGGGGGTCTGGCAGGCGGGCGAGCGCCACGAGGTCTGGATGAGCCACGGCGACCGCGTCATCGAGCCCCCGCCCGGCTTTTCCGTGTGCGCCCGCTCCGACGGCGCGCCCTTCGCGGTCATCGCCGACGAGGCGCGGCGCTACTACGGCCTCATGTTCCATCCGGAGGTGGTCCACACGCCCGACGGCGGCCGCCTCATCGAGGCGTTCGTGCGGCGCGTCGCGGGGGCGGCGGGCGACTGGACCATGGCCGCCTTCCGGGAGGAGGCGATCGAGAAGGCGCGGCGGGACGTGGGCGAGGCGCGGGTCGTGTGCGGCCTGTCGGGCGGCGTCGACAGCGCGGTGACCGCCGTCCTCCTCCACGAGGCGCTCGGCGAGCGGCTCACCTGCATCTTCGTGGACCACGGCCTTTTGCGCGCGGGCGAGCGGGAGGAGGTGGAGCGGCTCTTCCGCCACCACTACAACATCCCCCTCGTGGTGGTGGACGCGGCGGAGGAATTCCTCGCCGCCCTCGAGGGTCAGGACGACCCGGAGGACAAGCGCAAGACCATCGGCCGCCTGTTCGTGGAGGTGTTCGAGCGCGAGGCCCGGAAGGTCGGCGGCGCCACGTTCCTCGCCCAGGGCACCCTCTATCCAGACGTGATCGAGAGCGTGTCCTTCCACGGGGGCCCGTCGGCCACCATCAAGTCCCATCACAACGTGGGCGGGCTGCCCGAGCGCATGGGCCTGAGGCTGGTGGAGCCGCTGCGCGCCCTCTTCAAGGACGAGGTTCGCGCCCTCGGCCGCGAGCTCGGGCTGCCCGACAGCTTCGTCGGCCGCCACCCGTTCCCGGGGCCGGGCCTCGCGATCCGCTGCCCGGGGCCGGTGACGGCCGAGAAGCTTGCGATCCTGAGGAAGGCGGACGCCATCTACCTGCAGGAGATCCGCGAGGCGAGGCTCTACGACGCCATCTGGCAGGCCTTCGCCGTGCTCCTGCCCGTGAAGACGGTGGGCGTGATGGGCGATGCGCGCACCTACGAGTACGTGTGCGCG
The DNA here is from genome assembly GCA_964547415.1 of uncultured Hyphomicrobiales bacterium. GTDB lineage: Bacteria > Pseudomonadota > Alphaproteobacteria > Rhizobiales > Amorphaceae > CAZJNX01. The sequence continues at coordinate 3,570 of CAZJNX010000096.1, forward strand.
CTCCGCGCCGTCACCTCCACCGACGGGATGACGGCGGACTTCTACCCCTTCGACATGGCCTTCCTCGGCCGCGTGGCGAACCGGATCGTGAACGAGGTGAAGGGGATCAACCGCGTCGTCTACGACGTGACCTCGAAGCCGCCGGGCACCATCGAGTGGGAGTGAGACGGGCGCCGCGCCAGGGCAGACGTAGCCCGATGGCCGCCCGCCCTATGCGGATGGAGTGCTTCACCGGACCGGGCCCGGGCCGCTAGCTGTGGGGGCGAGGGCGGGCGCCGCCGGCCCCGCCCGTCGCCCACCCGAGCCGGACCCGCCGCCATGCCCGCCGATGCCGAGATCCCCCTCACCTACGCCGTCGTCCTCGTCACGCGGAACCGGCCCGCCGCGGTCTCCCTCAGCCTTCCGATCATCCTCGGACAGACGCGCCCGCCCGCCCAGGTCATCGTCGTGGATTCGAGCGACGACCCGGCCGCGACGCGCGCGGCGGTGCAGGCGGCGGCCGACGGGTCGGGCCGCCCGGTGGAGGTCCTGCCGTCCGCGCCCGGCACCTCGCTCCAGCGCAACCTCGGCCTTGCGCGCGTCGAGCACCCGGTGGTGCTCTTCCCGGACGACGATTCGCTCCTCGAGCCCGGCACCATGGCCGAGGTGATGGCGATCTACGAGCGGGACCGGGAGGGCGTCGTGGGCGGGGTGTGCACGGCCGAGGCGCTGGAGGCGCCCGCCGGTCTCGCCCCGCGGCGGGCCGCCGCCTACCGCATGACGGCGGCGGACCGGCTGCGCAAGCTGGCGGCGCCCCTTCGCTATCACCTGGAGCGCAACGTCCTCGCCGACCCGTTCCTGAGCGTCGGCCGGCGCTGCCTGAAGCGGCTTGCCGCCCCGGCCTGGCTCGCGGAGCGGAACGCGGTTCCCGTGGAGTGGATGACCGGCTTTCGCATGTCCTTCCGGACCGAGGCGATCCGGCGGGTCGGCTTCGACGAGGCGCTCGGCACCTACGCCCTGTTCGAGGACACGGACGCGAGCCTCCGCGTTCTCGGCTCGAAGCTGCTGGTGGGCGCCCGCAACACGGCCATCTACCACTACAAGTCGCCCGAGCGGCGCGACGACGGCTACACCCTCGGCCTCGTCCAGTCGCTCAACCGGGCCTACGTCCTCGCCCGGTCCGGGGAGATGGACCGGGCGATCCGGGCGCGGTACGTGATCTTCAGCCTCTACAAGATCGCCCAGTACGGCACCGCCGTCCACGACCGGTTCGGCCGCGACCGCCTGCGCGGTGCCGTGCGTGGCCTCGTCCTCGGCCTCGCCCTCGTCCGCACCCCGCCCGAGGCGCTGGCGGACACCTACCGGACGATGCGCGCCCGCGCCGGCCTCGCGACACCCGCAGGCGGCGCCACCCGGGCCGCGCCGGCAGCCCCGGGCGTCCTGAAGCCCGCGGCCGCGACGGCAGCCTGACCGCCTCGCGGGACCTCGGCCCGCCGGCCGCACCCTTGCCGGCCGCGTCCCGCTACGTGGCGGCCGCGCCGACCCGCTCGTCCCGCCCCGCGGCGCGGCGGCCGAAGAGAAGGTCCATGTAGCGCTCGGCGATGGCGTCCTCCCCGTGGGCCGCGAGGAGGCGGGCGCGCCCGGCGGCCGCGAGCCGGGCGCGCAGGGCCGCGTCGTCGCGCAGGCGGGCGAGCGCGTCGGCGAGGGCGTCCACGTCGTCGCGGGGCACGATGAGGCCGCTCCCGCCGTCGGCCATCAGCCAGGACGGTCCCTCGCTCGCCGTCGCCACCACCGGGCGGGCCGCCGCCCAGCCCTCCAGCACCACGTTGCCGAGGGGCTCCTCCGCCGAGGGACAGGCGAGGGCGTCGGCCGCCCTGACGAAGCCCGAAGGGTCCACCTGCCAGCCGAGCAGGCGCACCCGGTCCGCAAGCCCCTCGCGGGCGAGGATCGCCTCGATCTCCCCCCGCTCCGGCCCGTCGCCGAGGAGCCACAGGTGGACGCCGGGCGCGCGGGCGACCGCCTCGACGAGGAGGGGAAAGCGCTTGCGGGCGACGAACCGGCCGAGGGCGACCACGAGAAAGGCGTCCTCCGGCGTTCCGTGGGCGGCGCGGGGGACGGGCGGGTCGTCGTACGGCACGACGAAGTTGGTGATCACGTGGGCGCGGTCCGCCGGCCAGCCGTCCGCCACGCAGCGGCGCACGATCTCGGGCGTGTTGGCGATGATGGCGCCGGCGTTGAAGAAGGCGCGGAAGCCGTCCGGGAAGTCACCGAGGCGCACGAAGGTGGGCCGGTCCGGCCGGGGCGGCGGCAGCCAGCGGGCGGCCGTCGACATCCAGGCGAGCGCCGCGCCCGCGCCGAACCGGTCGATCCGCGCCCGGATCCCTGCGTGGATGAACGGGCGCTTCAGGACGCCGCGGGAAAAGGTCGTCTCGTGGACGGCGACGGCCGGGTGGATGTCCTCGCGCCACAGCCGCCCCTTGCGGATGAAGGCGATCTGCTCGACGCCCCGCTCGGCGAGGGCGGCCGTCAGGCGCACGAAGAAGCGCTCCGCCCCGCCCGCCTCGCCGAGGTGGATGTGGGCGAGCCGTGCGGGCCGCGGCCGGTCCCCCGCGCCCGTCATCGCCCGTCGATCACGTCGTAGTAGCGGTGGGCGCGGCCGGTGAGCCCGCGCAGGTTCCCCGCCGCCTTGGAGAGGCGGGTGACGCCGTAGAAGAAGACTTTTTCCCCGCGGGTACGGTCGAACGGCATCACGAGCGCGCCCGCGGGCAGGGCGAGCGTGCCGAGAACGAAGCGGCGCAGGCTCTTCGGCACGAACTTCGCCGCCGCCCGCGCCCGCCCTTCGGTCAGCACCATGTTGTAGGTGCCGGACGCGGCGGCCATGTGGAGGCGCGACAACAGGCGGGACGTCGCCACCCGCGAGGCGGGGATGAACTCCTCCACCCAGGCGTCGTCCACCCAGATCATCTTCACCCCCGCCCGGTGGGCGCGGCGGAAGAAGTCCATGTCCTCCGAGCCGTAGGTGAGGCGCTCGTCGAAGGCGAGGCCGAGCCCGTCCGGCCGCACGAGCCGCGCCGACAGGAGGACGTTGTTGGTGGGCGCCTCGACGATGGGCGTGCCGGTCGCCCGCGGCTTCAGGAGCTGGGCCTTCCACCAGTGGGGGGCGGGCTTCTCGTAGATCCGCCGGACCGGGCCGTTGGCGACCTCCGCGCCGTGGGCCGTCATGGCCGCGTCGAGGCGCACCAGCCAGTCGGGTGCCGCCCGCTCGTCGTCGTCGAGGAGGGCGATGGCGTCCGCCCCGTCCTCGAGCGCCATCCGGAGCGAGGCGTTACGGGCGAGGGGGATCCCCTGCCGCGGCTCGTGGCCGTAGCGCATCGGGACGGGCGAGGCCGCCGACACCTCATCCACGACCTTTCGCGCCCCGGCGGGCTCCCCGTTCTCCACCACGACGACGGACAGGCTCGCCCCCGCCGGCACCTGAAGCGCGGCGAGCGAAGCCAGGCAGTCGCGGAGCATCCGCGGCCGCCGCGCCGTGCACAGGGCGATTGCGAAATGGCGCACGTTCCCGCGTGTCCCGTTCCTCGAAGCCTCGTTGCCCCTAGCCCTCGCGGGCGGCTTCATCAATCGCCGCGGACGCATCGCCGGGGCGCTTTTCCCGCTCCATGCGCTCCAGCAGCTTGGCGATCTTGAGGGTGCGGGCGAACGCCTGGTTGAGAGCGAACACGAACCCCTTCCAGCCCCCGGTGAAATGCCTGCGCAGGAGGTAGGTGCGCACGAACCAGTAGGGCATCTCGACCGGCAGGCGCAGGAGGAGGACCGCCCGCCGCCGCGGCCCGCTCCGCGCCGCCTGGAAGGAGGAGAAGCGGTTGGCCTTGTCCACCATCTGCTCGAGGGACAGGACCGGGTGGTGCCAGACCGGCGCCGTCAGCCGCTTCGCCGCGACGCCGGGGGCGAGCACCACGCGGTCGTGGAGCGGATGGTCCCGGTAGCGGCCGGCCTCGCGGTGATAGAGACGCACGATCAGGTAGTCCCGGGCGAACGGGCGCGGCCGGCGCTCGCCGGGATAGACGGTGAGGACCCATAGCGCGAAGGCGCCGGGCGGGGGCGGTCCTTGCGCGAACAGCCGGCGGATCTCCGCGGCGAGGGCCGGCGAGACCTCCTCGTCCGCGTCGAGGTTGAGGATCCACGGGTGGCGGGCCTCGTCCTCCGCGAATCGCTTCTGGGGCCCGTAACCCGGGAAGGGCCGCTCGAAGACGCGGGCGCCGGCGGCCCGCGCGATCTCCCGCGTGCCGTCGGTGCTGCCCGAATCGACCACGACCACGTCGTCCGCGAGGTCCTTCACCGCGGCGAGCGACCGGCCGATCCGCGCGGCCTCCTCGTAGGCGATCATGGTGACCGTCAGGGGAAGCCGCCCGCCAGCCTCGCTCAAGCGCCCGCCTCCGCCGCCGCCGCGCCGCCGTACCGGGCGAGGAGGACGGTGACGGCGCTGCCGGGCGCGGGCTCGAGCCGCGCCACCGGCGCCGCTCCGCCGGGCGAGCCCGACAGGACGAGACCGGTGTTCTCGCCGACGGCGCGCCGGCGCGGCCGCCCGCCCGCGAGGATCCCGGAAAGTCCCCGCCGGGCGAGGGCGAGGCGCACGGGCCCCCCGTCGGCCGCCGGCAGGACGAGGGCGAACAGGATGTCCGCCCCCTGCCCCGCCTCCGACAGGACGAGGGGAACGCCCGGGGCGGTGCGCTCCAGCGTCACCCGGGCCGGCGCGGCCGGACCGGCGAGGAGCGCCTCGCGCAGGCGCGGGCCGTCGAACAGGCGCGCGACGTCGGACCAGAAGCGGGCCTCGTCGGCCGGCAGGGTGTGGATGTCGGGCGCGGCGAGCAGGAACCTGCGCCGCCGCCCCGCCCGCCGCGGCCCCGCCACGGGCTCGAAGTGGGCCCCGTGGGGCAGGTGGGCGAGAAGGCCGCGGAAGGCGTCGGCCGGCACGACCTCCGGCACCACGCGGTGGGGCACCGGCCGCCGCTCGCCCGGCTCCGCGCCGATCCGCGCGACCATGTGGGCGGTCACGCCCTCCCGCTCGCGCACCGATTTCAGCATCGCCTCCCCGTCCGCGTCCGTCCGCCCTCGCCCTACCAGAGCGACGCCGCCCCTGTCAGCGCCCGCGACGCGCCCCACGCGCGCCGCCCGCAAGGGGTGCCCCGATGCGCGGGCGTGACGGCGGCCATGCCACCGGGTCCGCTTGATCGTCCCCGGGCCGCGTGCCAATTCCGCATATAAATGACGACCTTGGCCGATGCCGGCCCGTGCGCGCCGGCCCTTCGCGACAGACCAACGCCATGAGACCACCAGGCCGCATCGCCGCGGCGATCGACGTCCTGTCGGCGGTATCGGACCGTCACCGTCCGGCGGTCGACGCCCTGAAGGATTGGGGCAACGCCCATCGCTTCGCGGGCGCGGGCGACCGGTCGGCGATCGGCAACCTCGTCCACGACGCGCTGCGCTGGCGGGCGTCCGGCGCCTTCCGCATGGGCGAGGACACGCCGCGGGCCGTCGTCCTCGCCACCCTCGCCTTCCGCTGGGGCCTCGCGCCGCAGGAGATCGAGCAGCACTTCTCGGGCGAGCGTTTCGCCCCCCCGCCCCTTTCGGACGGGGAGCGCGCCGCGCTCGCCTCGGACCGGCTCGGCGAGGCGCCGGACGCGGTGCGGGCTGACGTTCCGGCGTGGGCTGCCGAATCGCTGGAGGCGAACTTCGGCGAGGACTGGGTCGCCGAGGCGGAGGCGCTCGCCCGCCGCGCGCCGGTCGACCTTCGGGTGAACACGCTGAAGGCGGACCGGGAGAAGGTCCTGAAGGCGCTCGCCCCGCTCGGCGCGCGGCCGACGGCGCTGTCGCCCTGGGGCGTGAGGCTGGAGCCGGGGACGGGCTTTGCCCGCGGGCCCAACGTGACGCGGGAGGAGGGCTACCGGCGCGGCTGGTTCGAGATCCAGGACGAGGGGAGCCAGGTGTGCGCGGCCCTCGTCTTCCCGCGGGCGGGCGAGAAGGTGCTCGACTACTGCGCGGGCGCGGGCGGCAAGACGCTCGCCCTGTCGGCGATGCTCGACAACCGCGGCCAGGTCCACGCCTACGACGCGGACATGAACCAGCTCGCCCCGATCTACGAGCGGCTGCGCCGCGCGGGGACGCGCAACGTGCAGGTCCACCGGCCGAACGCGGACCTTGCCGACCTCTCGGGCCGGATGGACCGGGTGCTGGTGGACGCGCCGTGCACCGGCTCGGGCACCTGGCGCCGCCGGCCCGACGCCAAGTGGCGGGTGACGCCGGAGGCGCTGGAGCGGCGCCTCGAGGAGCAGGCGGCGGCCCTCGACGGCGCGGCCCCGTTCGTTCGCCCGGGCGGTTTCCTCGTCTACGTCACCTGCTCGGTGTTCCCGGAGGAGAACGAGGGCACGGTCGCCGCCTTCCTCGAGCGCCACGACGGCTTCCAGCCGGTCTCGGCGGGCGAGGCCTTCGAGGAGCTGTTCGGGACGGACGGTCCGCAGCCCTGGTCGGCCGACGGCGACAGCCTGACCTTGACCCCGGCGGCGACCGCCACCGACGGTTTCTTCCTCGCCGTCCTCGAACGGATCACCTAGCCTCCCCCGTTGGAACGAGGGAGAAGACATGGCGATACCGGACTACCAGACCCTCATGCTGCCGGTCCTCACGGAAGCTGCGAAGGGGGAAACGGGCGCGAAGGACCTTGCACCGGTGCTGGCCGAGGCCTTCGGTCTCACCGAGGAAGAACGGGAAGCCCTGCTCCCCAGCGGCCGACAGAGGATACTCCACAACCGGATCCACTGGGCGAGGTTCTATCTTGAGAAAGCGGGGCTCGTTGAAACGGTGCGGCGAAGTCGCTTCCAGGCGACGGAACGCGGACGACGCGTTCTGGAAGCTCGTCCCGACCGAATCGACAACAAGTATCTGACGCAGTTTCCGGAGTTCGTGGAGTTCTTCGGGCGCCGCAGCGCGGCGGCCCGTGGCGATGACTCGACCAATCCGGTTCCAGAGGATAGGAACGACGAGGGCACAGACGACGCGCACACGCCCGAAGAAACAATGGACAGGGCGTACCGCGCCTATCTCGCCGCTCTCAAGGAGGAGGTGCTCGCGGCGACGCTCGGGCTGTCCCCGGAGCGCTTCGAGCAACTCATCGTCGACCTATTGGTGGCCATGGGGTACGGCGGCACCGCCCAAGCCGCCCTCAAGGACCTCTACCGGGGCGGAGACGGCGGGATCGACGGCGTCATCGACGAGGACCGGCTCGGCCTCGACCGCATCTACGTCCAGGCCAAGCGCTACAGGCCCGGCAACAGCGTGGGGCGTCAGGACGTGCAGGCCTTCGTGGGCAGCCTCGTGGGGCTCGGCGCCCACAAGGGGGTGTTCGTCACGACCGCGGCCTTCACGGCGAACGCGGAGGAATACGTCCGCCGCCTCTCCCAGCGGGTCGTCCTCATCGACGGGGAGCGCCTCGCGGACCTCATGATCCGTCACGGCGTGGGCGTGCGCACCACCCGCGTCCTCGAGATCGGCAAGCTCGACCAGAACTTCTTCGGCGAGGACGACTGACCGGCGCCCGCCGCGCGGCGCCGGACGGCGCGGCGTCGTCCGCAAGACGCCGCGGGGCCGGTCCTACTTGTCGAAGCGGGAGGCGGCGCCCTTGAAGGCCGTGCTGATGTCGGCCCAGGCCTTCTCGAAGCCGTGGCGCAGGTCGTCGAAGGCCTGATCGCCCGAGGCCTGGAGCTTGTGAAGCTGCGCCTCAGCCTCGTTGCGATGGCCGCGCATCTCCTCGAGGCGCTTCTCGTACTCGATCCGCGCCTCGGCGCTCGCCGCGTCGACCTTCGCCTTCACCTTGTCGATCTCGGCGTTCCACTCGTCGAGAAGCGCCTTCGTCCTGTCGATGTAGGCCTGCCGGTCCATCGCCTTGCCCTCCCGGTTCACGCTGCCGTCGCACGAGGCTAGCGGCGCCGCTGCCGGGCGCGCGTTGATCTGGCGCAATCGCGGAGAACGCGCGGTCGCTTCAGGGCGAGGGGCGCCCGCCCGCCGCCGCCCCGCCGCCCGCCGCCGCGAGGAGGGCGGCGAACGCGGAGACCGACGCGGCCGTGTGGGCGGGCGAATGGACCATCGACGGGTCATCGTTGTCCGGCTCGTCGAAGGCGTGGGTGGCGCCGGAAAGCGTCGTGACGGCGACGGGCAGGCCCTCGGCGGACAACCGGCGGAAGGCGGGCGCGCAGTCCTCCGGCGGGGCCATCTCGTCCCCCTCCACCGCCACCACGCGCACGCGCGCCGGCGCGTGGGCCCAGCCCCGCTCGGCCCGGGGCAGGAGGCCACAATAGGGGTACACGAGGAAGACGCCCGCAAGGCCCTCCAGCAGCGACGGGTCCGCCGCGCGGAGGGTGTGCGGGAAATCCGCCTCGAGGTCGTAGCTGAGGGCGTCCATCACCGCCCAGGCGCCGTGGCTCCAGCCCGCGAGCACGATCCGCTCTCCGTCGACGTCCGCCCGACCCCGGGCGAGGGCGAGGGCCGCCACCACGTCCCCCGCCCGCTCGCGGCCGCGCAGCCGCCAGCCCGAGCAAACGCGGGCGACCGCCTCCTCGTAGCCGAGGCCGCGCACGGCGAAGCTGTCCACGACGACGAGCTGCCAGCCCGCCGCGTTCGCCGCCGCCGCGTAGGGCTCGATCAGGGGGCGCGGCCGCCCTTCCCGGTCGAAGACGCCGCCGCAGCCGAGGAAGGCGAGCACCGTCGGCAGGGGCGCCTCGCCCGCCCCGGCCGGTCGATGGACGAGGAGGCCCTCCGCCAGCATGGCGGACAGGCCCGCGAGCGAGCGCCGCTCCACGAACGCGCCGGCGAACCACGCCGCCCCGACCGCGCCCGCCGCCAGAACGAGAACCGCCGCGGCGATCCCGAGACGCCAGATCCACTTCACGGAAGCCCCCGAAGGCGTGCCGGCGCGGGCCGGCCGTCAGTCCCAGATGCCGAGCCGGCACACGCGGGCGAGGGGAAGGCCGCGCGGCCCCTCGAAGGTGGCGACGGCGCCCGGCGGGTAGACGCGGCCGTCGTGCCAGCAGGCGTTGATGTCGCCCGCCGCCCCGCGACAGGTGCGCCCGGAGCCGACCGGGATCTCCTCCCAAGTGCCGCCCGACAGGAGGAAGCCGGCGAAATTCAGGACGGCGTAGCTTCCGGAGACGGTCCGGGTCGTCTCCATGCATGGGCCGGCGGGCGGCGCCCGGTCGGCCGCCGCCGCCGGCATGGCGAGCGCGGCGAGGACGAGCGCGGCCGTCGACACGGCGCGGCGGCTGGAGGACAATGGCGACGCGACGTGCCCCATGGCGCGTTCCCCTTCCCTGCCCGGCCGCCCCCGCCCCGCCGGGGCCGGCGGGCGGCGCCAGGACCGATCCCATGAACCTGTCGCACATTCTGGAGAACGCCGCAGCCTTCGATCCGGATCGGGCCGCGATCCGCCACGCCGGCGGCACGACGACCTTCGCCGCCCTCGCCGCGCGCGTCCGCCGCCTGTCGGGGGGCCTTCGTCGGCTCGCGGGCGCCGCGCGGGGGGAGCGGATCGCGATCCTCGCCCACAACCACCCGGACACGATCGCCACCCTGTTCGCCGCCGCGCGGGTCGGGGCGATGGCGGTGCCGCTCAACTGGCGCCTCGCCGTGCCGGAGCTCGCCGCCATCCTCGCCGACTGCCGGCCCGCCGCCCTCCTCGTGGAGGCGCGCTTCGCCGGGATCCTGCCGGACCTCGCCGCGGCCGCCGCGGGCGCGCGGATCGTCGCGCTGCCGGGCGAGGCCGTGGAGGGCGCCCTCCCCTTCGAGGCGCTCCTCGAGGGGCCGCCCGCCGATCCGCTCGCCGAGGCGGGGCGCCTTCCGGTCCTCCTGTCCTACACGTCGGGCACCACGGGGCGGGCGCGCGGTGCGCTCCTCTCCCAGGACGCGCTCGCCTGGAACGCCTTCCACGCCGTCCACCTCCACGACATGACGGCGGCCGACCACGTCCTCACGGTCCTGCCCCTGTTCCACGTGGGCGGGCTCAACATCCAGACGACGCCCGCCCTCCTGACGGGCGCCACCGTCACCCTCCATTCCCGCTTCGACCCGGAGGCGACGCTCGCGGCGATCGCGACGGACCGGCCCACCCTCACCGTCCTCGTGCCGGCGACCCTCAAGGCGCTGCTCGCCGCGCCCGGCTTCGCGGCGGCGGACCTTGGCTCCCTCAGGGCGATCACGACCGGCTCCACCATCGTGCCGCCGGCCCTCAAGCGGGCGTTCGACGCGCGGGGCGTGCCGGTGCTGGAGGTCTACGGCGCCACGGAGACGGCGCCCATCGCCGTCCACACCCGCCTTTCCGGCCCGCGCGCGCCGGAGGGGTCCGCGGGCCGGCCGGCGCTCGCGGCCGAGGTGCGCATCCTCGCGGACGACGGGACGGAGGTGGCGGACGGGACGGCGGGGGAGATCGCCGTGCGCGGCCCGTTCGTGGCGGACGGCTACTTCGGCCGGCCGGAGGAGACGGCGGCCGCCTTCCGGGACGGCTTCTTCCTCACCGGGGACGTGGCGACGCGCACGGCGGACGGCTGGCTCGTCGTCCACGACCGGAAGAAGAACATGCTGGTCTCGGGTGGGGAGAACGTGTTTCCGGCGGAGATCGAGCGCGTGCTCGCAGCGCACCCGGCCGTCGCCGAGTGCGCCGTCGTCGGCCGGCCGGACTCGCGGTGGGACGAGGTGCCGGTTGCCTTCGTGGTCGCCCGGCCCGGCGCGCACGTCGACGCCGCGACCCTCCTCGCCCACCTGTCGGAGCGGATCGCCCGCTTCAAGGTGCCGCGGGAAATCCGCTTCCTCGACGACCTTCCGCGCAACGCCCTCGGGAAGGTCCAGCACTTCCGCCTGAAGGCACTCGTCGAAGGAAGGTTTTCCTGAAGATCGGAACGAACGGCCGGCGCGCCGGTTTCGCCGAGTGAGCTTCGCAATCGTCGCAGGCATCCCTGCCGCGACCGGTTTCGCGAGGTCCGATCTTTCCGAACGAGACCTGGAGGTTTTCCCATGCGAGGAACAACCGCACGCATCGCCGCGCGGCCGCTCGCGGTCGCGCTCGCCCTTCCGATTGCGCTCGGCGCAGGCGCCGCGCTCGCCGCCGAGGGCAGCGGCACCGAGAGCTTCGCCCGGTTCGACGCCAACGAGGACGGCACCGTCTCCCGCGACGAGTTCGTGGCCGGCATGAAGCGCGAGGGCGCCTTCTCCTCGTTCGACACGGACCGCTCGGCCCGCGTCGACGAGCGCGAGTTGCGCTCGGGCGTCTTCCGCTACCTCGACCAGAACGACGACGGCGCGCTGGAGCCCGCCGAGTACCGCGAGGGCTGGCGCACCTGGTTCCCGTCCGAGCCGCCGATGCTGGAAGCGATCGACGCGGACAATGACGGCGTCGTCGACGAAGAGGAGTTCGAGGCGGCGAGCACCGACCTCGGCCTCTACCAGCAGGACGTCGGCGAGGCGTACGGCACGGTGACCGAGGAGGAGTTCTACGCCGGCATCTACGACAGCTGGGACGTGAACGCCGACGAGCGCCTCGCCGAGGACGAGTGGTTCGTGGACGACGAGCAGCGCTGGCCCCTCGGCGACTGACGCGCCGCCCTCACCCGTGGCCGGCCCCGGCCGCCGGCCACGGTCAGGGCAGCGGCCACCGCTCGCCCGGGTCCATTGCGCTGGAGAGACGAAAGGCCGACATTCCTCCGGAGCCGACATCCACAACCGCGCCGGGCACGGGCCGGGTCAAGGCCATCGAGCCGAAGGCGTGCCTTGACGCGGCCCGGGCCCGGCGCGAGCCTCGCGTTTCCTCGCTCGGCCGCTTTCCGCCGCGGCTTCAGGCGGCGGTCCGGCCCGCGAGCGGCGGCGCCACCTCCACGCGGTTGCGGCCCGCCGCCTTCGCCCGGTAGACGGCCTCGTCGGCCGCCTCCACCAGCCGCTCCAGGTCCTCGAAGCGGGCGACCGGCCCGGACGCCGCCACCCCGAAGCTCGCCGTGAGCGGGATCCACTCGCCCCCCGCCGCGACCCGCTCGGCCGCCACCGCCGCGCGGATCCGCTCGGCGACGGCCAGCGCGGCCGCCTCGTCCGCCGCCTCCATCACCACGAGGAACTCCTCTCCCCCCGTGCGCACCAGCGCGTCCTCGGCCCTCAGGTGCCGCCCGGCGCGCTCCACGAACGCCTTCAGGACGGCATCGCCCGTGGCATGGCCGAAGGTGTCGTTCACCGCCTTGAAGCGGTCGAGGTCGGCGAGGATGACCGCGCAGCCCCGCTCGCCGAAGCGCGCCCGCCGCGCCCGGCGGGCGATGAACCAGGAATGGAGCCCGCGCCGGTTGAGGGCGCCCGTGAGCGGGTCCGCCCGCGCGGCCGCCTCGTGCGCCGCTCCGGTCCGCTCCGAGACCATGCCGATGACCGTGAAGCCGAGCGCCACCGCCGCCAGCATCGGCTCCAGCAGGAACAGGACGAGGACGAGGTGATCCCCGCCCACGAAGGCCGGCAGCGGCGGATCGGGCGCGAGGAACAGGCGCAGGGCGAGAAAAGCGCCATGGGCGGCCATCACCGCGACCGCGATGCGCGTCCAGGCGAGTCCCGGCTCCACGAGGCGGCGGAATTCGACCACCGCCGCCACGGTGATCGCGAGCGCGATCAGGATGGACAGGTCGAGAAAGGCCCGCGGCGGCATCGGCAGGGCGAAGACCGCCAGCGTGAAGCCGCCGAGGGCGAGCACCGCCCAGGGGACCGGCGCGCCGGCCCGGTTGAAGGCACGGAAGCCGCCCCACAGGAGAAGGTGGGAGACGATGAGGAGATAGTCGTCCACGAGGAGGATGAACGGTGCGGGGCGGGCGTCGACCTCGAGGGTGAGGAGCGAGCTCGCGGCCGCCACCACGAAGGTGAGGCTCCACCACACGAGGGCGCTGCCCGTGCGCTGGGTCCACCAGGTCCACAGGAGAAAGCCCGCGGTGAGCGCGAACACGAGGATCGTGACGGCCTCGACCGTCGTGACGTCGAGCTGCATCCGGACAATCCCCGTGCCGATGGGCCCCGCCGGCCGCCGCCCTCACGCCGCGGCCTCGCCTGCCTGTTTACACGATCGGCGCGCGATGGTACCGGGCGCAGTGGCATTCCCGGTCCAACCCACCGGCGCGACGGCGCTTTTCCTCCGACGACGATCCGGCTGACGGCCGCGGTCGGCGGGCGTCCGTGCCCGGCGCGCCGCGGCGGATCGAACCCGTCCGCCCGACCGTTCGCGGCGGACGATCCCGACGGTCGATCCGGAGCGGCGAGCCATGCCACAGGCGCTGGACCATCCCCGGGGCGCCATGCCCGACGAGACCCCTTCCTTCCTCATCCGGCCGGAGCTGCCGGGCGACGCGGACGCCATCGAGGCGCTCGCCGCCCGCGCGTTCGGCCCCGGGCGCTTCGCCCGCACCGCCTTCCGCGTGCGCGAGGCGGCGGGCGAGGCCGCGGGCGTCACCTTCGTCGCCACCTCGTCCACCGGGTTCGCGGGCTCGGTGCGGTTGACGCCGATCCGCGTCGGCCCATCCGCCGCCTTCCTCCTCGGCCCGCTGGCGGTGGAGCCGGCCCTTGCCGGGCGGGGCATCGGCCGGGCGCTGCTGGCCCGGGCCATCCTCGCGGGCGAGGAGAGCGGGCGGGACGCGATCCTCCTCGTCGGCGACCTCGCCTACTATGGCCCGTCGGGCTTCCGCCGGGTCGACCCGGCGGCGGTCCGGCTGCCCGGGCCCGTGGAGGCGCACCGCCTCCTCGCCCACCCCTTGCGCCGCTTTCCCGTCGAGCGATTGTCCGGCCCCGTCCGGCCCGACGGGCCGGCCCGCGGCGACTGACCGCCGGTGGACCGCGTCCGGCCGCCCGTCCGCGATCGGCGCGGCAGGACAGGACCGTGGCGACGCCGTGGGGACTTGCAAGATGGCGCGCCGTCGGCCGTCCGGCGCGGGCGCAGGCGCGGCCGGGCTCCGGCCGACCGGCTTCGGCCTCACGGGCATCCGCACCGGCGCTCCCT
>CAZJNX010000097.1:0-17515 GCA_964547415.1 uncultured Hyphomicrobiales bacterium
GAAGCCGATCACCAGGAAGAAGACGTTGAGGATCGCCAGGATCAGGTAGCGGTTGTCCGTCAGCGCGATCAGCCAGTTGGCGACGTCCTGGGGGATCTGCGCGCGCGTCAGGAAGCCGCCCATGAGGACGGACGCGGCGACGAGCAGCATCACGACGGCGGTCTGGATCGCCCCGTCGAGCATCGCCCGCTTGAGTTCCCCGAAGTCGGTCTCCCGGTACCAGAAGCCGATGACGATGGCGGCCACCACGGCGAGGCCCGCCGCCTCCGTGGCGGTGACGAAGCCGCCGAAGATGCCGCCGAGGATGATCACCGGCAGCGCGAAGGTGGGCAGCGCCGCCACGAAGGTGTCGCGCAGGCGCTTCGTGTCGAAGGCCTGCTCGGTGGGCAGGTTGTAGCGCCGCGCGAAGTACCAGCACAGGCCCATGAGCCCCGCCGCACCGATGAGGCCGGGCACGACGCCCGCGAGGAACAGCTGCTCGATGGAGGCCCCCGCCGTCACCCCGTAGAGGATCATGGGGATCGACGGCGGGATGATGATGGCGAGGGAGGCGGACGAGGAGGTGATGGCGGCGGCGAAGGCGCCGGTGTAGCCGCGCCGCTTCATCTCCGGGATCATGACGTTGCCGAGGGCGGCGACGTCGGCGACCGCCGAGCCGGAGATCTCGGCGAAGAACAGGGACACGCCCACGTTCACCATGGCGAGCCCGCCGCGCACGAAGCCGATCAGCGCGGACACGAACTCGATGAGGCGCTTGGTGATGCCGGCCGCGTTCATGATCGCGCCCGCGAGCACGAACATCGGGATCGCGATCAGCGAGAACTTGGTCGCGCCGTTGTACATGTCGAGCGCGATGGTCACGAGGCTCGACGCCCCCTCAGCCGCCAGGATCCCGAGGACGCCGCAGACCGCGAGCGCCACCGCGATCGGCACGTTGAGGAGGATCATGACGATGAAGGCGATGAAGATTCCGAGGACGATCACGGCCGCGTCTCCACCCGCTTGTCCTTCGCCGTCTCGGGGACGATCTCCGGGTGCTCGAAGGAGCGGCCGGCCATCGTCTCGCGCCAGTAGTCCGGCAGCGACAGGAGCGAGGCCACGATGAACAGGACGGCGCCGATCGGGATGACGGACTGGGTGAACTGGATCGGCACGAAGGTGAGGCTGACGAGGTTCATGCCTTCCAGCACCTGCAGCACCTGCCAGCCGGACCAGGCGAGCAGCACGAAGAAGCCGATGACGATCGTCTCGGCGACAGCGATGCCGACCGCCCGCGCCCGGTGGGGGAGGGCGAGGAGCAAGCCGTCGAAGCCGATGTGCTTGCGCTTCAGGGCGGCGAGGGCGGCGCCGTAGTAGGTGATCCAGGCGAGCTGGATGGCGGCGACTTCGTCGTACCAGCTCAGCGAGGCGCCGAGCTTGCGGCTGGTGACGGCGTACACGACGACGACCGTCAAAAGGATCATCTGGAAGATCAGGAACCATTCGAGAACGGTCCCGAGGATCCGGCCGGCTGTTCGCATTTCGCTCTATTCCAAGGAGGCGATCCGGCGGGCGCGAGGCGCTCCGCCGCCCGCACGCGGACAGGCGCGAGCGCCGCCGCAACGGCGCCCGGCACGCTCGTTCGGCGGAGCGGCGATCGCGGGTCGCCGCTCCGCCCCGTCGTCCGTCAGTTGGTGGGGTTGGCCGCGCGCACGCGCTCCACCAGTTCCTCGCCGCCCTCCACCTGGGAGGCGAACTCCTGGTAGATGCCTTCCGAGGCGTCGATGAAGGCCTGCTTGTCCGCCTCGTTGATCTCCACGCCCGCCTCGTGGACGACGTCGAGAAGCTCGCCCTCGAGCCGCGCCGCCTCCTCGTAGACGAAGGTCTGCGTCTCCTGCGCCGCCTCGGTCAGCGCCTGTTGCACGTCCTCGGGCAGACGGTCGAAGGTGCGCGTGGACGCGAGCAGGTAGGCCGGCGTGTAGACGTGGCCGGTGATCGACAGGTAGTCCTGCACCTCGTGGAACTTCGCCGAGACGATCTGGGCGTAGGGGTTCTCCTGCCCGTCGATCACGCCGGTCTGCAGCGCGGTGAAGACGTCGGAGAAGGCCATCGGCGTCGGGTTGGCGCCGTAGGACTGGAACATCTTCACCCGCCACTCGCCGCGCGGGGTGCGCAGCTTGACGCCCTCGAGGTCCTCGGGCGTGTTGATCGGACGAACGTTGTTGGTGATGTGGCGGAAGCCGTTCTCCCAGAAGGCGAGGATCACGTAGCCCTCTTCCTTCGCCGCGGGGTTGAAGACGTCGTCGAGCATCTGCTCCTCGACGGCCTTGATGTGCTCCCGGCTCTGGATGATGTACGGCATCTCGAACACGCCGAACTCGGGCGCCACCGAGGACATGATCGAGGACGGGATCGAGAAGGCGACCTGGCCGAGCTTCAGCTTCTGCAGGAGCTCCTGGTCGTTGCCGAGCTGGGAGGAGCCGTACACCTCCACCTCGTAGCCGTCGGGCAGCTTCTCGTTGGCGATCTCGGCGAACTTGTCGGCGGTGGCGCCGATCAGCGAGCCGGGCTCGGCCACGTGGCCGAGGCGCAGCTTCTCTTGGGCGCTCGCGGTGCCCGCCAGCATCGTCACGGCCGCCGCGGCGGCGAGAAGCGTCTTCAGGTTCATTTTCACTTTCCTCCCGTTGGATGAAAGAAGGCTCAGGCGGCGGTCTTCGCCCCGTCCCGAGCGGTGTCGGCGAGATACCGCATGGCGGCGCTCACGCCCCCTTCCTCATGCGGCACCCCGGCGATTGCAAGCCCCATCTCCACGCCCGACAGCGTGCCCATGAGCATGAGGTCGTTGAAGTCGCCCAGGTGGCCGATGCGGAAGACCTTGTCGGCGAGCTGGGACAGGCCCGCGCCGAGCGACATGTCGAACGTCTCGAGGATGATGCCCCTCAGCCGGTCCGCGGAGTGCCCCTCGGGCATCCTGACGGCCGTCAGTGAGCTCGAATGGTGGCGCGGCTCCACGCAGTTGAGCTCGAGCCCCCAGGCGCGGACCGCCCGCCGCGTCGCCTCCGCGTGCCGGTCGTGCCGGGCGAACACGGCTTCGAGGCCCTCATCCTCCAGCATGTCGATGGCCTCGGCGAGGCCGTAGAGGAGGTTGGTGGCGGGCGTGTAGGGGAAGAAGCCCTTCCCGTTCGGCCCCAGCATCTCCGACCAGTCCCAGTAGGACCGGGGGAGCCGCGCCGTCCGGTGGGCGGCGAGCGCCTTCTCGCTGACCACGTTGAAGGACAGGCCCGGCGGCAGCATCAAGCCCTTCTGGCTGCCCGCCACCACGACGTCGACGCCCCACTCGTCCATCCGCATGTCGATGGAGGCGAGGGAGGAGATGGTGTCGACGAGGAGGAGCGCGTCCGTGCGGGCGGCGTCCATCGCCGCGCGAACCTCGTCGATTCGCGTGGCGCAGCCCGTCGACGTCTCGTTCTGGACGACGCACACCGCCTTCACGTCCGGGTGCTCGAGAAGGGCGTCCTTCAGGGCGTCGGGCTCGACGCCGGTGCGCCAGCTCGACTGGATGAGGACCGGGTCGAGGCCGATGCGCTCGGCAAGGCGCCGCCACAGCATGGCGAAGTGGCCGGTCTCCACCATCAGGACCCGGTCGCCGGGGGACAGGGTGTTGACGAGCGCGGCCTCCCAGGCGCCGGTGCCCGAAGCGGGATAGATCACGGCCTTGCCCGTCCGCGTCTTCGTGACGCGCTTCATGCCCTCCAGCACCCGCGTGCCGAGGCGTGCGAAGTCCGGGCCCCGGTGGTCGATGGTCGGGTAGTCCATCGCCCTCAGAACGCGGTCCGGCACGTTGGTGGGGCCGGGGATCTGGAGGAAATGCCGTCCGCTCCGCATCGGTCTTTCGCCTCGTCTCGTTGTCGCGGTTGCGCGCCTGCCCGATGAATTGCATGGATCGCGCACCGAACGGAAGGGCAAGTGTCGACAATGGCGGACTGGACGAGGCTTTCAGGCGAGATCGAGGGGGAGGTGAGGACCGACGCGTTCACCCGCGGCAGGTACGCCACGGACGCGTCCTTCTACCAGATCGTGCCCGAGGCCGTGGTGGTTCCCCGTCGTTTCGACGACGTGGCGGCCACCCTCGCCTTCGCGCGCGAGGCGGGCGTGCCGGTGACCGCGCGGGGCGGTGGGACGAGCCAGGCGGGGCAAACTGTCAACAGCGGCGTCGTCATCGACTTCTCGCGGCACCTCGCCGCCGTCGAGTCGGTCGACGTGGCGGCGCGGCGGGCCGTCGTGCAGCCCGGCATCGTCCTCGACGCGCTCAACCGCCGCCTGAAGCCCGACGGCCTCGCCTTCCCCGTCGACGTGTCCACCTCCTCCCGCGCCACCATCGGCGGGATGGCCGCCAACAACTCCTGCGGCGGCCGCTCCATCCGCTACGGGCGCATGCGCGAGAACGTGGAGGCGATCGACGCGCTGCTCGCCGACGGAAGCCGCGCCCGCTTCGGCCCCGTGACGCGGGCCGAGGCCCTCGCCAACGCGGGCGGCGCCTTCGAGGCCCTCGTGCGCGACCTTCTGTCGCTCGGCGAGACGGAGCGGGCGGAGATCGAGGCCCGCTTCCCGAAGCTCCTGCGCCGCGTGGGCGGCTACAACGTGGACGCGCTGACGCCCAACGGGCCGACCAACAACCTCGCCCACCTCCTCGTGGGCTCGGAGGGGACGCTTGCGGTCTCGGAGCGGATCGAGTTGCGCCTGTCGCCGCTGCCGCGGGACAAGGTGGTGGGCGTGTGCCACTTCCCCACCTTCCGCGACGCCATGGAGGCGACGCAGCACCTCGTGGCGCTCGGGCCGTCGGCGGTGGAGCTCGTCGACCGCACCATGATCGAGCTCGGGCGGCAGATCCCGTCCCTCGCCCCCTCCCTCGACGCCTGCGTGCGGGGCGACCCGGACGCGTTGCTGCTCGTGGAGTTCGCCGAGGAGGACCCGGCGGAGAACCGCCGCCGCCTCGTGGCCCTCGCCGACACCATGGCGGAGCTCGGCTTCCGCTGGGGCGACCCGGGCAAGAAGGCGGGCGGGGTGCTGGAGGCGACCGACCAGGGCCTCCAGGCGAAGATCACCGAGGTCCGCACCCAGGGCCTCAACATCATGATGTCCATGAAGACGGAGGGAAAGCCGGTCTCCTTCGTGGAGGACTGCGCCGTCGCGCTGCCGGATCTGCCCGACTTCACCGACCGCCTCACCGCCGTCTTCGAGAAGCACGGCACCACCGGCACCTGGTACGCCCACGCCTCCGTCGGGCTCCTCCACGTGCGCCCGGTCCTCAACCTCAAGGAGGAGGCGGGCGTGAAGGCGCTGCGCGCGATCGCGGAGGAGGCGTTCGAGATCGTCGCCGAGTACAAGGGCTCCCACTCCGGCGAGCACGGCGACGGCATCGTGCGCTCGGAGTTCCACGAAAGGATGTTCGGGCCGCGCATGGTCAGGACGTTCGAGGCGGTGAAGGACCGCCTCGACCCGGCCGGCGTCCTCAACCCGGGCAAGATCGTCCGCGCGCCGAAGATGGACGACCGCTCCCTCTTCCGCTACCCGCCCGGCTACGCCCACGCGCCGATCGAGACCCGCCTCGACTGGTCGGACTGGCCCGGCGGCCTCCACGGCGCGGTCGAGATGTGCAACAACAACGGGGCCTGCCGGAAGCTCCAGGGCGGGGCCATGTGCCCGTCCTACCGGGTGACGCGCGACGAGCGGGACGTGACCCGCGGGCGGGCCAATACGCTGCGCCTCGCCCTCACCGGCCAGCTCGGGCCGGACGCCTTCGCCTCCGACGAGATGGCCGAGACGCTGAAGCTGTGCGTGTCCTGCAAGGCATGCAAGCGCGAGTGCCCGATGTCCGTCGACATGGCGGCGATGAAGATCGAGGTGGCCGCCGCCCGCGCCGCCCGGGACGGCCTGTCGCTCCGGGACCGGCTCGTCGCCTGGATGCCGCGCTACGCGCCCCTCGCCTCCCGCCTCGCTCCGCTCGCCAACGCGCGGGACCGGGTGCCGGGCGCGGCGCGCCTGTCGGAGCGGATCGCGGGCTTTGCCGCCGACCGGCCGCTGCCGCGCTGGAGCGGCAAGCCCTTCCGGGAGCCCGCGGGCGCGGACCGGCCCGACGTCGTCCTCTTCGCCGACAGCTTCAACCGCTGGTTCGAGCCCGAGCACCTCGCCGACGCGCTCGCGGTCCTGACGGCGGCGGGCTTCCGGGTCGGCTTCGTGCAGCCGCGGCGGGAGCGGCCCCTGTGCTGCGGGCGCACCTTCCTGTCGGCGGGCCTCGTGGACGAGGCGCGGGCGGAGATGGAGCGGACGGTCGCGGCCATGCGCCCCGCCCTCGAGGCGGGGGCGACGGTGGTCGGCCTCGAGCCGTCCTGTCTCCTCACCTTCCGGGACGAGGCGCCGCGGCTCCTGCCGGGCTGGACGGCGGCGGACGGCAAGCGCGTCGTGCTCCTCGAGGAATTCCTCGCGTGCCACGCCGACCGCCTCCCCCTCGGCCCGCTGCCGGGGCGGGCCTTGCTCCACGGCCACTGCCACCAGAAGGCGGCGAACGTCATGGGGCCGGTGGAGGCGGTGCTGCGGGCGATTCCCGAGCTCGAGGTGAAGCCCATCGAAAGCTCCTGCTGCGGCATGGCCGGCGCCTTCGGCTACCAGGCCGAGACGGTGGCGGTCTCCCGCGCCATGGGCGAGTTGTCCCTCCTGCCGGCGGTGCGGGCCGCGGACGCGAACGATCACGTGATCGCCGACGGTACCTCCTGCCGCCACCAGATCGCCGACGGCACCGGCCGCCGCGCGGTCCACGCGGCGAGCCTCCTGCGGATGGCGGTGGACGCGGCCTGAGCGGCGCGGGCGCGACAAGGCCCGGGCGAACGGGCGATCCCATCGATCCCGGACGCGGGGGGCCGCGCGCGGGAGAGGGCCCCGCTCCGACGCCGAAGCCGTGGCGGCCGATCGCCGGCCGGGGCCGCGCCGTGCCGGGGGAGCGGGGGAGGGGGCCTCTCCGGGGCGGGCCGCGGTCAGAGGATGAAGTCGCCCCGGTCGAGGTCGGCGAGCCGGAAGTCGCTGAGGACGAAGGCGGTGCTCGCGAAGCTCACCACCACGCCCACGTTCGTGTCCGTGATCGTCACGTCGCTGCGGCGGGTGACGCCCGCGGTGATCTCGATCAGGTCCCGTCCGTTCTCGAAGTCGGCGATCGCATCGCCCCCGTCCCGCGCGCCGAAGGAGAAGACGTCCCGCCCGGTCCCGCCGAACAGGACGTCCGAGCCCCGCCCGCCGACGAGGCGGTCCCCGCCGCCCCCGCCGAACAGGGAATCGTCGCCGCGTCCGCCGAAGATCGTGTCGCGCCCCGCCTCGCCGAACAGCTCGTCCACGCCGCGGCCGCCGTCGATGGCGTCGTCGCCCGCGCGCCCGCCGATGGCGTCGTCGCCCCCGCCCCCGTCGAGCGTGTCGCGCCCGCCGCCGCCGACCAGGGTGTCGTCGCCGCCCTGGCCGCGCAGGCGATCGTTGCCGTCCTGCCCGTCGATGCCGTCCGCGCCGCCGCCGCCGACGGCCGTGTCGTTGCCCTCGCCCCCGACGAGGGCGTCCTCGCCGCGGCCGCCCCTCAGGACGTCGCTGCCCGGACCGCCGTCCATGCCGTCCGCGCCCGCGCCCCCGATCGCCGTGTCCGCGCCCGGCCCGCCGAACAGGAGGTCGTCGCCGCCGTTGCCGACGAGCCGGTCGTTGCCGAAGTCGCCCTCGGCGCTGTCGTCGCCGCCGTTGCCGAAGATCCGGTCGTTCCCGGTCCCGCCGTCGAGGGTGTCGTCGCCGTTGCCGCCCCGGATCCGGTCGTTGCCGTCGCCGGTGAAGAAGCGGTCGTCGCCCGCGCCGAGGACCGCCGAATCGTTCCCCCTCGGATTGAATACCACGGCGTCGCGGCCGAACCGGTCGCCCTCGCCGATGTTCTCCGGCAGGTCCGTGCCCTGGTAGGCCCAGTCGAGGGACAGGAGGAGGTCCTCGAAGGCCGAGGGCTGACCCTCGAACTCCTCCGCCCGGATCGCCTCGTCCACCACGGCGGCCGAAAGGTCGATGTTCTCGATCGTCCCGACGAGGCCCGAGGAGTCCGTCACGCGGATGGTCGAGAAGGTGCCCGAGACCGGGTAAACGAAGCCCTCGATGGTTGTGTACGCGAGCCCGCGCCCGGTCACGAGGACGTTCAGCGTCTCCCCGTCGATCTCGAAGCGGGAGCGGAAGCTGGTGGGCGTGAGGTCGAACAGGTTCGCCTCGAAGGCGAGGCGCTGGATCAACAGGACGAAGAAGGGAAAGTCGTAGACGGCATCGGGTGCGGGTTCGACCGAAATCCTCGACATGGCAGCTCCCCCTCGGCGGCACGGCCTATGGCGTGGACCATGCCCCCCCGGGATGGCGAAAAGTGGGAGCGGTGCCGACCGCCGGGGCAGCCGGCCGCGACCGTCCGTCGCGGCCGGCAAGAGGGGCGGATCAGGCCGCCTTCAGGGCCTTGTCGAGGTCGCCGATGATGTCGGAGACGTCCTCGATTCCGACGGAGATGCGCACCACGTCGGGGCCCGCGCCCGCGGCCGTCTTCTGCTCGTCGGACAGCTGCCGGTGGGTGGTGGAGGCCGGGTGGATGACGAGGCTGCGCGTGTCGCCGATGTTGGCGAGGTGGGAGAACAATTCGAGGTTGGACACCAGCGCCACGCCCGCGTCGTAGCCGCCCTTGAGGCCGAAGGTGAAGACGGCGCCGGCCCCGTTCGGGCAGTACTTCTTGGCGAGGTTGTGGTACGGGTCGTTCGGCAGGCCGGGGTAGCTGACCCAGGCCACCTTGTCGTGCCCGGAAAGGTACTCGGCCACCTTCAGGGCGTTGTCGCAGTGGCGCTGCATTCTCAGCGACAGCGTCTCCATGCCCGTGAGGATCAGGAAGGCATTGAACGGCGACAGGGCGGGGCCGAGGTCGCGCAGGCCGAGGACGCGGCAGGCGATGGCGAAGGCGAAGTTGCCGAAGGTCTCGCCCAGCACCATGCCCTGGTATTCCGGCCGCGGCTTCGACAGCATCGGGTAGCGCTCGTCGCCCGCCCAGTCGAAGGTGCCGCCGTCGACGATCAGCCCGCCGATGGAGTTGCCGTGCCCGCCCAGGAACTTGGTGGCGGAGTGGACGACGATGTCGGCGCCGTGGTCGAACGGGCGCACGAGGTAGGGTGTCGCCATGGTGCTGTCGACGACCAGCGGGATCTTGTGCTTCTTCGCGATTTCCGCAATGGCGTCGAGGTCGGTGATCACGCCGCCCGGGTTGGCGATCGACTCCACGAAGATCGCCTTGGTCTTGTCCGTGACCAGCGCCTCGAAGCTCGCGGGCTCGTCGGCCTGCGCCCACTTCACGTTCCAGCCGAAATTCTTGTAGGAGTAGCTCATCTGGTTGATGGAGCCACCGTACAGCTTGTTGGACGCGATCACCTCCTCGCCCGGCATCATCAGGGTGTGCATGACGATGACCTGGGCGGCGTGGCCCGAGGCGACGGCGAGGGCCGCCGTCCCGCCCTCGAGGGCGGCGATCCGCTCCTCCAGCACCGCGCAGGTCGGATTGCCGATGCGGGTGTAGATGTTGCCGAAGGCCTGCAGGCCGAACAGCGACGCGGCGTGGTCCACGTCGTCGAAGACGTAGGATGTCGTCTGGTAGATGGGCGTCGCCCGGGCGCCCGTGGTCGGGTCCGGGCGGGCGCCGGCGTGGATCGACAGGGTGTCGAAGCCGGGTGTCGTCTCGTCGGTCATGGCTGGCTCGTCTCCTCCTCGCGGGGCGGCGGTGCCGAACCGCGTTCGGTCATCGGCCCGGACGGTCCCCTCGGCGGAGCATTCCGCGACCGGGCGGCGAAAATCAATCGGCCGATCCGGGCGCCTTGCCGCCGATCGAAAGGCGCTGGAAGCCGGCCGCCCGCACGGGCCGGCGCGCCGAGATCTGCCGGGAGGCGACGCCCGCCCAGGCGATCTCCCCCGACAGGCGGCCGTACTCGATCTTCGGGCAGCGGTTCATGACGACCTGGAGGCCCTCGGCCGCCGCCCGCGCGGCCGCCTCCTCGTGGCGGATGCCGAGCTGCATCCAGATCACCCTCGGCCGTGGCGACAGGGCGAGCGCCTCCTCCACGATGCCGGGCACGGCCTCGGCGGCGCGGAAGACGTCCACCATGTCGACCGGCTCGGGGATGTCGGCGAGGCAGGCGTGGACGGGCCGCCCCAGGATCTCCCGGCCCGCCTGCCCCGGGTTCACGGGGAAGACCGTGTAGCCCTTCTGGATCAGGTACTTCAGCACGAACCAGGAGGGCCGCACGGAATTGGCGCTCGCGCCCACGATGGCGACGGTGCGCACCGTCTCCAGGATCTGGCGGATGGTCTCGTCGGAGTGGCCGTCGCTCGTCATCGCGCTCTCGCGTTCAGGAAAGGGGGCGGCGGAACAGGCCGCGCATCACCATGGCGGGGCCGGCGTGGCCCCGCCCCTCGGCCAGCACGACCTCCCGCTCCTCCATGAGGAGCACCTCGAGGTCCGAAAAGTCCGCCGCCAGGATCCCGAAGCCGGGGAGCATGTCCGCCCGGCCCGGGCCGCCGGAGCCGTACCGCTCCCGGTAGTCGATCTGGGCGGGCGCGAACGCCTCGTAGACGAGACGGCCGCCCGGCCGGAGCGCCGCCGCGCAGCGGGCGTGGACCCTTGCCCGCACCTCCGGGACGAGGTGGACGTAGACGAGGGCGACCACGTCGTACACGCCGGGCTCGATGGCGACGTCGAGGAGGTCCCCCGTCCGCGCCTCGAGGGGGAGGCCCTCCGCCTCCGCCGCGCGGCGGGCCGTCGCCGTCGCCTCGGCCGACTGGTCGACGGAGACGACGGAAAAGCCCTCGCGGGCGAGCCACAGCCCGTTCCGCCCCTGCCCGTCGCCCGGCACGAGGGCGCGGCCCGTCTCGGGCAGGCGCGGGCGCATGTCCTTCAGGAAGGCGTTGGGCGCGGCGCCGTAGAGCGCGGGCTCGGCCCGGTAGCGCTCGTCCCAGAAGGCGGGGCCGAACGGGGCGCCCCCGCTCACCGGCCCCGCCAGGCGGGCGCGCGCTTCTCCACGAAGGAGGCGATGCCCTCCACCCCGTCCTCCATCATGAGGTTGTCCACCATGACGCCCGTGCAGTGGGCGTAGGCGCCCGACAGGTCCTTCTCCGCCTGGGCGTAGTAGGCGCGCTTGCCGATGGCGAGCACCGCCGGCGACTTGGTGGCGATGCGTCCCGCGAGGGCCATCGTGTCCGCCGTCAGCCGCTCGTGGGGGACGACGTGGTTGACGAGGCCAATCTCCCGGGCGCGGTCGGCGTCGATCAGGTCGCCCGTGAACAGCATCTCGAGCGCCTCCTTGCGCCCGACGGTCCGCGACAGGGGCACCATGGGCGTCGAACAGAACAGGCCGAAGGTCACGCCGGTGGTGCCGAAACGGGCGTTCCCGGAGGCGACCGCGAGGTCGCACGCCGCGACGAGCTGGCAGCCCGCCGCCGCCGCCACCGCGCCCACCTCGGCGATGACGGGCCGCGGGTTCCGCGCGATCCCCTCCATGAGGCGCGAGCAGGTGGTGAAGAGGGCCTCGAAGTAGGCGCGCCCGCCGTCCGGGTCGTTGCGGCGGGCGTCGATGGCCTTGAGGTCGTGGCCCGCGGAGAAGGCCGGACCCTCCGCCGCGATCACGACGACGCGCACCGCCTCGTCCCGCCCCGCCCTGTCGAGGGCGTCCGACAGGGCCGCCATCATCTCCTCGGTCAGGAGGTTCCGCCGGGCCGCGTTGCGCATCGTGAGGCGCCGCACGTGGCCGTGGGTCTCCTCCCCGACGAGGCTTGCCGCCCCGCTCGTCTGCGCCGCCTGTGCCGTCGCCATCCTCGCCTCCTCGTCACGCCCCTCCTCCTCGCCCCGGGGGCGGGGGCACCATTGCGCCCGCGCCGCCCCGCCGTCAATTCGTCGGCGGGGCTTTGCGGGGCCACGCCGCTCGGCTAGCTGCTGGGTGGCGAAGCGGGAGGACGGGCATGACGCTGGAGGAGGTGAGGGCCTTCCTCGCCGAGGAGTTCGAGCAGGTCTTCGGGGCGGACAACGGGATGACGCTGGAGGCGGCCGGTGGCGGGGAGGCGATCGTCCGCGTGCGCCCCCTGTGGCGGCACCGCCGGCCGGGCGGCATCGTCTCCGGGCCGACGCTGATGACGGCGGCGGACGCGGCCGCCTACGCCGCGCTCCTGTCGGAGGGGGACGCGGCCAAGATGGCCGTCACCACCAACCTGTCCATCAACTTCCTGCGCGCGGCGCCCGCGGACGCGGACATCCTCACCCGCTGCCGCGTCATCAAGGGCGGCAAGCGCCTCGCGGTGCTGGAAGCGGAGGCGACGGCGGAGGGGCGCGAGGGCATGATCGCCCACACCGTCCTCACCTACGCGTTCCCGGCGCGCTGACGGGTCTGCGGTATCCCTACACCGTATCCCTAAGCGTCTGACCGGATTGCGTTTTCATTTTCCTGCTTGACCGTCGCGCGGTGTGCGGCTAGATCCGCCAGCGTCGGCGGCCGCGCATCGCGCCTCGCGTGTGCGGCGAGCTGGCCTTGGCCACCCACGGCAGGTCTTCGGGAACGGCGGCGGCGAGGGGCTCACCCTCGGCGCCGGCGCCGCCCGTTCCGGCGCGGGTGGCGGCCAGCGGCGCCTTTCGGGACGACGGTCGGGCGGGCGAACCGCGCCGCCCGCGACAGGGACGAGACATGCGCACCTACTCTGCCAAGCCGGCGGACGTGACCAAGAAGTGGGTGGTGATCGACGCCGACGGGCTCGTGGTCGGGCGGCTTGCCGCCGAGATCGCGCGGCGCCTGCGCGGCAAGCACCTGCCCACCTTCACCCCCCACGTCGACTGCGGCGACAACGTGATCGTGGTCAACGCGGACAAGGTGGTCTTCACCGGCCGCAAGTACGACCAGCAGACCTACTACCGCCACACCGGCTACCCGGGCGGCATCAAGGAGACGACGGCCCGAAAGGTGCTCGAGGGCCGCTTCCCCGAGCGCGTCCTCGAGGCGGCCGTCAAGCGGATGATGCCGCGCGGCCCCCTCGGCCGGAAGCAGATGAAGAACCTCAAGATCTACGCCGGGCCCGAGCACCCACACACGGCGCAGCAGCCCGAGGCGCTCGACGTCGCGTCGATGAACGTCAAGAACAGGAAGGAAGGCTGACGATGGCCGATCCGATCCAGTCGCTCGAGGATCTCGGCGCGGCCCTCGGCCCCGGCGCCCCGGGCGGGGACGAGGCGTCCGAGGCCCCGGTCCACGTCCAGAAGCTCGACGCCCACGGCCGCGCCTACGCCACCGGCAAGCGCAAGGACGCCGTCGCCCGCGTCTGGGTGAAGCCGGGCATCGGCCGCATCATTGTCAACAAGAAGGAGTGCGACGCCTACTTCGCGCGGCCCGTGCTCCAGATGGTGGTCCGCCAGCCGCTCGTGGCGGCCGGCCGCGAGACCCAGTTCGACGTGATGGCCACCGTCTCCGGCGGCGGCCTGTCGGGCCAGGCGGGCGCGCTGCGCCACGGCATCGCCCAGGCCCTCACCCACTACGAGCCGGAGCTGCGTCCGCTCCTGAAGCGCGGCGGCTTCCTCACCCGCGACAGCCGCGTGGTGGAGCGCAAGAAGTACGGCCGCCGGAAGGCCCGCCGGAGCTTCCAGTTCTCCAAGCGCTGACGGTGCGCCGGCGGCCCTCGCCGCCGGCTCCCTTGCACGATCGTGGAAAGGGGCGCGGCTCGCCGCGCCCCTTTCTCGTCTCTGGCGATGCCGCTCCGGGGCCAGCGCACCTGGCGGTGGGTCCCGCCAAGCGCGCCGCAGGGTCAGGCGAACGGGTCGGTCACCACCACGTCGCCGTCGCGGACGTCGGCGAGGGTGGCATTCTCCACGATCGCGACGTTCGCCCGGTCGACGGCGAAGACGACGCCCACCGGCAACCCGTCCACGACGGTCGGGTTCTCGCCCGCGAGGGCGAGGCTGCGGGCGAGGGCGCCCATGTCGAGGACATCGACGCCGAACGCGAAGTCCTTGATCCGGTCCCGGCCGAACGCGGTATCCTGGAAGACGAAGCGGTCCGCCCCCTCCTCGCCGCACATCCGGTCGTCGCCGTCGCTGTCGAAGCGGAAAGGGGGGACAGTGGCACAAGGGAGACGGCGACGGGGGCGGTGGGCGCGCGGGACCATCAACCGCGGCCGTGGGCCACGGTGCGTCGTGCGCGGCCGGTCGGCCGGGCGAGGGGGGCCTGCCGGCCTCAGCGTTCGGCGATCGTGCCGTCCGCGGCGAGGCGGACCCAGCCCTCGCGCGCCGCCGAGCGATACATCGCGTCGATGAGGGCGACGTCCCTCAGCCCCATGGCGCCGGGCGTCCGCGGCTCGAAGTCCTCGATGACGGCCCGGGACAGGTGGTCGATCTCGCCGGTGAACTGGCTCGCCGGCGTCCGGGCGACCGGAACGCGCCGTGCGCCGACGTCGCCCCCCGTCTCGTACAGGCGGTTGTCCGCGTAGGCCGTCGCCGGGTCGAGGAGGGCGGTCCCGCCGGTGCCCAGCACCTCGATGCGGTTCTGCGCCATCGTGTGGGTGGCGACGGTGGCGAGGGCGCCGGAGGGGAAGACGAGCTGGGCCGTCATCATGTCCTCCACCTCGCGGAAGCGCACGTCGTCCGGCGGGTTGGAGATCGTGGCGAGGAGGGCCGAGGGCGTCTCCTCGAGGAAGTAGAGCGCGCCGTTGAGGGCGTAGATCCCGATGTCCATCATCGACCCGCCGCCCGCGAGTTCCCTCAGCACCCGCCACTCGTCCCGCGGCCGCGACAGGTCGAGGGGGCGCATGGTGGCGGCGAGCACCATCTTCGCCTCGCCGAAGGCGCCCTCGCGGCGCATGGCGCGGGCCTGCACGTTGTGGGGCTCGAAGTGGGCGCGGTAGGCGATCATCAGCCTGGTGCCGGCAGCCTCGGCCGCGGCGATCATCTCGCGGCACTCCGCCACCGTGTTCGCCATCGGCTTCTCGCACATCACGTGCTTGCCCGCCCGGTGCGCGCGGATCGTGTACTCGGCGTGGAGCCCGTTCGGCAGCACGACGTAGACGACGTCGATGGACGGGTCGTCCGCGATCCGGTCGAACGTGTCGTAGTCGTGGATCGCCGCATCCGGGACGCCGTAGCGGGCGGCGACGTGCTCCGCCTTGGCGCGGTTGCCCGACACGAGGCCGGCGAGGCGCGCCGTCTGCGAGCGCGTGACGGCCGGGATCACGTGGTTGAGGGCGAAGGCGCCGAGGCCGACGACGCACCAGCCGAGGCGCTCGCCCGGCGGCAGCGGCATCCTGAGGTCGGCCTCCGGGAAGGGCCGGCCGGTGGCCTCGCCCGGAATGTCCGGAAGGTCGCCCGGCTCGGCGCTGGCGGCGCCTGCGGCGGCCGCTCCGGCGGCGGTGCCGGCGGCGGCCTTGAGAAAGGATCGGCGGCACAGGGCGGCGGGACGGCTCGTCTGCATGGCACGGCTCCTGGCGTCCGCCCGGCGGGCGGCGGGGGTTTTCAGGGGCCGGCGGGCGGTCCCGTCCGCGCACGGACCGGCGCAGGCGGCAGGCGCGGCGACCGGCCGGCGATGCCCGGGGCAACGCCTGGTGCGGCCGGTCGTTCGTGGAGCGCTGGAAAAGAATCCGCCACCCGTCGGCGGCCCGATCGCTCGACGGTCGGTTCGATCGAGGCTCGCGCCCGGCGCGGGTCGCGTCACGAGCCGCTTCGCTTCCTCCCTCGACGGGACCCGCGCCTCGCGGGTCCGACCGTGCGGCTTCGCCGGACGGCCGGTCCCTGCGCCTTGCCAGCGGACCGGCCCCGGGGCAGGGTCCTGGCCGGAATCCGGCCCGCGATGCGATCTGGTGCGACGCCGCGCACGGCGGCCCTGCCTCCGGTCACGGGGACGCCGTCGCTAGATGACGAGGTCCGGCACGGGCAGGTGGCTGACGATGAAGTCGTCGGCCGTGAGGTCGAGGTGGCCCACGAGGCGAACGTTCAGGATCGACGCACCGCCGTCGAACGTCAGCACGTTGAGCTCCGTGAAGTCGCCGAGGACATCGTTGTGCGCATGGCTGTAGAAGATCTGGTCGTGTGACCAGTCGGGCTGCTCGCCGGCGCCGAAGAACAGCGCGTCGTGGGCGACGATCCGGCTGACGTCGATCAGGTCGGTCCCGACCTCGAAATCGCCGATGACGTCGGGGGAGCCGAACGGGCTGTCCGCGACGGCGCCGAAGGCGAAAACGTCCGTGCCGCTGCCGCCGAACAGGCTGTCGATCCCCTCGCCGCCGGACAGCTCGTCATCGCCCGCCTCGCCGCGGATCTGGTCGGCGCCCGCCCCGCCCAGGATCGTGTCGTCGCCGCCCGCCCCGAACAGGAGGTCGTCGCCGGCCAGGCCGCTGAAGGCGTTCGCCCCGTCGTTCCCTTCGAGGATGTCGAGGTGGGCCGAGCCCATCAGGTGGTCGATCCCGTCGAGCACGTCGCCGGACGCCTCGCCGCCGACCGCCGTGCCGAGGGCGAGGCTGATCGCGACGCCCGCGTCCGAGGTGTGGTAGCTCGCGACCGCGCTCCCTGCGAGGTTGACGAGCGTGTCCGCCCCCGCGCCGCCGACCAACACCAGCATCTCGCCCTCGTAGGCGATCATGTGGTCGTCGCCCCCGTTGCCGAACACCCAGCCAGGCCCCTCGTCGACCATGGCGTCGTCGCCCGCGCCGCCGTGGATGACGTCGAAGCCGTCTTGTCCGTAGAGCGAGTCGTCGCCGTTGCCGCCCTGGATCAGGTCGTCGCCGTCGCCGCCGACGATGCGATCGGCCCCGTCGCCGCCGTCGAGGGAATCGTCCCCCTGATCGCCGCGCAGGAGGTCGTTGCCGGCGCCGCCCGAGACGGCGTCGTCGCCGTGGCCGCCGAACAGATCGTCGTCGCCGGCCTCGCCGGACAGCACGTCGTCGCCGAAGCCGCCGACGACGAGGTCGTCGCCGTGGCCGCCCGAGAGCGCGTCGGCCCCGTCGCCGCCATGAAGCTCGTCGTCGTCGTTGGCGCCCCACAGCGTGTCGTCGCCGCGCCCGCCCCAGAGCGTGTCGTTTCCGATGCCGCCGATGAGGAAGTCGTCGCCGTCGAGGCCGTGGATCTCCTCCGCCGCACTGGTTCCGATCAGCGTGTCGTCGTCGTTCGTGCCGTGGATCACCGGGACGGGCGATTTCACGATCGGCTCGACCCCGAAGACGCCGGGGCTGTTCGCCTGAATACGCTTCAATATCGTGTCGAACATGGTTCAAAAGATCCTGCATGTCATGCCGTCACTGGCACGACGTGCAGATGGGCGGCGATCCGCGCGGCGATCGTGTCGGACGTCACGGAATTGACGCTGGCCAGCGCGCCGCCGCGCAAACAGGCGAGAGCCGGGCGCTCGTCTTGCGACGGCGGCCTCGAGGGCGGGACGCCGGGGGGGCAACTGTGTTTTTTGAGCTCGGGCTCACCAAGGCGAGGTCGATCCAC
>CAZJNX010000098.1:0-8987 GCA_964547415.1 uncultured Hyphomicrobiales bacterium
TCCTCCTCCAGGAACTGCAGGGAATCGATCGGGTCCCACAGCGAGGCGACGCCGCCGCCCGCCATCATCTTCACCTGGCTCGCCCCCTTCATCAGCTGCTCGCGCACCCGCATGAGGACGAGGGGCACCCCGTCGGCGAGGGCGGAGATGCCGGCCTCCTGGGCGGCGTCGGGCGCACCGGGCATCGCGGGCAGCTGGTTGCGGAAGCGCAAGTCCCCGTGGCCGGCGGTCTGGGAGACCATCGCCCCCGAGGGGAAGATGCGCGGCCCCTCGAGGACGCCCTCGTCGATCGCCCGCTTCAGCGCGAACGCTGGCCCGCCCGTGTCGCGCACCGTGGTGAAGCCGCGCGAGAGGGTCGCCGCCGCCTCGCGCGCGGCGAGGAGGTGGACGTAGGCCATGTCCGCGGACAGGAGCGCCTGTTGCGGCACCGCCGCGAGGGTCGCGTGCCAGTGGGCGTCGACGAGGCCCGGGATGACGGTCCGCCCGCCGCAGTCGATCCGGGCGGCCTCCGCCGGGCCGCTCCCGCGCGGCGGCAGGGCGGCGATCCGCTCGCCCTCGACGAGGACGTCGACGTCGTCCCGGATCCGGGTGTCGCGCCCGTCGAACAGGCGCAGGTCGGCAAGGAGGACCGGCCTGCCCGGGTCCGTGCGGGCAAGAGCGTCGTCGGCGGCGGCAAGGCCGAAGCCGGCGAACAGGGCGGACATGGCGCCCGCGCCCGACAGCATCTCCCGCCGCGCGATGTCCGCCTCGATCCGCCTCAGCGCGGCGAGGGTCTCCGGGGCACCACAGCGGCAGCACGGGCACGCGCCCTGCCCGGGCGCGTGGGGGATGCCGACCGGCGCCGTCCTCGGTTCAGCCATCGAAGATCGCCCCCGGTCTCACCTGTGGTCGGCGCCGCTTCCGGCGCGGTGGCGCGGCGCGCCCGATCGACGCGCATCGCGGCGAAGGCCCGCGACGCCGCGCGGCCATCGGACCGCCCAGAATTCAACCCTACCGGCGAGGCGGCGAGGGTTCGAACGCGGCGGACGGGGCGACGGGCGCCCGGACCGCAAGGGGTGCCCGCCCACCCGGCGGAAAGGCTGCCGGCCGCACGCCGACGCCCCGCCGAACGCGCGGCGAGGATCCGGCCGGGGGGTTGCCGCCCGGACGGGTCCGGCCGTCACGGGGTGCGGCGCGCCGCGGAGGGCGGTCACCGGCGCAGTCGTGACGCCGGCCCGCCCCCGGTGCCGGCGGCCGGTTCCCGGGGCGGCGGGCGAAGCGGATCGCGCCGGTCCGCACGGCGCAGCCCTCGGCCGGCGGACGGCCGGCCCGTCGTGCCCAGCGCCCACGACGGTCAGGGTCGCGAGCGGGTGCGCCACGTCCGGCTTCGCGAGGTCGACGACCGCGAGCACGCCCTTCGGCCCGAGCATTGCCGAGGGAACGCCGGGCAGGCAGGCGTCAGCCCCACAACGCCGGATCCGGCGGCAAGAGGGTCGACCCCTCGTAGACGAGGCCGGGGTCGCGGTCGCGGGCGAGGAGGAGCGGCCCGTCGAGGTCCACGAAATCGGCGCCTTGCGCGATCAGGACGGCCGGCGCCATGGCGAGGGACGTGCCCACCATGCACCCCACCATCACCTGGAAGCCCGCCGCCCTCGCCGCCGCCTTCATCTCCAGCGCCTCGGTGAGGCCGCCCGCCTTGTCGAGCTTGATGTTGACCGCGTCGTAGCGGCCGCGCAGCGCCCTCAGGTCCGCCGTCACGTGGGCGCTCTCGTCGGCGCACACCGGGACCGGGCGCGGCGCCCCGGCGAGGAGCGCATCCTCGCCCGCGGGCAGTGGCTGCTCCACGAGGGCGACGCCCGCCGCGGCGGCCGCGGCCATGTTCTCGGCGAACGTCTCCCCGTCCCACGCCTCGTTCGCGTCGGCGATGATGGCGGCGTCGGGCGCGGCGGCACGGACGGCGGCGATCCGCTCCGGGTCGCCCTTCCCGCCGAGCTTGATCTTGACGAGGCTGCGGGGGCCGAGCGCCCGCGTCGCCTCGGCCATCTCCTCCGCCGTTCCGAGGCTCACCGTGACGGCCGTCGTCACCGGCGCCAGGGGCGGAAGGCCCGCCAGCGAGGCGGCGGTGCGGCCAGACAGCTTCGCCTCGAGGTCGAACAGGGCGCAGTCGACCGCGTTGCGCGCCGCCCCCGCCCCGATGGTCCCGCGCAGGGCCTGCCGGTCGATCCCCCCCTCGACGGCGAGGCGCAGCGCCTCGATGGCGGCCACCACGCCCTCCACCGTCTCCCCGTAGCGGGGATAGGGCCCGCTCTCCCCCCGGCCCCGCTCGCCGTCCGCCTCGATCTCGGCCACCACCACGTGGGCCTCCGTCCGGCTCCCCCGGGAGATCCGGAAGGCGCTGGCCATCGGGAAGGTCTCGGCGCGGACGGAGAGGGTGCGGATCATCGCGCCGGGAACTCCGCCACGATGCGCTCCACGATGGGTGCGACGCCGAAGCGCACCGGGTCCGTGGCGGGCAGGCCGTGGGCGGCCGCCGTCTCCTCGATCACCGCGCGGGCGCCCGCCTCGTCGAGGGCGGCGGTGTTGATGGCGATGCCGACGCAGCGGATCGCCGGGTTCGTCAGGCGGCCCATCAGGACCGTCGCCTCGATCACCGCGTCGATGGTGGGCATCGGCGTCTCCACGTTGCGCATGCGCGTGCGCGTCGGCTCGTGGCAAACGACGAAGGCGTCCGGCTGGCTCCCGTGCAGGAGACCGAGGGAGACGCCCGCGAAGGAGGGGTGGAACAGGCTCCCCTGCCCTTCCACCACGTCCCAGTGGTCCTCCCGGTTCGCCGGCGAGAGCCACTCGGCCGCGCCTGCGATGAAGTCGGCCACCACCGCGTCGATGGCGACGCCCCGCCCGGAGATGAACACGCCGGTCTGCCCCGTCGCCCGGAACTCCGCGTCGAGCCCCGCCTCGCGCATGCCCTTCTCGAGGGCGAGGGCGGTGTACTTCTTGCCGATGGAGCAGTCCGTGCCGACGGTGAGGAGGCGCCTGCCCGGCCGCTTCGTGCCCTTGCCGGTCTCGAAGCGCTCGGTGGAGTGGCGCACGTCGAGGACACGCCGGCCCGACCGCTCGGCCGCGAGCGCGATCTCCGGCACGTCGGCGAGGCGGGCGTGGAGCCCGGCGGCGACGTCGAGGCCCCCCTCCAGCGCCTCCACGATGGAGCCGACCCAGTGGGGCGGGAGCTTGCCGCCCGGGTTGACGACGCCCACCACCATGGTCTCGGCGCCCTTCGCCTTCGCATCGGCGACCCCGATCTCGGGCAGGCCGAGGTCCGCCCCGCAGCCCGGCAGGCGCCACTGGCCGACGCACCAGTCCCGCCGCCAGTCCACGATGCCGTAGGCCGTCTTCGCGCCGAGCGGGTCCGGCACGTCGCCGAGGAACATGAGGAACGGTCGCTTCAGCTCCATCCGTCGTCTCCGCGGGTGCGCGCGCCCCCGGGCGCGCGCCGGCCGCCCGGTCAGCCGCCGCCCGCCGGGACCGCGTTGCGGCGACGGGCGACGGCGCGCAGCCTCGCCGGCGGCAGGGGCCGCGTCAAGCCGCCCGGCGCGCTGGCCGACGCGGCCCCTGCGCTGTGGGGCCTTTACCTGCGGTGGAAAGCGTGGAACGGAACTTGCCGCGAAACGCCGGCCGGGCACATGAGGGGGTGTGCCGGCAGCCAGACCCGGCGCGCCGGGTCGGCACGAGGGACGGGACCGTCGATGGACGCAAGCGTCGCAACCGGGGAGCCGCGGCTCGCCGTCACGGTGACGGGCGAGGACGCCGCGGTGCGCTTTTCCGGCGACTGGTGCCTTGCCAACGCCCGCAGCGCCGAGGACGCGATCTGCGAGGTGGACCTCGGCGAGGCGAGGGTCGCCCGGCTCGACGTCGCCGGCATCGGCCGGCTCGACACGGCCGGCGCCTGGCTCGTCCACCGCCTCAAGGCTTCCCTCGAGTACCACGGCCGCCGCGTCGAGATCGCTGGCGCGGACGACGAGATGGCCTTCCTCCTGAAGGAGGTGGAGGCCCACATCCCCGCCCCGCCCGGCAAGAGGAAGCGGCAGGGCGCCCTGTCGCGCTTCGTCGCGGGCATCGGCGAGACCACGGTGGAGGTGGGGCGCGACGCGGTGGCGCTGACGAGCATCCTCGGCGCCTTCATCATGGCCGTCGGTGGCTGTCTCGTGCGGCTGTCGCGCCTGCGCGGGGTGTCGATCCTCGCCAACTTCGACCGGACCTGCCGCGGGGCGGTGCCGATCGTGGTCCTGATGTCGTTCATCGTCGGGCTCATCATCGCCCAGCAGGGCGGGCTCTACCTGCGCCAGTTCGGGGCGGACCTGTTCGTGGTCGACCTCGTGGGCGTCCTCGTCCTGCGCGAGCTCGGCGTGCTCCTCACCGCCATCATGGTGGCCGGCCGCTCGGGCAGCGCCTTCACCGCCGAGATCGGCTCCATGCGCATGCGCGAGGAGGTGGACGCGCTCAACGTCATCGGGCTCGACCCGGTGGACGTCCTCGTGGTGCCGCGCCTCATCGCGCTCATCCTCGCGCTGCCGGTCCTCACCTTCCTCGCCAACCTGTCGGCGCTCGCGGGCGGCGGCCTCATCACCTGGTTCTACCTCGGCATCCCGCCCGAGACGTTCATCCAGCGCCTGCACGAGGCGGTCACCATCGAGGAGTTCATCGTCGGCATGGTCAAGGCGCCGGTGATGGCCCTCATCATCGGCCTCATCGGCTGCATCGAGGGCCTCAAGGTGAAGGGCAGCGCCGAGAGCCTCGGCCGCCACACCACCTCGTCGGTGGTGAAGTCGATCTTCATGGTGATCATCGTGGACGGCCTGTTCGCGATCTACTTCGCGGCGATCGACCTGTGAGCGAGACGGTGAACGACGGTGCCGCCGACGCGGCCGGGGCGCAGGCGCGAGGGCGCCCGGACGGCGGGGCGGACGGACAGGCCCCGCCCATCATCCGCGTGCGCGGGGTGACGGTGGGCTTCGGCGACAAGGTGATCCTCGACGGGCTCGACCTCGAAGTGCGCCCGCGGGAGATCCTCGGATTCGTCGGCGCCTCGGGCACGGGCAAGTCTGTCCTGATGCGCACCATCCTCGACCTCGTGCCGAAGCGGGCGGGCACCATCGAGGTCTTCGGCGAGGACCTCGACGCGCTGTCCGAGACGGAGCGGCGGCGGGTGGAGCGGCGCTGGGGCGTCCTGTTCCAGATGGGGGCGCTGTTCTCCTCCCTCACGGTGAAGGAGAACATCCAGGTTCCGATGCGCGAGTATTTCGACATCTCCAAGCGGCTGATGGACGAGCTCGCGCTCCTGAAGCTCGAGATGGTGGGCCTTGCGCGGGACGCGGCCGACAAGCTGCCCTCGGAGCTGTCGGGCGGGATGATCAAGCGGGCGGGCCTTGCCCGCGCCCTCGCCCTCGACCCGGAGCTCCTGTTCCTCGACGAGCCCACCTCGGGCCTCGACCCCATCGGCGCGGCCGCCTTCGACGAGCTGATCGGGCGTCTGCGCGACTCGCTCGGGCTCACCGTCTACATGGTGACCCACGACCTCGACAGCCTCTATTCGGTCTGCGACCGGATCGCGGTGCTGGCCGAGAAGAAGGTGCTGACCACCGGCACCGTGAAGGAGCTGCTCGCCTTCGATCACCCGTGGGTGCGCTCCTATTTCCACGGCGTCCGCGGCGGACGCCTTTCGACCTGAGGGACGCGGCCGCCGGCCATCGCCGGAGTGGCCGCCGGCCCCGTTCGCCGGCTGCGGCTGCCGCCGCGGCCGGGGCGGGGCGACAACGAGGGACGTCGACGGCGGACATCCATGGAAACCCGGGCCAACTACATCGCGATCGGACTGTTCGTGCTGGCGGTGATCGCCGGCCTCCTCGGCTTCGTCTACTGGCTGTACTCGACGGCGGACCAGGGCCGGCAACGGACCGTGGAGATCGTCTTCCCGGACGCGGTCACGGGGCTGTCGGTCGGCTCCCAGGTGCTGTTCAACGGCATCCGCGTCGGCGAGGTCACGCGCCTCGGCTTTCCGACCGGCGGCGCCACCAACGTGATCGCCGAGACCCGGATCAACGCGGACGCGCCGATCAAGACCGACACCGTTGCCGAGCTCGGCTTCCAGGGCCTCACGGGCGTCGCCTACGTGTCCCTCACCGGCGGCTCGCGGGACGCGCAGGGCCTGTTCGCGGCGAACGAGGACGCGACGCCCACCATCGAGGCGCGCCAGTCCCGCTTCCAGTCGATCGTGGAAAGCGGGCAGGCGCTGCTCACCCGCGCCGACACCACCCTCGCCGAGTTCAACCAGATCCTGTCCGACAACCGCGGCACCATCGAGACCACGATCCGCAACGTGGAGACCTTCTCCTCCGCCCTCAGCGACAGCGCGCCCCAGATCTCCGGCCTCATCGAGGACGTGGGCTCCGCCGGCCGCGCCCTCGCCGCGGCGGGACCCGACATCCGCAACGTCATCTCGCGGGTCGACGGGCTGATCGGCCAGGTGAGCCCCGACGACGTGAGCCGCATCGCGCAGAACCTCGTCGCCTTCACCGACGACGCCGCCCAGCTGCCGGGCGAGGTGCGCCAGATCGTGAACGGGGTGCAGACGGCCGCCTCCAACCTCGAGAGCTTCACCGGCCGGGCCGACACCATCGCCGGCGACGTCCAGCGGATCCTCGCCGGCATCGACGCGGACGCCGTCGGGCAGGCGGTGAGCGACGCGGCGACCCTCGTGTCCGGCGTCGCCGCCCGCACCGAGGCGATCCAGACCTTCATCGCCGACGCCTCCGACGCGGCGGGCAGCATCGGCACCGTCGCCTCCACCCTCGCCGGCCGGAGCGAGGCGATCGGCACCCTCGTCGACGACGCGGCCGCGACGGCCGCCAGCGTGCGCACCGCCTCGGCCGAGATCCCCGGGATCGTGGAGGGGCTGCGGCCGGGCCTTTCCAACCTCAACGACGTGCTCGTCGGGATCGACGGGGACGCGGTGGCGCGCGCCGTCAGCGCGGGCAGCGACTTCGTCGCGGCCCTCGACGCCCAGTCGGACGCCATCGGCACGCTGATCGCCAACGCCGGCGAGGCGGCGGGCGACATCGGCCGCGTGGCCGCCACCGTCGCGGACCGGGAGGAGGCGATCGGCAGCGCCATCGACAGCGCGGCGAGCCTCGCCGGCAACCTCGAGACGGCCTCGGCGGACCTTCCGGCGATCGTGGAGGGCCTGAGGCCGGGCCTCGACAACGCCTCCCGCGTCCTCGCCGCCATCGACCCGGACGCGGTGAGCGCGGCCGTCGCGTCCGCCTCCCGCTTCGCCGACACCCTCGGCGGGCGCTCCGAGGCGGTGGCGAGCCTCCTCGACAACGCGGCGGCCGTTTCCGGCGACGTGCGCACCCTCGCCTCGAACGTGGCGGCGCGGACGAACCAGATCACCGAGATCATCAACAACGCCGAGCTCGCGGCGCGGAACGCGGAGACGCTGACGGCCCGGGCGAGCGGCCTCGCCGAGGCGATCCGGCCGGGCGTGCGGAACCTCAATGCGGTTCTCGCCGCGGTGGACCCTGAGGCCGTCTCCGGCCTCGTCGGCGACGCGCGGGACGTGGCGGCGGCCGTCGCCGCGGAGACCGGGCGCCTTTCCTCCCTGATCCAGAGCGCGGAGACCACCGCCCGCCGCATCGAGACGGTGGCAGGCACGGTGGCGGACCGGTCCGACCGGATCGGCACCCTCATCGACGACGCGGCGGAGACGGCGGCGAGCGTGCGCACCGCCGCGGCGGACGTGCCCGGCCTCCTCGAGACGCTGCGGCCCGGGATCGAGAACCTCACCGGCATCCTGACGGCGGTGGAGCCGGTCCGGATCGACGACATCGTCACCAACGTGCAGCTGGTGGCGGCCGGCGTCGCCCAGCGGTCCGAGCAGATCGGCGGCCTCATCGACGACGCGGCGGCGACCGCGGGCAGCGCCCGCCAGGTGGCCGCCGCCATCGCGGGCCGCTCGGACGACATCGACGCCCTCATCGGCAACGCCCGCGCCGTCTCCGACGACGCCCGGACGGTCGCCGGAGAATTGCCGGGCCTGGTGGAGGGCGTGCGGCCCGGGCTCGACAACCTCAACCGGGTGCTCGTGTCGGTCGATCCGGAGGCGGTCTCGCAGATCGTCGCCGAGGTGCGGCGCCTTGCCACCGGCATCGGCGGCGAGACGGAGCGGGTGACCGCCCTCATCGGCGACGCGGCGGGGGCGGCGGCGGACGTGCGCGTCCTCACCTCCAACGTCTCCGCGCGGGTGAACCAGATCACCGGCATCATCAACAACGCCGAACTCGCGGCCCGCAACGCCGAGACGCTGACGGCGCGGGCGAGCGGCCTCGCCGAGGCGATCCGGCCCGGGGTGGAGAACCTCAACCGCGTGTTCGCCGCCGTGGACCCCGAGGCGATCTCGGACACGGTGGAGAGCGCGCGCCAGCTCGCCGCCGGCCTCGAGGCGCGGGTGCCGGAGGTGGACGGCCTCGTGGACCGCGGGCGTCAGATCGCGGACAACCTCGTCGCGGTGACCGGCACGGTGGCCGAGCGGCGGGAGGAGATCGCCGCCATCATCGGCGGCGCGCAGGAGACGGTGGAGAACGTGCGCCTCGCCTCGGCGCGGGTGCCGGAGCTCCTCGCCACGGTGGAGCCGGGCCTCGACAGCCTGTCGCGGGCCCTCGTGGCGGTGGACCCGCAGGCGGTCTCCACCATCGTCGGGAACGTGCGGGACGTGACGGCCTCCGTCGCCGCCCAGCGGGAGACCATCGCCCGCATCGTCCTCGACGCGGAGGTCGCGGCCGGCAACGTCCGGCAGGTGACCGACACCCTCGCGGCCAACCGCGAGGCCCTGCAGGCCCTCATCGGCGGGGCGCAGGAGACGGTGGAGAACGTGCGCCTCGCCTCGGCGCGGGTGCCCGAACTCCTCGCCACGGTGGAGCCGGGCCTCGACAGCCTGTCGCGGGCCCTCGTGGCGG
>CAZJNX010000098.1:9087-17512 GCA_964547415.1 uncultured Hyphomicrobiales bacterium
TGGACCCGCAGGCGGTCTCCACCATCGTCGGGAACGTGCGGGACGTGACGGCCTCGGTCGCCGCCCAGCGGGAGACCATCGCCCGCATCATCCTCGACGCGGAGGTCGCGGCCGGCAACGTCCGGCAGGTCACGGACACGTTCGCCGCCCGGCAGGAGGACATCTCCGCCACCATCGCGAACGCCCGCACCCTGACCGAGCGGGCCTCGACCCTCGCGGAGCGGGCCGTCCCGGCGGTGGACAACGTGGGCGAGCTCGTGGCCGCCATCGACCCGGCGACCGTCAACGACATCACCGCCAACGTGCGGCAGCTGACGGAGACGGTGGCGAGCCGGCGCGATGAGGTGGCCGCGGCGATCGAGAACGCCCGGGCAGCGAGCGAGGACATCCGCACCGTCACCGCCACCATCGCCGGGGAGGACGAGGCGATCCGCGAGATCATCGCCAACGTGCGGGTCGCGAGCGCGGAGGTGGACGCGGCCGTCATCCGGATCGGGGACGTCGTGGAGCGGCTCGGCGCCGCCATCGAAGGCCCGGGAGTCGCCTTCCTCGAGGAGAGCGCGGCGGCCGCCCGGTCGATCGAGGCGGTGGCGAGTGCATTTGCGCAACGGGCCGACGCAATCGCGAGCGGCGTGGAGCGCTTCGCGACCGGCGGCCTTGACGACGTGCGGGACCTGATCAACCAAGGCAGGAGCACCCTCACCCGGATCGAGCGGGCCGTCTCCACCTTCGAGCGGCAGCCGAGCCGGGTGCTGTTCGGCGGCGAGGCCGGCCCGACCTACGCGCCCCGGCGGCGCTGACGGGTGGGCGGCCGCCGCCACCACGATCGGCCGCGACCCCACCGGGGCCGCGGCCAGCGGCCCGGAACGGGGCGCGGGCCCCGCGGTCCGTCGCACGCCGCGCTCACACCCTCGCCGGAAACGAACCGTTCATGCGTCCATCGTCCCGCCCGTGAGATCCATGAGACAAGCACCCGCCGCCCGCGGCGGCGGCCGCCCGCTCCGCCTCGTCCTCGCCACCGTCCTCGCGCTCGCCGCCGCCGCCGTCTCGGGCTGCGCCGGGCAACAGGGGGTGGAGGCGATCTACCGCCTGACGCCCGTCGACGCGGCGCCTGGCGGCGGGTCGAGCCGGGCCCAGCTCCTCGTCCCGGTGCCGGCCGCCCTCGCCTCCCTCGACACCGAGCGGATCGCGGTGAAGCCGACGCCGATCTCCATGTCCTACTACGAGCGGGTGGCGTGGGAGGACACGGCCCCGCGGGTCTTCCAGGTCCTGCTCCTCGAGAGCCTGCAGAACACGGACCGGGTGCGCGCGGTCGGCCTTCCGGGCCAGAGCCTCCTCATCGACTACCAGATCGTCACCGAGATCCGGAACTTCCACGCCGAGACCTTCGCCGGCGACCGGGCGCGGGTGACGGTGTCGGTGAAGATCCTGAACGACCGCAACGGCCGCGTGGTGGCCGAACGGGTCTTCGACGCCACGGTCCCCATGGGCAGCGACGCGGTGGACGATGCCGTCCGCGGCATCGAGGCGGCCGCCCAGGCCCTCATCGGCGAGATGATCCCCTTCATCCTCGCCAACACCTGACCAACCTCGCCGTTCGCGGCACCGGCGGCGGATCGCGAAGAGGCCGTCGGGGCGCACGACGCCGTCCCGGTCCGGCGCGAGCCTCGACGCCCCTGGCCCGACGGCACGAAAAAAGGCGCCGCCGGCAGGGCCGGCGGCGCGCGAGGTTGCTGAGGGGTCGACATCGGGGGGCTGGGCTGGGGCTTGTCGACCCCTCAGCCCCGGCAAGCATGTTGCCGGGATGCCCGTCCCCGCACCGGGCCGGGTGCGGGGGAAGCGCTTGTGCCGCACCCTGCTGCTCGGGGCGGAACGGCGTCTCGCATCAAGAACGCCACTGGCCGCAGGGTGTTCCGGGAGGGTGCGGCTTTTTTTCCATTCCCGTTCGTCGGCTGGCGCACCGCGTCGAACGTCCATCGGCGCTTGCCCGAAACAGTGCGGCGCGCGGGACGGATTCGCCTTGCGGTTTGTCAGTCCTGGCGAGGAAAGGCGGGGCCTCAGCGGCTCTCGTCGAGGAGGCGCTTGAGCGCGAGAAGCTCGTCGAGGAGAGCCTCGATCTCCCCCTGCAGCGCCCGGTCGGTCTGCGCCCCGGCCGGCGCAGCTGGAGCGGCGGGCGCATCGGGCGGCGCCGGCCCGGCGTCCGCCGCCGGGCCCGGACGGGGCGCGGACCGTTCGGCGGGCGGCGGCGCGGCAGCCACCGCCCCGTCCCGCGCGCGGACCGGCGCGTCGGCGACCTCGCCGAGGCGACACACCGCGGCGACGCCCCGCTCCTTCAGGACCCGCTGCGCGCTGCGGATGGTGTAGCCCTCGCCGTAGAGGAGGCGGCGGATCCCCTTCAGCAGCGCGACGTCCTCGGGACGGTAGAGCCGCCGCCCGCCCGCGCGCTTCACCGGCCGGATCTCGGGGAAACGGGTCTCCCAGAAGCGCAGGACGTGCTGGGGGATCTCGAGGTCCTCGGCCACCTCGGCGAGGGTGCGCGCCCCCTCGGGGCCCTCCTCGATCACGGCGAGCGGGGCCGGCGCATCCGGACCGTGGCCGTTCGGCCCCTCATGCTTCCGCGCTGCGGGCGTCGTTGATGCGCTTCTTGAGGACGTTGGAGGCGCGGAACACCATGACGCGCCGCGGCTCGATGGGCACCGTCTCGCCGGTCTTGGGGTTGCGGCCGAGCCGCTCCCCCTTCTCGCGCACGTCGAAGGTCCCGAACGAGGAAATCTTGACGGGCTCCCCGCCCACCAGGCAGTCGCAGATTTCGTCTAGGACAAGTTCCACCAGCTCGGCCGACTCCGTGCGCGAAAGACCGACCCGCCGGTAGACGGCCTCGCAAAGATCCGCACGCGTGACCGTCCGTGTCGACATATCCAATCCAGCCACGCGCCGTTGCATTGCCGAAAACCCCCGTCACGGCGACCACGGTATGGTCACAGCGGGGCAAGGTCAACAACAGGTTAACGACAACGGTCGATCGGCCGAACGGTATTCCCTGCATGTGGCCGGAGTGCACGCCGGAATGCACCGGGACAGGCCGCCCTCACCAGCGGATGAGCGCCGCCCCCCAGGTGAAGCCGCCGCCCATCGCCTCCACGAGGACGAGGTCGCCCGGCCGGATCCGCCCGGCCCGGACCGTCTCGGCGAGGGCGAGCGGGATCGAGGCGGCGGAGGTGTTGCCGTGCCGGTCCACCGTCACGACGGTCTTCTCGAGGGGGATCCCGAGCTTCTTCGCGCTCGCCTCGATGATCCGGCGGTTGGCCTGGTGGGGGACGAACC
Organism: uncultured Hyphomicrobiales bacterium; assembly: GCA_964547415.1. Lineage (GTDB taxonomy): Bacteria > Pseudomonadota > Alphaproteobacteria > Rhizobiales > Amorphaceae > CAZJNX01. Next base: position 12,412 of record CAZJNX010000098.1, read on the forward strand.
AGTCCACGTCCTGCGGGCCGACGCGGGCGGCCGACAGGACGTCCTCGATCACGTCGGTGATGGCGCCGACGGCGAAGCGGAACACCTCCCGCCCCTGCATCCTGAGGTGCCCGACGGTGCCGGTGGAGGACGGGCCGCCGTCCACGTAGAGCTTGTCCTCGTGCCGCCCGTCGGAGCGCAGGCGCGTGGCGATGATGCCCGGCCCGCCGAGGCCCCCGTCCTCCCCCGCCTCGAGGACGACGGCGCCCGCCCCGTCCCCGAACAGGACGCAGGTGGTCCGGTCCTCCCAGTCGAGGATGCGCGAGAAGGTCTCCGCGCCGATGACGAGGGCGCGGGTCGCCGCCCCCGTGCGCAGCAGCGAGTCGGCCGTGGCGAGGGCGTAGACGAAGCCCGAGCAGACCGCCTGCATGTCGAAGGCCGCGCCCCGCTCGATCCCGAGGGCGGTCTGGACGCGCACGGCGGTGGACGGGAAGGTCCGGTCGGGCGTCGAGGTCGCCACCACGACGAGGTCGATCTCGCCCGCCGGGAAGCCGGCCGCCGAAAGGGCCTCGCGGGCGGCGGCGACGGCGAGGTCGGAGGTCATCTCTCCCTCCGCCGCGATCCGCCGCTCCCGGATGCCGGTGCGCTGGACGATCCACTCGTCCGTGGTGTCGACGATCTTCTCGAGGTCGGCGTTGGTCACCACCCGTTCGGGCAGAGCCGAGCCGGTCCCGCGGACCACCGAGCGCACCCGCTGCCCCCCGGAAGCGGACGCGACCCGATCAACCTGCGTCTGCAATGAGCTCGGCCTCCCTGAAGGCGGTGACGTCGGCGACGATGCGCCGCTTGAGTTCGTTTCGCACCATGTCGTGGGCGAGTTCCACCGCGCTCGCGAAGCCGACCGCGTCGGTCCCCCCGTGGCTCTTCACCACGAGGCCGTTGAGGCCGAGGAAGACGGCGCCGTTGATCTTGCGCGGGTCCATCTTCTCGCGCAGGCGCCGGAAGGCGGGCTTGGCGAGGAGGTAGCCGATGCGTGCGCGCAGCGTGCGGCCGATCGAGGCCTTGAGGTAGGCGGCGAGCTGGCGCGCCGTCCCCTCCGCGGTCTTGAGGGCGATGTTGCCGGTGAAGCCCTCGGTCACCACCACGTCGACGACGCCCTTGCCGATGTCGTCCCCCTCCACGAAGCCGCGGTAGTCGAGGGAGGTGAGGTTCGCGTCCTTCAGGATCTGCCCGGCGAGGCGCACCTCTTCCAGGCCCTTCACCTCCTCCACCCCGATGTTGAGGAGGCCCACGGTGGGCCGCTGGATGCCGAAGACGGCGCGGGACATGGCCGCACCCAGGATCGAGAAGGTGACGAGCTGGTCGGCGTCCGTGCCGATGGTGGCCCCGACGTCGAGGACGATGCTCTCCCCCTTCACCGTCGGCCAGATCGCCGCGAGGGCGGGTCGGGCGACGGCCGGCAGCGGCTTCAGGCGGAACAGGGCCATCGCCATCAAGGCGCCGGTGTTGCCGGCCGAGACCGCCGCGTCCGCATCGCCGACGGCCACGCAGTCGAGCGCCTGCCACATGGAGGAGCGGCGCCGGCCCATCCGGAGCGCCTGGCTCGGCTTGTCGTTCATGCCGACGGCCACCTCGGTATGGTGGACGCGGCTCCTCTCCTTCAGGCGGGGCAGGCCCTCCAGGATCGACACGAGCCGCGCCTCGTCCCCGTACAGCTCGAAGAACAGGTCCGGGCAGCGCACGAGGGCGAGGTCCGCGCCCGGTAGCACCATCTCGGGGCCGTCGTCCCCGCCCATGGCGTCGATTGCAATGACGATCGGCTTGCTCATCGCATTTCCGGACCGCTCGCCGCCCGAGCGGGAGGCCTCATCGGGTTTTTCGGGCACGTGCGGCCTATCCCTTTTGTCGCCGGGACACAAGCGGCCCGGCGCCGCCGCCTTCCAGGGGCCGTCTCAGGCGCCCGTCCCGCCGCCCGGGCGGCCGGCGAGCGCCGACAGGGCGGCGAACGGCGAGCCGGGCGCCCCGTTCCCGTCCTCGTCGGTGTCCGGGCCGACGCCGGCCGCCTCCGGGTCGAAGGCGACGCCCGGGCGGCGCGGGTAGGGGTCGATCCCGAGGGCGAAATGCTCCGCCGCGATCGCGCCGAGGTCGATCCGCCCGCCCTCGAACGGCTCCGGCGGGTCCTCGCCGAGGGGGTCGACCTCGACCTCGCCGCCCGCGGCCGCCCATGCCGCGAGCCCCCCCTCGCCCGCCGGCATCAGGCGGACGGAGATCGCCTCCGAGACCGCCTGCTCCACCGGCTCGAGCGTGACGACGCAGTCCTGGACGACGACGCCCTCGACCGTCCCCTCCACCGCCGCGCCGACGCCGCGGAACGGGCGCACGAGGAGGTCGGCGACGAGGCGCTTCACCGCCGGCACGCCGAACACGTCGGCGAGCGCCGCGAGCTCCTCCTCGCTCGCCTCGACCCTGACGGGCGTGCCGCCCGCCGGCAGCTCAGCGACCGGCTTCGGCCGCCTGATCGGGAACCGCGTCATCCGCCCCGTCCTCGTCCTCGCCTCGCGCGCCGCGGCTCGCCGCCTCGTCGAGGCCGGGCACCGGCGGCCAGTCGACCCGCCCGGCCGTGAGGGCCGCCTCGTCCTGGCGTGCCAGCGCGTCGGCCAGGCCCATATAGTAGGTCGCGAGGGCCAGCGCAGCCGGGCGCACGGAACCGAAGTCGTCCGGGAAGACGTTGCGGCCGATGGCGGCGGCGAGCGCGTGCCGGTCCTCCGCGCGGGTGTAGGCGCCGAATCGGCCGTAGAAGGACTGGCCGATCTTCTTCATCTTCTTCGGCACCGACAGGTCGCCGATTCCCATCTGGCGGAGGTTGTGGTCCATGTCGGTGACGAACAGGTCGAACAGGGCCTGCCCGGTCTCCGACACGCTCCGGTCCGGGTTGCGGAAGCGATCGATGGTCGCCGAAAGGTGAAGGAGGAGCATGTCGAAGCGGCCGTCGAGGGTGTCGGCGACGCCGAGGACGCGGTAGAAGTCCGGCTGCCGGGCCTGCTCGACGATGCTCTGGTAGAGCGCCTGGGGCCTTGGGTCGCCGCGACGGCGGAAGAGGGATCTGAACATTGGGCGATGCGACGGGCTGTTTGGGAAAGGGAACTCGCCTTGCAAGTTAGGGTGAACGGGGCGCGAGGGCAGCCCCCGGTGCGCAGCGGACGCGGCCGGCGGGGCATCGCCGCGGCCGTCCTCCTGTCGGTGGCGCTGTCGGCGTGCGCGGTGGGGGAGACCTACCACCACGGGCAGCGCATCACGCCGGAGCAGCTGCAGCAGGTGCCCGTCGGCTCCTCCCGCGAGCAGGTGCTGCTCGCCCTCGGCAGCCCCTCCACCACCGGCGTCGCGGACGGGGACGTGCTCTACTACTTCTCCCAGACGAGCCGGCGGCCGGTCGCCTTCATGAACGCCTCGGTGGTCGACCGGCGAATCCTGGCGGTCTACCTCGACGAGGACGACCAGGTCCGCGAGATCGCCGAATACGGCCTCAAGGACGGCAAGGTGTTCGACTACCTCGCCCGGCGCACGCCGACCGGCGGCGCCGACCTCGTGTTCGTCGGCCAGGTCCTCGAGGGGCTGCTGGCCCCCGGGATCTGACGGGCACGGGCGCGGGCGCGTTCCGGCGGACGGGCGCGGGATGCGGGATCGGGGAGACGATGCCATGGCGGGGGTATCGGACACGGAGGCCATGATCGCCGGGATGGACCCGGCGCTCGGTACGACCGACTACGTCTTCTGCACGGCCCCGCCGGGGGAGCGGGTGGAGGCGGCCCTCTCCCACGCCATCGCCGTCTTCCGCGAGGAGGAGGGGGTGTCGCTCGTCCTGCCGGCGACGGCGGCCGCCCGCCTCGGCTTTCCAGCGAGCCCGCCCATGCGCTGCATCACGCTCACCGTCCGCTCCTCGCTGGAGGGCGTGGGGCTGACCGCGGCGGTCGCGGGGGCGCTCGCCTCGGCCGGGATCGCCTGCAACGTGATCGCCGCCTTCCACCACGATCACCTTTTCGTGCCCGCCCGGGACGCGGGTCGGGCGCTCGCCGCCCTCGCCCGCCTGCAGGACGAGGCCCGCCGCCCCGCCGGCTGACGGCCGCCGCGAGGGCGGCGATCGCAGGTGCCGGTCCGCCCGGCGGCTTGCCGCCGCGCCCGCCGTCCACCCGTGCCGCGCACCCGGCTCCCCGCCCGCGGCAGGGGCCCGCCTCTCAGGGTCACCGGCCGCCGCCCGAGCGCATCCCGCCGCGCCGCCCGCTGCCGGTCCCCCGCTGCAGCGCGGAACGCGGTGCTCCGCCCGCCCGGCGGGCTTGCTGCCGCAGGGCCTGCCATCCGCCCATGCCGCGCGCCGCACGGCTCCCCGCCCGCGGCAGGGGCCCGCCTCTGAGGGTCACCGGCCGCCGCCCGGGCGCATCCCGCCGCGCCGCCCGCTGCCGGTCCCCCGCCGCAGCGCGGAACGCGGTGCTCCGCCCGCCCGGCGGGCTCGCTGCCGCTGCGCCAGCCGTCCGCCCATGCCTGGCGAACGCCCGGCTCCCCGCCCGCGGCAGGGGCCCGCCTCTCAGGGTCACCGGCCGCCGCCCGGGCGTATCCCGCCGCGCCGCCCGCTGCCGGTCAGCCCCGCAGCGCGGAACGCGGGCGCCCCGTCCGCCCGGCCGATCGCCGCCACCGGGCCTGCCGTCCGCCCGTGCCCTGGCGAACGCCCGGCGCCCCGCCCGCAACGGGGTCAGCTTGCCCTTGCCCGCAAGAAGCCCGCCGCACCGCCAGCTGCCGGCCACCCCGGCACAGCGAGACACGACTCCCCGTCCGCCCGAAGGCGCGCGACCGCGCCCGCCGTGTCCGCTCGTGCCGCGCCGAACGCCCGACGCCCCGCCCGGGCGGAGGCCGTCTGCGCGAGCCGCCGGCCGCCCCCCGGGTGCGGCCCAATGCACCGCCCGCTGCCGGCCACCCGGTCCCCGGGCGGCCGCCGGGAGGGCGGCGAACGCGGCCCCGCCGTCCGCCTGGAGGCTCGCCGCCGCGCCCGCCGTCAGCCCGCGCCGCGCGCCGAACGCCCGTCCCCCCCCCTGTCTGTTGGCGTGATGGTAGCTTGGGAGGTGCGGAAGGG
>CAZJNX010000099.1:0-15658 GCA_964547415.1 uncultured Hyphomicrobiales bacterium
GCGGCCGTGCCGAAGGTGATCCACACCCGCTGGTCGGCCATCCGGTCGGCGAGGCGCTGCAGGCCGGACCGCTCCGACAGCGCGCGCTCGATGAAGCGGCCGATCCGCTCGGTGGTGGTCGCCGCGCCGACGCGCTCCGCGCCGAGGACCAGGCGCCCGTCGAGGAGGACGGACCCGGCGAGCACGGCGCGCCCGGGCTCCACCGGGACCGGGATCGATTCGCCGGTGATGGCCGAGGTGTCGATGGTGCCCGAGCCGGCCACCACCACGCCGTCCACGGGCACGAGCTCGCCGACCCGCACCGCCACCCGGTCGCCCACCTTCACCGCCGCGTAGGGCACCTCGACCTCGCCGTCCTCGCCCTCGAGCCAGACGGTCTCCGGCGCCATCTTCAGGAGCGAGCGCACCAGGTCGTCCGACCGCCGGCTCGCCCGCTCCTCGATCCAGGCGGCGAGCGACAGGATGAGGCTCGTGGTGGCGGCGGTGCCGAGCTTGCCGCGGATCGCCGGCACGCCGACGGCGGCCGCGTCCAGCACCTCCACGCACATGCCCTTCGAGACGAGCGCCCTCGCCCCGCGCCAGACGGTGGAGGCGATCGAGGCGAACACGAGCGCACGCCTCAGGGGAAGCGGCAGGAAGGGCACCAGCGCGGCGACGAAGGCGGCCGACAGGAGCGCGGCCGCCGCGCCCTCCTCCTCCCGCGCGTTGCGCCCGGCCGCGGCCGCGGCGGACCTCAGCTCCGCCGGGGAGACGGACGAGACCGCCCGCAGGATCGCCGCGCGCCTCGCGCCCGCCTCCGCGGGATCGGCGCGGTAGCGGACCACCAGCGAGCGCGCCGCGGCGACGACCTCCACGGCGACGACGCCCGGCAGTGCCTCGATCCGCACGCGCAGCGCCGCGTGGTCGATGCTGTCGCCGCCGAGCCAGGGAAGGCGCAGGCGCAACCGCCCGCCGCCCGCGCGCCGCACCTCGTGGACGATGCGGGGGAGGGCGACGACGGTGGAGGCGGGCGCGCCGTCAGCCGCGCTCGCCGCCCGGCGCGCCGTCATCCTCGTCCCTGTGCACCTCGGCCTCCGCGTCGCGGAAGCGCTCCTTCATCTCCGCCATGCCGCCCTGGGCCATCTCCCAGAGCTGGACCAGCGTGGTGATCGCGCGCTCCTGCACCTTGGGGTTCGAGAGCAGGAACATCGCGCCCGCCCCGACGACGAGCCCGCGGGTGAAGTCGTCCTTCAGGAGGTTCCCGATCCCGCCGGGCGCGTTCTCCAGCATCGCGAACAGGCCCGCGGCGCCCGCGCCGGTCTGTGCCTGCGGCCCGCCGGGGCCGTATCCCGCGCCGGGCCCCCAGCCCGCCGGCCCCCCCGGGCCGGCCCAGCCGGGACCCGCGCCGTACCCGAAGCCCGGGCCGAAAGCGGCGCCGGGCGCGGGCCCGCCAGGCCCCGCGCCCCAGGCCGGCCCCGCGCCCGCCCACGGCGGCGGGCCCCAGCCCGGACCGCCACCGGGAGGCGGACCACCCCAGCCGGCGGCGGCCCAGGGCGGAACGGGACCGTAGCCGGCCCAGCCGCCGGCCGGACCCTCGCCGCCGTGCGGCCCCGCACCGCCGCGCTCGTCGCCCGACCCGTGACGCTCGTCGTAGGACATTCAGACCCGCTCCCCTTTGCGCTCCCGCTCGCGATTGGTGACGGCGAGGACGGCCGCGCCGACGGCCACCATGGTGAGGCCCCGCGCGAGGCTGCCCGCCGGCACCATCGCGGCCGCGGCCGCCCCGAGGCCGGTGGCCATGGCGATCCGCGTCGCGTCGCCGAGGGCCGCGCCGGCGATCCGGCGCGCCTGGGGCGCGAGCGGCGCGGACGGGTCGGCGGCGCCGCTCGCGCCGACCATGGCCCCGACCGTCGCCCCGAGGACCGCGCCGCGACCGAACGCCTCCCCGAGGCGCGCGACGTCGCCGGGGACCGCGCCCGGCGCGTGCGCCGGCGGGCCGTAGCCGTGGCCACGCATCCGGTGATGACCGCTCATGAGTGTCTCCGTTCCTGCCGTCAGATCGTCCCGATTGCGCCGCCGTGCCACGCCTTGCCGACGTCGGCGCCCATCGACGGCTCGCCGGTCTCGATCGCGACGACGACGGCGGCGACGTCCGCCGCGGAGCAGCAGCACGTCGCGATGGTGCCGAGCAGCGCCGCGCGCTCGTCGGCCGCGCACGTCCGGCCGCGGCCCTCCGGCTGGCCCGCCGGCGAGGCTGCGGCGCCCGGCTCCCTCGCGATTTGCTCCCGCATGCGGACCTCCCCGTGTCTGTCGGCGCCCGATCCTATTACTCGCGCGCGGATTATCAATAAGTCCCTCCATGAAATCTTCATTCTGGAACTGGAATCACTCAAATTCCATGTGTGTCGCCGTGCCCGCGCGCGCCCGAACGAAGACGCGCTTCGACGGGGCGTGGGGATGCCGGTCCAGGCTGAAAGAAACACGCTCGACGACGTGATCTGAAGCCGAAAGGACGGTCGACGATGCTCGCCGCCACGCGATGAGGCGCCGGTTGAGCGGTCGCTGAGCGTTCCCGCGGCGCAGACTTGACCGACACCGGCCCGGCCGTCGGACGAGGCTGGCGAGCGAACCGGTGCGCGCCACGGCGACGGGCGCTGGACGCCGCGCCGGCCGCCAAAGCGCGAGACCCTCGTTCAACGGCCTGCTAGAGCTGGGGCGAACGGAGCCCGCCCCCCGGGCAGGTCAGCTTCCCGGTGGCGCCGACGCGCGGTCGGGCGGCTGCCCGGGATCGGCGCTCCGGGTCTCGCCGGTCCATCCGGCCGCGAGCACGGCAAGAAAAGGGCGCCGACCATGACAGACACGCCAGGAGGCCCGTCCGCCGGAGCCCTCGGACGCTCCGACCCGAACCTCAGGTGGAACCGGCTCGTCCGCGGGCAGGGCCGCTACGTCGCCAACCTCGACGCCGGCCGGGCGCTCCACGCCGCCATCGTACGCTCGCCCGAGGCCCATGGCGAACTCCTCGCCGTCGGGACAGCCGAAGCGGCGGCCTTGCCGAGCGTCGTCGCGCTCTTCACGGCGGCGGACATGGCGCGGGTCTGCCGGCCCTGGCACGCCGAGCACGCCCTGTTCGCCGGCGCGCGGATCCCGGGCGAGGTGCCGCTGGCGGACAAGCGCGTGCGCTACGTGGGCGAGCCGGTCGCCATCGTCGTCGGCGAGACCGCCGAGGCCGCGCGGGACGCCGCCGAGGCCGTGGCGCTCGACATCCGCCCCCTGCCGGCGTCCCTCGACCCCGTCGCGGCGCTGGCGCCCGGCGCCGAGCCGATCCACCCGGACCTTCACCGCGGCGCCGAGGCGAACCTCCACCACGCCTTCGGAACGGCCGCCGCGCCCGCGGCCGAGGACATGACGGTCGCCCTGTCGCTCACCTTCTCCCGCGTCGCTCCGCAGCCGATGGAGACCCGCGCGGTGCTGGCGCACTGGAACGCGGGGGACGGGACGCTCACCGTCCACCAGTCGCACCAGCACCCCCACATGATGCAGGACGTCTACGCCCGCCTCCTCGGGATCCCGGAGCACAGGGTCCGCGTCGTGTGCGAGGACGTGGGCGGGGCCTTCGGCCTGAAACAGCAGCTCCACCCGGACGAGATGGCGACGGTCTGCGCCGCCGTGCTCCTCGCCCGCCCGGTGCGCTTCGTCGCGAGCCGGGGGGAGAGCCTCCTCGCCGACGCCCAGGCGCGGGACCACCGCGTCCACGTCGCCGCCCGGCTCGACCCGTCGGCGGGCCGCGTCACTGCCATTTCCTTCGACGACCTGTGCGGCGTCGGCGCCTTCGGCCACTTCCCGCGCACGAGCTTCGGCGAGGCCGCCCAGGCGGCGCGGCTCGTCGGCGCGCCCTACGCCGTGGCGGACGTTCGCACCCGCAGCCGCCTCGCCTTCCAGAACCGCCCCCACCTCGGCCATTATCGCGGCGTCGGCCATCCGGTGGCATGCCTTGCGACCGAGGCGCTGATGGACAAGGCGGCGCGGGCGGCCGGGGAGCACCCGATCGGCTTCCGCCGCCGCCACCTCCTCGACCTGTCCGACGGCCCGGTGACGACGCCCGGCGGCATCCGCGTCGACCGCTACCGGATAGCGGAGTGCCTCGACGCGCTCGAGGAACGCCTCGCCGCCGCGCCGCGGGGCCGGCACGGGCGGCGCCTTCACGGGATCGGCATCGCCTGCCTCCTCGAACTCGTGGCGAGCGGGTCCCGCTACTACGGGGAGGGTGGCGTCGCCATCAGCTCGGACGAGACGGCGGTGATCCGCATGGAGCCGTCCGGCGTCGTGCGGCTCGCCACCGCCAACACCGACCAGGGGCAGGGGGCGGACCAGGCGCTCGCCCAGATCGTGGCGGACGTCCTGTCCCTCCGGCCCGAGGAGATCGCCGTCACCTCCGGTGACAGCGCGGCCTGCCCCTACGGCGGCGGGGCCTTCGGCTCGCGCGGGACGACCCTCGGCGGCAAGGCGGCCCGCGACGCGGCGCTCGGCCTGCGCGCGCGGCTCCTCGCCGCCGCTGCCGCCCTCCTGCAGCACGAGCCCTCGCGGCTCGCCCTCGCTGGCGGCAGCGTGACGGACGCGCACGGCACGCCGCTGATGACCCTCGCCGACCTCGCGCGGACCTGCCACTTCAAGCCGCACATCTTCCCGCCGGGCCACGACACGGGCCTCACCGCCGTCGGCCGGCACACGCCGCCGCCCGACGCGATGGTCTCCTGCGCCGCCTTCGGCGCCACGGCCTCGGTCGATCCGGCGACCGGGGTCGTCCGCGTCGAGGCGCTCGTCGTCGCCCACGACGGAGGGACGGCGATCAACCCGGCGGCCGTGCGCGGGCAGATCGTCGGAGGCGCGGTGCAGGGCTTCGGCCAGGCACTCCTCGAAGCGGTGCGGGTCGACGAGGCCGGCCAGCCCCTCACCGGCTCCTTCATGGACTACGCGATGCCCCGGGCGGACGACGTCCCGCCGATCGAGGTGCTCCACCTGCCGCCGCTCCCGGACGAGGGCTTCGGCCCGCGCGGCGTGGGCGAGGCCGGCGCGTCCGGTGCGCCGGCCGCGATCGTCAACGCCGTCAACGACGCGCTGGCGGCCGCGGGCGCGGAGGTGGCGGCGCTCCCCGTCACCGCCGAGCGGGTCTGGCGGGCGCTGCGCGAGAGCGAAGCGGACGTCGCCGCCGCGTGAGGGCAGGGGGCCTGGCCGGCGTTGCTCGGCGGCGCGGCATGAGCGCGATCAAGGTGCGGGCGCCGCGCCTCGCCGAGGCGACGCGGGCGAAGCTCGTCGCCCAGGCCCGCCTCCAGGCGGCGCGGCGTCGCGGCGGCCCGCCCGCCTTCGCGCTGCGCCCGCCGGAGCCCGGAAAGGGCTTCGCCCTCCTGCCGCGTCCCGACGAGGGCGACGTCTTCTACGACATCGAGGGCGACCCGTACGTCGAGGGCGGCCTCGAGTACCTGCACGGCCTGTTGTTCCGCGAGGCCGGCGCCTGGCGCTTCGAGGCGATCTGGGCCCACGACCGGGCGGAGGAGGCGGAGGCGGCGCGCAAGGTGATCGCCTTCCTGTCCGAGCGGATGCGCGCTTTCCCCCGCGCCCACGTCTACCACGACGCGTCCTACGAGATGACGGCCCTGCGACGCCTCGCCATGACGCACCGGACCGGCGAGGCGGCGCTCGACGGTCTCCTGCGGGGCCAGCGCTTCGTCGACCTTCACCGGGTGGTCGCGGGCGGCCTGTTCGCCTCCGAGGACGGCTACTCGCTGAAGGACCTCGAGGCCTTCTACATGGACGCGCGGGAGGGCGAGGTGGCGACCGCCGGCGGCAGCGTCGTCGCCTACGAGAAGTGGCTGGAGACCGGCGAGGCGGCGATCCTCGGGGAGATCCGCCGCTACAACGAGGTCGACTGCCGCTCGACCCGGCGACTGCGCGACTGGCTGCGCGAGACGGCGCGGCCGGCCCACCTCCCGTTCCCCGAGCGCCCGGCCGCCGGCGACGGGGAGGCGGGCGGCGTGGAGGCGGGCGGCGTGGAGACCGGCGAGGCGGTCGAGGCGCTCCGCGCCCGGTGCGCCCCCCTCGAGGCGCTCGGGCCGGGCGTCGGCGACCTCGTCGCCGACCTCAACGTCTTCCACGCCCGCGAGAAGCGGCCGGACTGGTGGGGCATCTTCGATCGCCTGGCACGCGAGAGCGAGGAACTCGTCGACGACCTCGAGTGCCTCGCGGGTCTCGAGGCCGTCTCGCCCAACGTCCCCATCGGGCGGGGCGGCCGCTTCGCGCGGACCTATCGCTATCGGGAGCAGGACACCAAGCTCGCGGCCGGGGACCGCCCGTGCGTGAAGCCCGCGGACGGCCCGGCGGACGTTCACCTCGCCGCGCTGGACCCGTTCGCGCGGCGGTTCGCCTGGAGGGCACGAGGCGCCTCGGCCCGCTCCCGGACGCGCTCGACCTCCTTCCGCCGAAACCGCTGAGGACGGAGGCGATCGAGGCCGCGATCGCCCGCATGACCGACGCCCTCCTCGCCGGGCGCCCCGAGGCCGATGCCCTCGCCGGCCTCCTCGCACGCCGCCCGCCGCGCGATGGTCGCCGCCCGCGTCTTCGCGAGCCCGCGCCTCCTCGACGTTCCCTGCCGCACGGTCGACCAGATCCCCCTCGTCAACGCGCTGTGCCGGCTGTCCGCCGTCGGCGTCGAGGTGCCTTCGGATGCCCCGTCGGCCGCGCGGGGAACGGCGGGCGAGGAGGCCGTTCCCGTTTCCGGCATTTGAAACGGCCGGCACGCCGTGGTTACGGTGGCGCTCGGAGCCGGCCGTCCAGGCGCGCGAAGGGCGCCGCGCGGCGAGGCCGCAGCCGGCCCACCGCCAGGGGAGACCGAACCATGGCCGACCGTCCGCTCGTCGCGCTCGCTCTGGGCGATCCGTCGGGGATCGGCAACGAGCTTGCGGTGAAGGCGCTCGCCGATCCCAAGGTCCGGGCGGCCGCCGACTTTCTCGTGATCGGCGACCGCCGCCACCTTCGGGAGGGCGAGGAGCAGGCCGGCCTCCGGCTCGACCTTCCGGCCTTTTCCGGCGCGTTCGAGGGCGCCGCCTTCCTCGACCTCGCCCATGCCGAGCCCGGAGCCATCGCGATCGGCCGCTCGAGCGCCGCGGGCGGCCGGGTGAGCCTCGCCAACTTCCGAACCGCGCTCCGCCTCGCCGCCTCCGGCGCGGCGGACGCCGTCGCCTTCACGCCGTTCAACAAGCACGCCAACCGCCTCGCCGAGCCGTCCTACGTGGACGAGATCGGCTTCATCCAGCGCAGCATCGGGACGGCCGCGGAAGGCTCGGAGTTCAACGTTCTGGACGAGGTCTGGAACGCGCGCGTCACCTCCCACGTGCCCCTCGGCGCGGTCGCCCCGCTCATCACCCGCGAGCGCATCCTCAAGGGGATCGCGCTCACCGACGCGACCATGCGCGGCGCGGGCTACGAGCGGCCGCGCATCGCCGTCGCCGCGCTCAACCCCCACGCGGGCGACGGCGGAAACTTCGGCAGCGAGGAGACGGAGATCATCGAGCCCGCAGTGGCCGAGGCGGGGAAGACTTACGCCGTGGCGGGCCCGATCCCCTCCGACACGGTCTATGTCCGCGCGCTGAAGGGCGAGTTCGACGCCGTGCTCACCATGTACCACGACCAGGGCCAGATCGCGATGAAGCTGATCGGATTCGATCGCGGCGTCACGCTGATCGGCGGCTTTCCCTTCGTGGTGGCGACGCCCGCCCACGGCACCGCCTACGACATCGCCGGAAAGGGCCTCGCCAACCCCGGCGCCACCATCAAGGCCCTCGAGCTCGCCGCGCGGCTCGCCCGCCGCGCCAACCCGGACGGCTTCCCCGATCCGGTGAGGCGACTCTCGCCGGTCATGGAGAGCCTCGTCGGGACGGCCGCCGCCTGATCGCAGCGCACGCGGCGGAGGGCCCGTCGGCGGGGAGCCCCGGGGAGGCGGTCCGACCGGAACGCCGGCGAACGCGCCGAAGAGCGCCGACGCCGGGCGCGCCCGGAACCCCGAAGGCCCGGATGAGCGCCTTCCTCGCCCGCGTCCATGCCCGGATCGACGCCGTCGTCCCCGGCACGATCGTCCCGTTCGCGGTCCCGTGCCGCGAGGGGCGGTTCCGCTCCGGCTCAACAAGGCGCCGATCCGGGCGGAAGGGGGCCGCCGCCATCTCGTCGTCCGGATCACCTTCCGTGCCGCCGGGCCGGCCTGCTCGGGCGGACGACTTTCGCCGGTGCGCCTCCTCGACGGGCTGATGGCGCCGCGGGCGGTGGCGGCCACCATGGTCGCCCCGCCCCCCGTCCCTCGCCTTCCTCCCCGTGCCGATCCGCTGCGGCTCGCGCGACGCCCCCTTCGGGGCGATCCGGCCCGTGCCCGCGGCCCACGTCCTTCGGGAAGACCTTTCCGGCGGTACGGGGAGCGCCGGGATCGCCCCATTCCGGGTGTCCGCGGCGGTCCCGGTCGGGTCGGGGCTCCTTGCCGTCCCTATCCTCCGGCCGGTGATCGTCGTGCGTGCACCCCCGAGGAAGGCGGCCGCCTTCGCCGCCCTCCCTCCCGACCGGGCGCCTTGCCTACCGGTCCTGGACGGCGCGAGCGGTCCGGGCGCGCTTCGTCGACGCCGCCCCCATGACGGCCGGCATCATCCCGCTCGTCGCGATGGCGAGCATGGCCGCCTTCGTCCCGGGGTCGAGAACGCGCCTGCCTGCCCCGCGGGCGGCCTTTTCGGCCTCATGGACGACCAGGTCATCCTCCCGACGATGATCGACGGCGCCCCCCTCGTCCCCGGCCTCTTCCCCGGCCGCGTCTTCGAGCCGCCCGCCGCCCGTCGGGCTGTGCCTGTTCATCGTGGGCACGAGCGGCCGCGTGTCCGTCGAGGAGGCGCGCGTGGCGGCGCTGCCGATTGTCGGGATCTGCGGCCTCGCCCGCATGCTCGTCGCCTGCCTTCCGGGGGGCTCACCCTGTTGCTCCCGGGCGTTACCGGGGGATGCGCGCGGCGATGGATACAGAGGGGACGAGGAGCGGCATCGGGCGCGTCGACGCGACCGTCGCGATCCCCGAGGCGCGCGCGGCCGCGACCGGGATGCCGAAGCGCCGCGTCGTCCGTCACCCTTCGGCGCGGCGCACCCTCGGCCATGCGTGAAGGACGCGGCGAGCGAGACGTACCGTGCGACCGTGCGATCTCGACGTGTCGCGCGCGTCCGACACCGCTCCACGGATGCGCGAGGACCCGCGCACCTCCCCGACGGCGATCGACGCCTGCACCAGCCCGAGCACCGGGCCGTCCCCTTCGTGCCGCCATCGCGCAAAAAGGCGGCCGCCGTGGGCGGCGGGTGGCGACGCGCTGGCCCGGCGCTTCCCGGAGCGGTGTCGTCCCGCGGGGGACGCGGGCGCGGACGGCGTGCCCATGCCTCGCGCGCGGCGCGGGCCGGTGGCGCCCGAGGGTCAGGACGGGCAGGCGTCGGCGAGGACGGCGAGGCAGTCGCCCGTCCCGACGAGGCCCGGGAAGTGGCGCGACACCAGGATCCCCGGACGGGGGGCGTGGTAGTCCACCGGCGGCGCGCCGGTTCGGTCCGTCCGCCAGATCCTGGCGAGGAGGTCGCCCGCGCGGACCGGGTCGGCGAGGTTCACCCGCGGCTCGAGGAGGCCGTCGTGCTCGCTGAAGACGAAGCAGTCGTCGCCTGGAACGTCGAGCCGCGTCGTCGGGCCGATCTCCGGCTCGCCCTCCAGGATTCCCGCGTGCTTCAGGACGTTGCGCACCCCGCGCCGGGCGATCGCCACGGACCGGGCCGTGGTCGTGCCGCCGCCACCGAGCTCGGTGGTGACGAACGTCTTGCCGAGCGCCTCCACCGCCGTGTCGTACATGCCCGCGTCGTCGATCTCCTTCAGCATCAGCGTGTACGGGGCGCCGAAGGCGCGCACCGCCGCGCGGCAGCGGGCCTCCTGGGCCTTGTCCTCGAGCACGTGGGCGGCGGCGAAGGGCACGAAGTCCAGCGTCTTGCCGCCCGAGTGGAAGTCGAGGACGATGTCGGCAAGGGGGACGAGGGTCGACACGAAGAAGTCGGCGATCTTCTCGCTCGGGCTGCCGTCCGGCCGGCCGGGGAAGATGCGGTTGAGGTTGCACTGGTCGATGGGCGAGACCCGCCGGCCCGCCCGGAACGCGGGAAAGTTGAACGCGGGCACCACGATGACGCGGCCGCGGACATCGGCGGGGCTCAGCGTCGCGGCGAGGTCGAACAGGGCGAGGGGCCCCTCGTACTCGTCGCCGTGGGCCGCGCCGGTGAGGAGCGCCGTCGGCCCCTCGCCGTTCTTGACGACGGTGACGGGGATCATGATGGAGCCCCAGGCCGACTCGTCCCGGCTGTGGGGAAGGCGCAGGTGGCCGTGGTGGACCCCGTCCGCGTCGAGCGGGATCGTCGGCCGGATCGGATTGTCCGGCATCCTCAGTCCTTGACGAACAGGTGCCGCGGCACGTTCGCGAGGCACTCCGGCGCCCCCTCGCCGATCACGATGCTCTCGGTGATCTCGAAGCCCCAGTCCTCCATCCACAGCCCGGTCATGAAATGAAAGGTCATGCCCGGGACGAGCTCGGTGCGGTCGCCGGGCCGCAGCGACATGGTCCGCTCGCCCCAGTCGGGGGGATAGCTGAGGCCGATCGGGTAGCCGGTGCGGTTGTCCTTCACGATCCCGTGGCGCTCGAGCACCGCGAAGAAGGCGTTGGCGACGTCCTCGCAGGTGTTGCCGGCCCGCGCGGCCTCGAGGCCCGCCTCCATCCCCTCGAGCACCGCCGCCTCCGCGTCGAGGAAGGTCCGGCTCGGCCTGCCGAGGAAGACCGTGCGCGACAGCGGGCAGTGATAGCGGCGATACACCCCGGCGATCTCGAAGAACGTGCCCTCGCCCGCGCGCAGCGGCTCGTCGTTCCAGGTGAGATGGGGGGCCGAGGCGTCGACGCCGGACGGCAGGAGCGGCACGATCGCCGGGTAGTCGCCGCCGAAGCCGTCGTTCCCGTCGAAGCGCAGCGCCGCCTCGTAGATGTCGGCCGCAAGGTCGCACTTGCGATAGCCCGGCTCGGCCTTCTCCAGGATCCTCCGGTGCATCCGCTCCACGATCCGCGCGGCGTTGCGCATGAAGGCGAGCTCGGCCTCGGACTTCACGGCCCGCTGCCAGTTCACGAGGCCGGTGGCGTCGGCGAAGCGCGCGTCCGGCAGCGCGCGCTGGAGCGTGGCGAAGGCGGCCGCCGAGAACCAGTAGTTGTCCATCTCCACGCCGATGCGCCGCGCCCCGCCCCAGCGCCGGGCGATCTCGGCCGCGGCGACTTCCATCGGGTGGCGCTCGGTGGACTGCACGTAGTGATCCGGGTAGCCGACGATGTCGGCCTCGCCCATGAAGACCGTACGGCGCGCGCCGTTCGCGTCCTGTCCCCGCCCGAACCAGACCGGGTCCCCGTCCGGGCCGAGGAGCACCGCCTGGTGCACGTAGAAGGACCAGCCGTCGTATCCTGTGAGCCAGGCCATGTTGGACGGGTCGGACACGAGGAGGACCTCGATCCCGCGGCGGTCCATCTCCCGGCGGGTCTTCTCGATCCGTGCGGCGTATTCTGCGGGTGCGAAGGGCAGGCCGGGCGGCGGGGCGGGCGGTTTCGTCTGAAGCATCGGCTCAGGTCTCGAAGCTGGCGCTGCCGGACCGCGTCCGGACGCGCGCGAGGGCGGAGGGATCCGGGGCGCTGGGGCCCGCGTCGGCCGGGCGGGGGATCGCCGCATCCCCGGGGGCCGTCGGGCGCCGTTGCGAGGTCGGCCATGCCCGACGGACCGGACCGCGGGAGGCACCCGGTGGCGCCGTGGTTCGTCCGCCGACGGGGCCCGTGCACGCGGGCGGCACCATGCCCGCAGGGCGACGGGCAGGCCCGGCTGCGGGACCGGAAGGGATGATGCCGCCCATCGCCTCAATTCTCGAAGGTGGCGCCGGCGGACAGCGCGCGGGCGCGCTCGAGGGCGAGGGTGGCGATCGCCGTGTCCTGGACGCCGGTGCCCGTCAGGTCGGCGACGGTGATGGCCGCGTCGGCCGTGCGGCCCGGCGCCTTGCCCGCGACGATGTCGCCGAGTTCGGCGAAGATCGCCGTCGCGGCGACGAGGCCCGCCTCGACGGCCGCACGCAACTCGCCGAGGGCGCGGGTCTGGGACAGGCGGTCGGGGACGTAAGGGGCCGCCCGCGCGAGGCAGGCCGGCTCCAGCTCGTTCTTGTCGTGCTGGTCCGAGCCCATGGCCGTGACGTGTTGGCCGGGCCTCAGCCACGACGCCTTCAGGACGGGCGTCTTCGCGGGCGTGGCGGTGACGACGACGTCCGCGGCGGCGACGGCGGCCTCCGCGTCGGTGGCCGCCGCCACCGGGATCGCGAGGTCGGCGGCCAGCCGTTCCGCCGCGGCGCGCGCCTTGTCCGGGTCGCGCGCCCAAAGGGTGGCACGCTCGAGCGGGCGGACGATGTGGAGCGCCTTCAGTTGGAGGCGGGCCTGGGTGCCCGCGCCGATCACGGCCGCCGTGCGGGCGTCGGCCCGGGCGAGGTGGCGGGCGGCGACGGCGCCCGCGGCCGCGGTGCGCACGTCCGTCAGGTAGCCGTTGTCGAGGAGGAGCGCCTCGACCATGCCCGTCTTCGCCGAGAAGACCACCATCAGCCCGGACGTGGAGGGAAGCCCGAGCTTCGGGTTGTCGAAGAAGCCCGGCGAGATCTTCACCGCGAAGGAGGCGAGGGAGGGCACGAAGGCCGTCTTGACGTCCACCTCGCCGTTGTGGGCGGCGATCGCCATGGACAGGATCGGCGGCATCACCACTTCGCCGCTCGCGAGCGCCGCGAAGGCGCCCTCCACGCAGTCGATGGCCGCCCGGTCGAGGGGGACCGCGCGGCGAAGGTCCGCCTCGGTCAGGATCCGGATCGCGTTCACCTCAGGCGGCCTCTCCCGTCACGTCCACGTCCTCTCCCGCGGCGATCCGCCGGTGCTGCGCAGCGTCGATGTTGGCGCCCGTCACGAGGACCACCGCGGGACCCCGCGGCCGGACCTTGCCCGCCTGGAGCGCCGCGATGCCGACGGCGCCCGAGCCTTCCACCACCTCGCCCTCCGCGTGGAAGGCGTGGCGGATGGCGGCCGCGATCTCCCGTTCGTTCACGAGGACGAGGTCGTCGACGAGGGCGCGGGTCATCGCGAAGGTGTGGCGGTTGGCAAGGCCGATCCCCCCGCCGAGGGCGTCGGCGAGGGTCGGCAGCTCCTCCACGAGGACCGGCCGGCCCGCCGCGAGGCTCGCGTGCATGGCCGCCCCCCGCTCCATGGACACGCCCACGACCCGCGCGTCGGGGCAGCGCGCCTTGACGGCCGCCGCGACGCCGGAGACGAGCCCGCCGCCCGAGACCGGCACCAGGACCGTCTCCACGTCCGGCACCGCCTCCACCACCTCCAGACCGAGGGTGCCCTGGCCCGCGATCACCGCCCGGTGGTCGAACGGGGGGATCATGGTCATTCCCTGCCGGGCGACGAGGCGGTCCACCTCCTCCTGCGCCTCGTCCTGGGAGCGGCCGACGATGCGGATCTCGGCCCCCTCCGCGGCGATCCCGTCGATCTTCACCTGCGGGGCGAGACGGGACATGCAGATGACGCAGCGAACGCCCGCCGCCCGCGCCCCGTGGGCGAGGCCGCGCCCGTGGTTGCCGGTGGACACGCCCACGACGCCCCGCGCCTTCTCCTCGGCGGTGAGGCGCGCGACCGCGTTCGAGGCGCCGCGCAGCTTGAAGCTGCCCGTGCGCTGCCGCTGCTCGAGCTTCAGCGTGACCGGGACGCCGCAAAGGGCCGTCAGCGTCGGGGAAGGGCGGAACGGCGTCTCCTCGATCCGGCCCGCGATGGTGGCGCGCGCCGCCTCGATCTCCTCGACGCCGACGAAGGCCTCGCTCATGCGGCGGGCTCCGCGGCGGCGTCGGCGAACTGGGTCGCGAGCAGCTGGCCGAAGCCCGCCACGGGCGCGGCGAGGCCGCCAGCGCGCCTGAGCGCCCAGGCGGTCGCCTGGTTGGAGGTCACGACGGGCTTTTTCGTCCGCGCCTCGATGGCGGCGATGGCGTCGACGGCCCTGAGGCCGGTGCAGGACACGAAGATCGCCTCCGCGTCGGGCCGGTCGACGGCGAGGGCGGCGGCGACGATGGTGTCGATCTCCACCCGCGCCATCTCCCTGTCGTCCTCCATGCCGAGGCATTCCACCGCCGACAGGGAAAGGCCCGCCGCCGCGAAGTGGTCGACGATCGTGCCCGTCGTGCGCACCGTGTAGGGGGTCAGCACCGAGATCCGCCGCGCGCCGAGGGCGCGGAAGGCGGCGACCGCCGCGCCCGTCGGCGTGACGACCGGCACGCCCGGCTTGCCCGAACCGACGGCGGCCGCCACCGCCTCCTCCCCGATGACGGCCGAGGCCGAGGTGCAGCTGTAGACGATGGCCGCGAGCGGCTCGTCCGGCGCGAGGAGGCTGGCCGCCTCGCCGAGGGCCGGGGCCATGCGGGCGAGGTTCTCCGGCGTCGTCGGGTTGGCGTAGGGAACGCGGGTGACGTGGAGGGCGACGCCGGGGCCGGCGAGGAGGCGGTAGTGGTCGCCCTCGCTGGTGAGGTCCGTCGCAAGCGCGATGAGGCCGAAGCGGACGAAGGCCTCGCGCGGCTGAAGCCGCACCGGTTCGGGCGAAATAGCGATGGTGGCCGTCATAGCCGTTCCTCCGAATGCGGCCCTACACCACGAGGACCGGAATGTCCGACAGGCTCGTCACCTTGTGGGAGACGCTGCCGAGCAGGAAGCCTTCCATGTCGCCGTGGCCGCGGCTGCCCACCACGATGAGGTCGGCACCGTGGTCCTTGGCGAACTTCACGATGGTGCGGGCGGGCGGGCCCATCTTCACGAAGGCGCGCACCCTTTCCGCGCCCGTCGCCGCGGCCTGGCGCTTCGCCTCTTCGGCGACCTCGCGCCCGTGCTCGCGCATCACGTCGTCGAGGTTCTCCGGGTCGGTCGGCCGGACCATGGCGACGGACGATTCCACCATGGAGTGGTGGCGGTAGACCGTGAGGATCAGGAGGTCGGCCCCGCACAGGCCCGCGAGCCGCACGGCGGTCTCGAGCGCCGCCTTGGAGCCGTCCGAGCCGTCGACCGCGACGAGGATCGTCGAGAACATCCGTGCCTCCCGGTCAGCGGAACGCGAGGTCGCGCAGGAAGAGGGCGATCTGCGGGAAGAATATCAGCGCCACCGCCACCGAAAGCAGGATGAAGATGAACGGCGGCGTGCCGCGGATCACCTCGATGTACGGTCGCTTGAAGACGGCGATCGCGGTGAAGATGTCGCATCCGAAGGGTGGCGTCGCCGAGCCGATGGCGACCTGCAGGGTGATGATGACGCCGACCAGCACCAGGTCGATGCCGGCCGCCTCCACCACCGGCGCGAAGATGGGCACCAGGATGAGGATGACCACGATCGGATCGACGAACATGCAGCCGACGAAGAAGGCGATGGAGATCACGAACAGGATGCCGATCGGCCCCATCTGGTCGATGCCGACCGCGCCGAGGACGGCCTGAGGCACCTGCGCGAAGGAGATCACCCAGGAGAAGGCCGCGCCCGCGCCGACGAGGATGAA
>CAZJNX010000099.1:15758-17499 GCA_964547415.1 uncultured Hyphomicrobiales bacterium
CCGCGGGTCATGATGTCGGCGGCGAAGATGAACATCGGCACCGCGATCAGCGAGGTCGGGCGGATGCCGGCCATGATCTGCTGGATCATGGTCTCCATCTGCCCGAAGCCGCCGAACATCGTGTAGAAGCCGAACGTCGCTCCCGCGATCAGCGGGATCATCATCGGGAAGCCGACGAGCAGGAGGACGAGCATGATGGCGAACAGGGGAAGGGCCATCCCTCAGACCTCCATCTCGTCGTCGTCGTACCCCTCGAGCACGTTGGTCGAGAGGTAGATGTCCTTCTCCAGGAGATTCTTGATCGCCGTCAGCAGGTACTGCAGCCCGGTCAACAGGAAGCCGAGCGGGACCCACACGATGGTCCACCACACCGGGATCTGCAGGGCCGGGAGCACGCGGCCGCGGGACGCCTGGGTGAAGATGTAGCCGAGGGCGTACCAGGCGAGCATGAACATGAACACCGCGGTGACGGCGGCGATGACGACCATCAGCACCTTGCGCGTCTTCGCCGGCAGGGCGTCGTAGATCGCCGACATGCGGATGTGCCGGCCCTGGCGGGCGGCGTAGCTGATCCCTGCGAAGGTGATCAGGATGATGAGGACGCGGTTGAGCTCCTCGGAAAAGAAGATCGAGCTGCCGAAGACGAACCGCCCCACCACGTTGGCGATGGTGTTGGCGGCCATCAGCAAGACGCCGAGGGCGAGCATGACAGCCTCGATCCGGGCGATCGCGACGTCGAGCCAGCCGAGCGGGCCGGGGAGGGTGGAGGTGTACTCGTCGTGGGTGCGTGGCCGGACCGGCCGCGCCTTCTCCCCGGCGGAGAGCTCGGCGTTCTCCGCCGTCATGGGATCGTCGGTCACGGCAGCCCCCTCGACACGGGCCGGAACGGGTGCCGCCCGCGCCCCGCGCCGCCCCGAAGGACGCGCCGGGCGCGGGCGGGCGCGGGTCAGTTGGCGGTGGCCGCCTCGGCCGCCTCGAGGTCGGCCTTGAACTGCTCGAGGATCTGCTTGCCGCGATCGCCGGTCATGTCGATGAAGGAGGCCTCGACCTGCGGCGCCGTCTCCATGAAGGGCTGGCGCTGCTCCTCGGTGAGGATGTTGATCTGCATCTCCGGCTTCGCCTCGCGGATCTGCTGGAGCGATTCCTCGTGCAGGTCGCGCTGGTAGTCGAGGATGTAGTCGAAGGCGACGTCCACCGCGTTCTGGATCACCTGCTGGTCTTCCTCGGACAGGCCGTCATAGAAATCCTTGTTGGCCATCAGCGCGGTGGTAAAGTTGTTATGGCCGATGCAGGTGACGACGTCGGTGACCTCATACATCTTGGTCGAGTAGAGGAAGAATCCGGGGTTCTCCTGCCCCTGGATGATGCCGGTCTGCAGCGCGCCGTAGACCTCGCCCCAGGGCAGTGGCGTCGGAGTCGCGCCGAAGGCCCGGTAGCTCTCCACGAGGAGCGGGTTGGTCATCACGCGGAACTTGACCTCCTCGAGGTCCTCCGGGCTCGTCACCGGCTCCTGCGTGGTCATGCAGACCTCGCCCTCCGGGTACATCTGCAACAGCTCGAGCCCCTGCTCGGCGTAGAGCTCGGGGAACATCTCGTTGATCGCCTTCGAGGAGCGGAAGAACTCGAACAGGGTGTCCTGGTCCTGCGGCAGCAGGTAGGGCACGAAGAAGACCTGCGCCTCCGGGATCAGGGCGCCGGTGAAGCCGGGCGACTGGTTGACGAACTGCAGGATGCCGGCCTG
>CAZJNX010000100.1:0-17320 GCA_964547415.1 uncultured Hyphomicrobiales bacterium
CGCGCCTGAGCCGGCCGTCGGCCCTGAAGCGTGGGCGCTGGCCGGCGGCCTGACGGGGCGGCGCACGCCGGCCCGCCCGTGCCGGCGGGACTGTCGGAGGCCGCGCTGCCGCCGCCCCTGCCGGACGAGGAACCGGCGGACGGGACGGGGGCCCACGATCCGTCGGCGGCCGAGCGGGTCCTGGCCTGCCTGTCGGCGGCGCCCGCCTCGCTCGACGAGATCGTCCGCCACACGGGTCTTCCGGTGGGCGCGGTCCAGCTCGCCGTCCTCGAGCTGGAACTCGCGGGCCGGATCGAGCGCCACGCCGGCGGCCGCCTGTCGCTCATCGTTTGACGACGCCCCGCCCCGGAGATCCCGCCGAGGCGAAACCGGAGCGCGAGGGGCCGGGCGCACACCGCCAGCGCCCCCTCACGGCGCAGCGCCCCGGCCCCCGGAAGAAAGTCCGCACAGCCGTGTCCGGGCCGGCGTGCGGTCTTGCCTCCCCCGCCCGCCCCCGGGGGCGGCTGGTTCCGCCCGGGACGATCCCGACCAGCCAGCGGGCCCCGAAGGAAAGGGGATACCGGCCGCGGCGACCGGCCGCCGCGGCCTCAGCCGCCCGCCGCGGGCGCGATCCCCTCCGCCGCGAGCGGCGGATGCCGCATCATCCAAAGGGCATGGAGCGCGAGGGCCGCCACGAGGATCGCTCCGCCCACGACGGCCTCCACGGTCGGCGGCTCGGCCGCGAGCCACCACAGGAAGAGCGCCCCCGCCACCACCTCGAGCAGCATGATGAGCGCGACCTCCGGGACGGTGATGTAGCGCGGCCCGATGCTGATGAGCATGAAGGCGAGCGGAACCACCACGAAGGCGACGAGGAGGAGGAGGGCGAGTCGCTCCCCCGCCACCGGCTCGAGCGGGAAGAGGAGCCCGGCCCACAGCGCGTTGAGGAAGGCCGCCGTCCCGAAGTGCATCCAGGGGTCGGACACCTTCAGCTTGCGCACGAGGGTGAAGCCGAGACCCATGGAGGCCGCCACCACGATCCCCATGAAGTCGCCGACCGGGTTGGCGTCGCCCCCGCCGAGGCCCTCCGAGGCGATCACGCCGACCGCGACGAGGGCCGCGACCATGGCCGCCGCGGTGGCGGGCCGCACCCGCTCGCCGAGGATCAGCCAGCTCGCGAGCGCGCCGAAGAGGGGCGCGGACGCTGTGAGGACGAGAACGTGCGCCGGGTTGGTGAGGGCGACGCCCGCCACCCACGCGGTCTGGGAGACGGCGAGGCACAGGACGAGGAGGGCGCCCGTCGCACCCGTCGCCAGGAACGCGCCGAGGGCCCGCCGCCCGCCGAGGAGGAGGGTGACGGCGAAGGTGACGAGCCCCATCCCGACCCCGCGCCAGAACACCATGGTGGACACGTCCACCCCGACGAGCTTCACGAGCGCGGCGTCCGGCGCCAGCACCAGCGCCCCGAGGACGGTGATGAGCGTGCCCTTGGCCTGGGGCGTCGTGAGGACGCTCACCAGCTGCCGGTGTTCGGCATGGAGGCCCACGGCTCGGCCGGGGCTTTGGGATCGCCCGCCTGGAGGAGCTCGATGGAGATGGCGTCGGGCGAGCGCACGAACGCCATGTAGCCGTCCCGCGGCGGGCGGTTGATGGTGACGCCCGCGTCCATCAGCCGCTGGCAGGTCTCGTAGATGTCGTCGACGCGGAAGGCCAGGTGGCCGAAGTTGCGCCCGCCGGCATACTCTTCCGGGTCCCAGTTGTAGGTGAGCTCGAGCAGGGGGGCCTTTTGTTCCTTCGCCGTCTCCACGTCGTCGGGCGCGGCGAGGAAGATGAGCGTGAAGCGGCCCTTGTCGTTGTCGACGCGGCGGACCTCCTTCATGCCCAGCTTGTTGCAGAAGAAATCGAGGGACTCGTCGATGTCGGAAATCCGCACCATGGTGTGGAGGTACTGCATGGGCTCTCTCCCCGTGTCGGCCGGGGCGGCGGGCGCCTCCCGCCGCCGTCCGGTCGAGGGATAGGGCAGGTCGCGGCGCCGCGACAGGGGGCGGCGCGAAAGGGCGCCATGCAGCCGCCCTCACCAGCCCCCGGCGCGGAACGGCGGACACTCCACGCGCCCGCCCGGCCCGTCGAAGCAGCCGACCGGGTCGGACGGGGCCAGGGACGGGCCGGGCGGGCTGCGCACGCCGCCCCGGTTCGGGTCCGTCTCGATGACGACGCGGGTGCGGCCAGCGCCCGGATAGGCCCACCAGCGGGCGTTCGCGCCTCGCCGCGGATCGGCGAAGACGGGGTCGGTGACGCCCTCGTAGATGACGATGCGGCCCGGGTCGTAGAACGGGCCCGGCGCCACGTAGAGCCGCCGGGCGGGCGGCGGCGCGTAGAAACGGTTGGGCGGCAGCGCCACGAGGTTGCCGGTCCCCGGCGCGCGCGCCACGAACTCGTAGCCGCCGACCGTGACGACGGGCGCCGCCATCCCCCGAAGATCCGCCGCGTGACCGGCGGCCGGAAGCGGCCCCGCCGCCGCCCCGCCCGCACCCGCCAGCGCGCCGACCGCCCCCGCCGCGACGACGGCGAGGGTCTTTCCGATGGGCCCCATCATCTGCCTCCCGGGATCCGCGTTCAATCAGGGGTTGAACGCGGGATCGGGAAGGCGGTTCCCCGCCGGGGTCAGGCCGCCGGTCGGGCGGCGGGTCGCGCTGCGGCGCGGCGGTCCTCCACCATCATGTCGGCCGCCTTCTCGGCGATCATGACGACGGGCGAGTTGGTGTTGCCGCTGGTGATCGTGGGCATCACCGAGGCGTCCACCACGCGCAGGCCCGACAGGCCGCGGACGGTCAGGCGCGGGTCCACCACCGCCCCCTCGTCGACGCCCATGCGACAGGTGCCGACGGGGTGGAAGATGGTGGTGCCGATGTCGCCGGCCGCCCGCACCAGCTCCTCCGGGCTCTGGAAGGCGGGTCCGGGCTTCAGCTCCTCGGGCGCGTGGGGCGCGAGGGCGCGGGCGGCCATGATGCGGCGGGTGAGGCGGATGGCGTCGGCCGCCACCTGACGGTCCGTTTCGGCGGTGAGGTAGCGCGGGGCGATCCGCGGCTTGTCCGCGGGATCGGGCGAGGCCGGGCGCACCGTGCCGCGGCTGTCGGGCCTGAGGTTGCACACGCTCATGGTGATGCCGGGGAAGGGGTGGAGCGGGTCGCCGAACTTGTCGAGCGACAGCGGCTGGACGTGGTACTCGAGGTTCGCCGTCTCGAAGGAGGGGTCGGACTTCGCGAACACCCCGAGCTGGCTCGGCGCCATGGCCATCGGGCCGGAGCGGGAAAGGGCGTACTCGAGGGCGATCCGCGCCTTGCCGAGGAGGTTCCCCGCGCGCCCGTTGAGGGTGAGGGCGTCCTTCACACGGTAGACGAGGCGCAGCTGCAGATGGTCCTGCAGGTTGCCGCCCACCTCCGGCATGTCCCGCACGACGGGAAGGCCGAGGTCCTTCAGGACGGCGGCCGGCCCGAGCCCCGAAAGCTGCATGAGGTGGGGCGAGCCGATGGCGCCCGCCGAGAGCACGAGCTCGCCCGCAACGCGCGCCCGCGCCGCCTCCCCGTCGACGCGGACGGCAAGGCCGGTGACGCGCCCGCCCTCCATCTCGATCCGCTCGGCATGGGCGCCGGTGACGATGGCGAGGTTCGGCCGGTTCATGGCGGGCTTCAGGAAGCCGGTCGCCGCCGACCACCGCACCCCCCGCCGCTGGTTCACCTCGAAGTAGGACGAGCCGAAGTTGTCGCCGCGGTTGAAGTCGTCCACCTTCGGGATACCCGCCTCCTCGCAGGCGTCCCGCACCCGGTCGAGGATGTCCCAGTGGAGGCGCTGGCGCTCCACCCGCCACTCGCCGCCCGCCCCGTGGAGCGCGCCCGCGCCCCGAAAGTTGTCCTCCGACTTCAGGAAGTAGGGCAGCACGTCGTCCCAGCCCCAGCCGCCGTTGCCCATCTGACGCCAGCCGTCGTAGTCGCGCGCCTGGCCGCGCATGTAGATCATGCCGTTGATGGCCGAGCAGCCGCCGAGGATGCGGCCCCGCGGGTAGGCGAGCGCGCGGCCGTTGAGCCCCTCCTCCGCCTCGGTGGAGAAGCACCAGTCGGTCCGCGGGTTGCCCATGCAGTAGAGGTAGCCGACGGGGATCTTCACCCACAGGTAGTCGTCGTGGCCGCCCGCCTCGAGGAGGAGGACGGAGACGGACGGGTCGGCGCTGAGACGGTTGGCGAGGACGCACCCCGCCGACCCCGCCCCCACGATCACGTAGTCGAACGAGCCGAGATCCCGCATGGCGCCTCTCCCCGTGTCCGCCCTGTCCGGGCCCTTTCTTCCGGATCTAGCCCCGACGGCGCGGCAGGGCAACGGACGGCGGCCCCGGGCGTACCCGGCCGACCGTCCGGAGGACCCGCCGTCCGACGAAAGGCGTAAGGGACGCCGGTCCCGCCCGCGGGCGATCCGGACGCAGGCTCGACCCGGCGCGCGGCCGCCTCCCGGCGGCCGAGCCGGCCCGTGGGCGCGGGAGCGTCCGGGCGGCCGCCGGGGGAGGATCATCGAATGGTTCCCCGTCTCCTCGCCGAGTTTCTCGGCACCTTCTGGCTCGTGTTCGGCGGGTGCGGTGCGGCCGTCCTCGCCGCCGGCTTTCCCGGGCTCGGGATCGGCTTCACCGGCGTCGCCCTCGCCTTCGGGCTGACGGTGGTGACGATGGCCGACGCGGTGGGCCACGTCTCCGGCGGCCACTTCAACCCGGCCGTGACGATCGGCCTTTGGGCCGGCGGCCGCTTCGCCACCACCGCGGTCCTCCCCGACGTCGCCGTTCAGGTGGCCGGCGCGGTTGCGGCCGCTGCCGTCCTCTGCGTGGTCGCGAGCGGCCTTCCCGCCTTCGAGGCATCCGCGGGCTTTGCCGCCAACGGCTACGGCGAGCACTCGCCCGGCGGCTACCCCCTCGGCTCGGCGCTTGTGATCGAGGTGACGACCACCTTCTTTTCGTCTTCGTCATCATGGGCGTGACGGACGGGCGGGCGCCGAAGGGCTTCGCCCCGCTCGCCATCGGCCTCGCCCTCACCCTCGTCCACCTCATCTCGATCCCGGTCACCAACACCTCGGTGAACCCGGCTCGCTCCACCGGGCCGGCGCTCTTCGTCGGCGGCTGGGCCCTCGCCCGGCTCTGACTGTTCTGGTTCGCCCCGCTGGCGGGCGGCGTCCTCGGCTGGGCCGCCGACCGCATCCTCCTCGGGCGCGAGCCGGAGCGGCGACGAGGGCGCCCGCGCCGCCTCCCGTCAGGCGTAGACGATGTGGTCCGCCGCCTCGCCCGCCATCGGCCCCGTCACCGTCAGGTAGCCGACGACGTCGTCGCCGTTGAAGATGGTGAAGGCGCTGCGCGTCGGCGCGAAGCCGTACTGCACCGCCGTCATCACAGCGGGCATGACGATCTCGTCGGCGACGCCGCCGCTCCCGTAGTTGACGACGACGTCGCTGCCCAGCGAAGCGCCCGGGCGGACGAAGCCGATGGACACGGTGTCCACGTCGGCGTCGAGGCCGAGATCGACATGGTCGCTCGCGCCGTCGCCGATCAGGCTCACGCGGTCCGCTCCGAGGCCCGCGTAGACCATGTCCCGGTCCGAGCCAGGGTTGATCCGGTCGTCGGCGTTGCTGCCGGTAATGGTGTCGTCGCCCAGTCCTCCGGAGAGGTCATCGCCCGGTCCCGACAGCTGGAACACCCCCGGAGCGGAACCGAACAGCACGTCGTCGTCCCAGCTGCCCGAAATGGTGTCCCGCCCGGACCCGCCGTACAGGGTGTCGTCGCCGAAGCCGCCGGAGACACTGTCCCGCCCGGCGCCGCCGTGGATCTCGTCGTTCCCGTTCTCGCCCAACAGGTGGTCGGCGTCACCCTCGCCGAAGAGGGTGTCGTGGCCAGCGTCGCCCGTCACCGTGTCTTGCCCGGCGCCGGCCTCGACCCGGTCGTTGCCCCCGTCTCCCTTGATCGTGTCGTTGCCGCCGTAACCGTGGATGCGGTCGTGCCCTGCGCCGCCCTCGATCGTGTCGTCCTCGTTCGCGCCGTGGATGGTGTCCGCGCCCTGCCTCCCGTCGAGGATGTTGCTGCCGAAGTGGCCGTGGATCACGTCGTTGCCGGCCGTGCCCTCGGCCGGGCCGCCGATCACGGTGATCGTCGTCACCCCGTTCTCGTCGGTCCGCCGGATCGACGTGACGCCGGGCATGAAGTGATCGTCCTCGATCTCGAAATCCTCGATGTCAGCAAGGATGGTCTGGAAGGTGGTCGTGTCGAAGAAGTGGTGCATCATGAAAATCGGTCTCGGTCACGTGCTGGATGCCCCGACGTTACGCGCGCCGGCGCGGCCTTGCTGTGACCGGCGTCACGGTCCGCGCGTGGGCGGGCGGGGCTGACGGGGCCGTGAACGCAGCGGGATGGACCGCCACGGGCCCGTGATGATCCGTGCCCGGTGTTTGATGGGCGGGCGTGTTCAACCCGTCATCAAGAAGGCGCAAGTGATGGTCGCCGGCCGATCGCGGCCCGGCTCCACGCCATGAACGGAGACAGCACCATGGCCACCGTCACCGACACCCGCTCCGCCGGCCTCGACGTCGTCCGCTCCATCTGGACGATGCTGGTCGCCGGGGCCCTGTCGACCATCGCCTTCGACTTCTTCGGCCAGAGCCTCAGCCCCATGCTGGGCTTCTCCGGCCTCGCCCCGGTTCCCCTCGCCACCCAGGTCGTCCAGGTCCTGACCGGCGAGACGCTCTCCTGGGCCGGCCACGGCCTCCACTACCTGGCGGGCATGATCGCCTATCCGCTCGGCTGGATGCTGATCGTCGACCCCTTGCGCAAGCGCTTCGGCGTCAACTGGCTGGTCGCCGCCGTCGCCTACGGCGTGGCGCTTTGGGTCTTCGCGCTGTTCGTCATGGCCCACCTCGTCGCCGGCAATCCCCCGTTCCTGGGCTTTGCGCAGATCACCCGGGTCGCCCTCGTCGGACACGTCCTGTTCGCGGTGGTGACGGCCGCCGTTGTCCTGTGGCGGGAGCGGACGGCGCGGGCCGCCTGACGGTCAGTCCCGGCCGGGGCGGAGGATCCCGGCGAGGAAGGCGAAGGCCGCCTCGTCGAAGACCTCCCGTCCCGTTCCCTCGCAGTGGCCGCCGGCGCCCTCGGCCGCCGTGAAGCGCCGGAAGGTGACCGGGGCGGCCGTCATCGCCTCGGCGAGCGCCCGCCCCTGGCGCGTGGAGACGGGGTCCTCCTCGTTGTCGCACACGAGGGTCGGGCAGCGGATCGCCGGCGCGGCCTCCCGGTTGTGGAAGTCCCGGAGGGCGCGCAGGTAGGCCCTGGCGGAGGACAGGCCGTGGGCCGCCATCCTCGGGCGGAACAGCCGCCGCCCCGCCGGGCTCGCCTCGAGGGCGGCGAAGGCCGCCTCGCTCTCGCGATCGTCCCGCCACAGCGCCTCGCGCAGCGGCGGCGGCAGGCGCTCCACCGCCGCCGCGCCCACGTCGTACTGCCCCGGATCGAGGACGAGGGCGGCGAGCCGCCCCTCCCCCGCCGCCCCGCGCGGCACCAGAAGCCCGCCGAAGCTGATGCCCACGGCCGCGATCCGCTCCCCGTCGATCTCCGCGAGCGCCGTCATGGCGTCGAGGACGGCGCCGATCACCGGGCCCCAGTCGGGCCGCATGAACAGGCGGATACCCGGGTCGATGAGGCTCGCCCCCTGCCCCGGCCCGTCGACGGCGAGGACCGCGTAGCCCCGCTCCACCGCCGGCAGGCCCACCATCGTCGTCATCTCCTCGGCCGTCGAATCGTAGCCGCCCGGGACGAGGAGCGCCGGGAACGGCCCCTCCCCCGCCGGCACGGCGAGGATCGCCGGCAGGTGCGTTCCCTCGAACGGGATCGCGAGCCGCCGGGCGGGCAGGGGCGACAGAGCGAGCCAGCGGTCGAACGCCGCCCGGTGGGCGCGCCAGGCCCCCTGCAGGATCGCCCCGTCGAGGTCGTGCCGGTGGAAGAAGCCGGCCTGCCGCCACGCCTCCGCGGCGCGCAGGAAGAGGCGGCGGGCGCTCTCCGGCTCGCCGTGGGCGACGGCGGCCTCCCCGCGCTCGCACAGGCTCTTGCCGAGGGCGGACCATCGGGCGTGCCAGGAGGCGTCGTCGCCGTCGGCGATGCGGGCGGCGAGCGCCGTGACCTCCCCCGCCGAGGCGGCGCCGAGGTAGACCTTGGCAAGGCTCCGGGCAAGCTGGGCGTTGTAATCGGGCGTGGTGAACGGTTCGACGGCCATGGCGCTTCCTTCCGTCGAGGGAGCGGATCCGCGGCCGGAGGCGCCGGCCGTCCCCCGGGGCTAGCCGATCCCGGGCGGGGCGTCACGCCCGCGGCGCGGCGGGCTCGCACCCGCCCGTCGATGTGCTAATCGACCCGCGGGGGGACGAACCGGCCGATCCGTGACGACCGTCACGGCCGTGACCGGCTTCTTCCGTAAGATGGAAATCGCACGGGCTCTCGCGTCTCCCGTGCGGCGGCGGAAGGAAAGGTGCGCCATGTCGCGGATTGTCGTTGTGCCGGTCGCGGTGGCGGCGGCCGCCACCCTGGTCCTGTTGGCCGGGGGCTGGTCGGGCGGGTCGGTCGCCGCCGGCCCGATGGACGAGCTGATGGCCGACAAGCGCTGCGTGCGCTGTGACCTCGAGCGTGAGGCGATGCGGGCGCTCGACCTGTCGGGGGCGAACCTCGCCCGCGCCAACCTGCGCGAGGCGGACCTCAAGCACGCCCGGCTCGACGAGGCGAACCTGGTCGACGCGGACCTGAGGCGCGCGGAGATGGAGTACAGCTCGCTCCAGGGCGCGGACCTGTCGGACGCGCAGCTCACCGGCACGGACCTCGAGAAGGCGACGGTGGACGGATCGCTCTTTCGCAAGGCCGACATGAGGCGGGCCGATTTCAACGAGACGTCGGCGCGGGGCGCGGACTTCTCGGAAGCGGACATCCGCTCCGGCCTGTTCCGGCGCATCGCGGCGCCCGGAGCGCGCTTCGCCGGCGCAAAGATGAACGACATCGACATCGAGCGCGGCGACCTCAGGGGGGCGGACCTCACTGGCGCCGACCTCTCCCACGCCGACCTCGACCGTGCGGAGGCGGCGGGGGCGAACTTCTCCGGCGCCAACATGCAGCGCGCCTCGCTCGCCAGCACGAACCTGTCGGGGGCGAACCTCACCGGCGCCCGCCTCGACAACGCCAAGATGCGGCGCACCAACCTGTCGGGGGCGGACCTCACCGGCGCGAAGGGCCTGCGCCAGGAGCAGCTCGACCTCGCCTGTGGCGACGAGAAGACCCGCCTGCCGCGCGGCCTCACGATCGAGCGCTGCCCTTACTGAGGAAGGCGCCTCCGGGCCGGGCGGCCCCTCCCGCCCCCGGTCGCCGGGCCCGCCGCCGCTGCGATCGCGCCGGACCCGGCATTCGCTGGAGGCGCGGAACGGCGGGAAGACGGGTCGATCCCGGAGGGTGCGCCCCGGCTCCCGGCCCCGTCGGTTCCGGAAGGGCCGGTGTCGGCGGACCATCGGCCCTTCGGCCCCGCCGGCGGAATGCAGGCGGGTTTCGGGGGCCCCGCGCAGCGGCCTTGCGCCGACGGGGCGGCCGGTCGTCGGGCTCAGGCCTCGAGCGGCGCCACCCCGGGCCAGGGGGCCGCGACCTCCACGGCCGCCGCGGCCGACAGGACGAGGCCGTCCCCGCCGACCGGGCCGACGAGCTGCATGCCCATGGGCCGCCCGTCCTCGGACAGGCCGAACGGGCAGTTCGCGGCGGCGAGACCCGCGAGGTTCGCGAACGTCGTGAAGACGGCCGACGCCCGGGGGCTCGCCTCCCGGCCCGCGATCGTCCCCGGGAAGGGCTCGCTGCGGGGCCAGGCGAGGGCGGCCGCGGTCGGCGTCGCCACGAGGTCGACCGTGGCGAAAAGGTCGGCAAGGCGGGCCCTGAGGCCGTGGATCTCGTCCATGCGCTTCACGTAGGCGGGGGCGGAAAGGCCGCGTCCCCGCTCGCCGAGGGCGGCGATGGCGGCGGTCGCCCGCTCCGCCCGCTCGCCCCGCTCCTCGAGCACCCGCGCCACCCCCGCCGAGGCGACGTCCAGGAAAGCGGCGTCCACGAGCGCGGGATCGAACGGCGCCTCGATCGGCACGACCTCCGCCCCGAGGTCGGCGAGGCACGCGAGGAAGCGCTCGAAGGCGGCCGCCACCTCCCCGTCGACCGGCGCCTCCCCGACCGTGCCGAAGGCGGCGACGGAAAGGCTGTCGAGCCGCTCCCGCGGGGCGGGCGGCGCCGTGCCGGCCATCACCGCGAAGGCCACCGCGGCGTCGGCGACCGTGCGGGCCATGGGGCCGACGGTCTGCAGGTCGGCCGCGAGGGCCGGAAAGCCGTGGCGCCGCGGCACGGCGCCGAGGGATGTCCTGAGGCCGAAGGCGCCCGCGTGGCTCGCCGGCCGGCGGATGGAGCCCCCCGCGTCGGTCGCGACCGCGAGGGGCGCGATGCCGCCCGCCACCGCCGCCACGGCGCCGCCGCTCGACCCGCCGGGGGTAAGGGCCGGGTCCCACGGATTGCCCGTGGAGCCGAACACCGGGTTGTCCGTGAAGCCCGCGAGGGAGAGCTCGGGCGTGTTGGTCTTGCCGATGATCACGGCGCCCGCGGCCCTCAGGCGCGCCACCGACACGTCGTCCACCGCCGGCACGTGGCCGGTGAACATGGCGCTGCCCCAGGTGGCGGGCAGGCCGGCCACGAACAGGTTGTCCTTCACCGTGACGGGGACACCGTCGAGGGGGCCGACGGGCTCGCCCGTCCGGTGGCGCGCGGCGGCAGCCTCCGCCGCCGCCCGCGCCCCCGCCGCGTCGAGGGCGACGACGGCGTTGAGCACCGGCCCCACCGCCGCCGCCCGGTCGAGGCAGGCCTCGAGCGCCTCCACCGGATCGGCCGCGCCGGCGCGGAAGCGGGCGGCGAGCGCCGTCGCGGAGAGCGCCCAGAGGGGGGTGGCGCCGCTCATTCGTCTAGCATGGCGACGGCGCGGATCGGGCTGCCCGTGCCGCCGCGGATCTTCAGCGGGAAGCCGATGAAGCGGAAGCGGCCCTTGCCAACCAGCTTGTCGAGGTTCACGAGGCCTTCCACGTGGGTGAAGCCCATGTCGCGGCACACCAGGTGCACCTCGAAGTTGTTCTTGCCCGGCGTGCCGGGGCTCACCGCCTCGACGCCGAACATGGCGATGCCCTTCTCGCCGAGCCAGGTGGCCGACTCCTTGGTGAGGCCCGGGAAGTCGGTGAGGTAGCCGTCGGTCCCGTAGGCGCGGCGGTAGAAGTCCATGTGGAGGAGGACCATGTCGCGCGGGCGGATGTCGACGCCCGCCACCTCGATCGCCTGCTGCAGGTCCTCGATGGAGATGTCCGACTTCAGCGGCTTGTGGGAGAGGTCGAGGCACACCGCCTCGAGGAAGAAGTCCTCCAGCGGCAATTCGTCGATGGACTTCGCGCCGGGTCGGGCGTCGAAATGGACCGGCGCGTCCACGTGGGTGCCGGCGTGGTCGCC
This sequence comes from uncultured Hyphomicrobiales bacterium, assembly GCA_964547415.1. GTDB lineage: Bacteria > Pseudomonadota > Alphaproteobacteria > Rhizobiales > Amorphaceae > CAZJNX01. Next base: position 11,537 of record CAZJNX010000100.1, read on the forward strand.
CATGGCGAGCGACATCGTGGCGGAGGAGAACTTGACGCCCCCGGCCTCGCGGATCTCGTCGTGGGTGCTGTACGGCGTGATCACGATCGAGGGATGGTTCAGGAGCCGCGGCATCTTGTGGTAGATCTCGCGGCTGAGGTCGACGAGCTTCATTCTCCCCTCCGTCGGTTGGTGCGCGCGGGCGACCGGACCGGCTTGGCAAGGCCCGTGCCGGACGCCCCCGCGGGATCGACTTCGCCCGCCCGCCATAGCATACAGGCGACAGGACAGAACGGGAGGAGAGCATGCAGCAGGACGCGCGGACAGCGGGAAGCGGCGCCGGAACGGAGGCGGCGGACGAGCTCCTCTACACCGTCGAGGACGGGATCGGCCGCGTCGTCTTCAACCGCCCGCACCGGCGGAACGCCTTGACCTTCGCCATGTACGAGCGCCTGACCGAGATCTGCCGGACGGTGCCGACAGACGGGTCGGTGAAGGCCATCGTGATGACGGGCGCGGGCGAGAAGGCCTTCGCCGCGGGCACCGACATATCCGCTTTCAAGGATTTCTCGGGCGCGGAGGACGGCCTCGCCTACGAGGAGAACGGCGAAAAGGTGCTCGAGGCCATCGAGCGCTGCCCGGTGCCGACCATCGCCGCGATCTGCGGCGCCTGCACGGGCGGCGGTGCGGGCATCGCCGTGGCGTGCGACCTCAGGATCGCCTCGGCGGACGCCCGCTTCGGCTTTCCCATCGCCCGCACCCTCGGCAACTGCCTGTCCATGGAGAACTACGCCCGCCTCGCCGCCGTGATGGGCCCCGCGCGGGTGATGGAGATGATCCTCATGGCCCGCCTCGTGGAGGCGGAGGAGGCGCAGCGGATCGGCCTCGTCTCGCAGGTGCTGCCCGACCGGGAGGCGGTGCTCGCCCGGGCCGACGAGATCGCGGCCACCCTCGCGGGCCACGCCCCCCTCACCATGCGCGTCACGAAGGAGGCGCTCCGCCGCCTCAGGACCGGCGACGGCGACCAGACCGGCCGCGACCTCATCGCCACCATCTACGGCAGCGAGGATTTCCGCGAGGGCATGGCCGCCTTCCTCGAGAAGCGCCCGCCCCGCTGGTCGGGCCGCTGACGGCGCGGGCCGCCCGCCCGCGGGGGGCGGCGGGACGGCCGGTCAACGCCCTTCTCGCCGACCGACACGCCCGACGCTGCCCGCGCGCGACGGCGCCGCGGCTGCTGGGGCGGCCCCGCCTCCCCGGCCGGCGTTGCCGGCATGGTCCGCGGCCGGTCCGGGCGCCGCTTCGGCGACGCCGGGGCCGCCCGCGCCCTCACCCTCAGTAGGGAAAGCGGGCCGGGTAGGTGTCGGGCGCGATGGGCATGTGCTGGCAGCGCCGGTAGATCCGGTCGTAGGGCCCGAACAGCTTCTCCACCTCCTTCTCCGATTGGGCGATGACCGGCTCGATCTCCGCGTGGGCCGCCTTGATCTCCTCGATGAGGGCGGCTTCGTCGACGCGGGTGAAGGCGCCGTCCTTCAGCACCACCTCCCCGTCCACCATGGAGAAGGAAACGTCCGCCCGGCTCGCGGAGTAGACGAGCTGGTTCACCGGGTCGTTGAGCGGCGTGAAGGCGAGGGCGTCGAGCCGGTAGCCCGTGAGGTCGGCGACGTACCCCGGCGAGATGGCGCCGAGCTCGCCTTCCCGCCCGAGCGCCTTCGCCCCGCCGAGGGTCCCCGCCCGGTACATCTCGCTCGCGCCCGTCCAGCGGGTGTGGTCGCCCCTCAGCTTCTGGAGGAGCGCGCCCGTGACGAGGACGAGCTGCATGTCCACGTTCTCGATGGACCCGCAGCCGTCGGTCCCGAGGGAGACGTTGATCCCCGCGTCGAGAACCGCCCGGAGCGGGATGAGGCCGGAGCCCACCTTCAGGTTGCTGGTCGGGTTGTGCTGGATCGTCACCCCGCGCTTCGCGATGAGGTCGAGCTCCCGCGGGTTCAGCCAGACGGCGTGGATGAACTGGGTGTTCGGCTTCATGAAGCCGAGGCTGTCGAGGTACTCGATCATGGTGGTGCCGTACCAGAGCTGGCCGGTCACCACCTGCATGCGCGTCTCCTGCACGTGCATCATGACGGGGACGTCGTGGTCGTCCGCCATCTTGCGGACGGCCTTGATGAACTCGGGCGAACAGCGCTGCGGCGCGGACGGGGCGGCGATGTAGCCGACGCGGTTCTCCCTCGGGTTCCGCTCCCGGGCGAGCTTCGTGGCGAAGGCGAGGAGCTCGTCGCCCGAGTACATCTTCGTTCCGTCGAGCTCGGCGAGGAGCTCCTTCGGGAACTCCTCGTCCACGAAGGGAACGGCGCGGAAGAAGGGCTTGTCGAACAGGGTGATGCCGACGAGGGCGCGGATGCCGACGTCCTCGTAGGCCTGGAAGGCCGCCTCCACCCAGTCCTCGCGGATGCGCGGCGAGACGTTGAGGTCGTCGCACATGGTCGTCGTGCCTGTGCGCACCGCCTCGAGCGCGCCGACCATGGTGCGCAGGTAGACCTGCCGCGGGGTGTACTCGATCGGGCGGAGCGGGCGGACGTAGTTCATCCACAGCTCCAGGGGCATGTTGTCCTTGCGCCCCTTGTAGTAGTGCTCGTGGCTGTGGTGGTGGCCGTTGATGAGCCCGGGCGTCAAGAGGAGGCCGGCGCAGTCGATCCGCTCCCCCTCCGGCTCGGCCACGCCCGCGGGGCGGATCTCGCGGATGGTGCGCCCGTCCACCACGATGTCGACCGCGCCCTCGCTCGGCCGCGCCTCCTCCCCAAGGAGGGCCCGCGCCCCCGTCAGCGTCCTCGTCGCCATCGCCCGTTCCCTTTCTCTTCGATCCCGTCGTTCAGATTTCCGGCAGCGCGAGCGGGAAGGCCTCCCCGGCCGTCCGCCCCGCCCAGTCCCGCTTCGGCACGTCCTCGAGCCCCCGCGCCTGGCCGGCCGCGAGGGTGGCCGAGGCCTCCTCCACGTCGATGGTCGCGACCTCGCCGTCCGCCACCAGCTGCCGGCCGCCCACGTAGACGTCCCGGACCGCCCGGTCCTGGGCGGAGAAGATCAGCCCCCGCAGCGGGTCCCGGGGGGGCTGCATCATGGGATGGGCGAGGTCGACGAGGACGACGTCGGCCTTCGCGCCGGGCGCGAGGCGGCCGATGTCGTCCCGGAAGAGGGCCTTCGCCCCGCCCGTCGTCGCGCAGTCGAGGACGAGGCCGGCGGACGCGCCGTCCACGTCCCGGGCGGCCACCTTGGCGAGGATCGCCGCCCAGCGCATCTCGTCGAGCATGTTGTGGGGGAAGGTGTCGGTGCCGATGCACACGTTGACGCCCCGCTTCACGTAGCGGGCGAGCCACTCGAGGGTGACGCCGCCGCGGGCGAACTGGTTGGGGCAGTGGGCGACGGAGGCGCCGCTCGTCGCGAGGCGGTCGAGGTCCTCCTGGTCGGGCCAGCGGATCCAGGAATGCTCGTCGATGAAGATGGCGTGGCCGATGGTCATGTGCCGGTCGAGGACGCCGAGGCTTTCGAGCCAGGCGAGCGGCGTCATGCCGTGGCGGCGCATCATCTCGCGGAACTCCACGACGCTCTGGGAGGCGTGGATCGTCATGGGAAGGTTCCGGCGGACGGCCTCGTCGTGGGCGGCGCGGATGAGGTCCGCCGTGCAGGTGTCGATCTGGCCGCAGGCGACGAGGCCGGAAAAGAGCGGGTTGTCCGCCGCGGCGATGCCGTCGAGGAAGGCCATGGCCTCGGCGAAGGCGCGCAGGCCCGCCGCCTCGTCCCAGTCGTACAGGACCTCCCGCCCGTTCGGCGTGTACCAGGTGCCGGAGCGGAAGGAGGGCGCGAACACGGTGCGGATGCCGATGGCGGCGATGTCCTCCACCCAGGCGGGGCGCATCGGCGAGTAGTCCATCACGGTGGTGACGCCGCTCTTCAGCATCTCGTGGATGGCAAGGCGCGCGGCGGCGCGGCGGGCCCCCTCGTCGTGGGCGAGGTGGGCGGCCACGCCCCCCTTTTCCATCTCGGCGAGCGTGGCGGTGCGGGGCGAGCGGCCGACGAGCTGGATGAACTCGTAGAGCGTCGACATGAAGAACTGCCGGCTCTTGCGCTCTTCCGTGAGGCCGCGGAGGAACGGCTCCGACGTCGGATGGCTGTGGGCGTCGACGAGGCCCGGCATCGCCATGAGGCCGCGCCCGTCGACCTCGCGCGTCGCGGCGCCCTCCGGCGGGCGGTAGTCCTTTCCCACGTGGACGAGGGTGTCGCCCTCGAAGGCGACGTCGATGCCGCGTGCGTAGGCATGGCGGCCCGCCGCGCCGTCCCAGGCGATCGCGACGTCGAGGTTGCGGATGACGGTGATCATGGCCTTTCCCGGTCTTCGGCGGTGCCGTCGGCGGCGGGGCACCGGGCCGGCCGGCAGGCGCCGTGCTGCGGGCGGACGGCCCGCGGTCCCGCTCCTCCCCTGCCGCGGTCCGGCCCTCGAAGGGGGCGGCATGGCCAGCCGGATCCTTCGACGCGAGCGGTGAAGCGCCCGGGGCGGGGGCGGCGGGAGCGGACGGACGCGCCACGCGAGAGGGAAGGCGGAGGGGACGGTGCGCAGCCCATCCGTCAGCGACACGCGAACAGGCGCCCGTGACGGGCGAGCGGGGCCGGGTCGAGGCCGGCGTGGCGAAGCGCGCCCCACAGGGTGACGGCCACGGAATCGAGGACGGTGACGCCGGCCTCCCGCTCGATGGCGGCCGCCTCCTCCTGTCCGCGGAAGTTGGTGCACACGATGGCGACGGCGTCGGGCCGGGCCGCCGCCGCCTCGCGCACGAGGTCGCCGACGAGGGCGGGCGAATACTCGGCGAAGGAGAAGTTGCCCGGGTCCTCGAGCCGCCTGTCGGCGACCACCTCGATCCCGTGACGGGCGTATTCGGCGAGGATCCGCTCCTGGATCTCCGACAGGTACGGGGTCACGACGCCGAGGCGGCGAACGCCGAGGGCGGCGAACGCCTCATGGTAGGCGAGGGTCGTGGTGGTGGCCGGCACGCCGGTGGCGTCGGCGACGGCGGTGGCGAGGGCCTCGTCGGTCTCGATGCCGAGCCAGCTCGCCGAGGTGCCGTTCCAGGCGATCACGTCGGGCCTCGCCTCGGCGAGGGCGGTCGCCGCCTCCACCGCCCGCGCCGGCGTGAACTGGCTGCGCGAGCGCTCCGAGAGCGAGATCTCGGTCACCGGCAGCCGCGCGAAGTGGGCGGTCGCCGCGCCACCGAGGTCGGCGAGCATCGCGCCCGTCACCGGCTCGAGCACCGTGTTGGAGGACGGAACGATCATCCCGATCCGCTTCCAGCCCGCGGCCGGCAGGTCCCTTGCCCGCCCGGCCGCGGTTCCGGTCATCGTCTCCACCGTCATCCTGGCGTTCCTCTCTCCCCCGGGGGAGGCCAAGCAAGCACCGGGCCAACGGCGGCAGTCCCCGCATTCTCGGTCTCGAGCCGCGCGGCACGGCGAGAAGCGCCCGGTCCTCGCGCACGGCCGTCGCCACCGATCGTCTTGGACGGACCGCTCCGGCGTCGCCGCCGCATAGGTGTCGTCCCGCCGGTCGGGGGCCGAAGCGGGGTTGCCGTCCCGCCGCGCCGCCCGCGGTCGCCCCCGGGCGCCTGGCCCTCGGCCCTGAAGGCGATGATCCCGCGGCGGTGCAGTGCCCCCCGCCGCGGGCGCCCCATCCGTTGCGGAGGCAAGCCCGGCAGAGCCGCCCTTGCCCGGCAGAGCCGCCCTTGCCGGCAGAGCCGCCCTTCCCCGGCAGAGCCGCCCTTCCCCGGC